>NZ_JBGTYX010000003.1:0-231379 GCF_041807785.1 Mannheimia sp. E30BD
CAATGGACGGCGGACGTAAAGGTATTACATATAACTTTGATGAAAATTCAATGATACAGCCAATTGATGAAAATAAATAAATCCTTATAAATCAATAACTTACATCATTAATTTTCGCATAATAAACGTTATGGTAATTTAAATACATCTCGTCAATCTATTGATCCTGAATTAGCTCGAACCATTGAAGTATCAAAAGGGGCTGATTCTTTCAATCAAGGTAGTGGGCATTTAGGCGGTGGTGTTAATTATCGAACACTTGAGGCTTATGATATTGTTCGTGATAGCAATAAATTCGGTGCTTTTTATCGCACAGGTTATGCTACACGCAATAATGAATGGGTAAATACACTCGGTATTGGCTATTTAGGGGAACAAGCAGAAGCCGTATTAGTTTACTCAAATCGTTATGGACACGAAATGGAAAGTGCAGGTGGTTATACAATTCCCGAAGATGCGTTACACACCCGAACTATTGGCAGCAGTAAACAAACACCAGATGATTCTACGCATAAACATCACAGTTACTTAGCAAAATTTGCTTACCGTTTTAATGATAAGCATCGCATTGGTATATCATACAGCGGCCAAAATAACAAAAATTACATTATTGAGGATTCCGCTGTTTATTTAAGCTCATATTGGCGTGAGGCAGAAGATCGTAGTAAGCGTGATACAGTGAATGCCTTTTATGAGTTTTTCCCAGAGTCTAAATGGATTGCTTTAGTAAAAACGGATCTTGATTACCAAAAGACAGAAACATCAGCTTATAACTATGAAGGAAGGCGTGCAGAGGCAGCAACTGAATGGAGTCCTGCTCAACAAAGAACATCTAGTGATACTGATATTCGTATTTTTAGTACAGAATTAAAACGCTTAAACCTTCGTTTAGATAGCCAACTTTTAGCATTAGGTAAATCAACGCATCAATTTTCCCTCAAGGCTTCAGCAGCACAAAGAAATTTTGATGTTCTACATAAAGATTCAGTTTATGTATCTGGTGCTTGGACTCATTTACCGAATTCAACAATGATGCACCCAATTAAAAGTAAGCTACATTATTTATCATTACAAGATAGTATAGACCTTACAAATAACTGGAACGCAAAAATAGGCATTCGTTATGATTGGGTGAAATATAAACAAAGAGATCTTACGGGCTTAGAATGTCGAAATTGTGTAAAAACCGAGAATGCTAAATTTAACCAAATGACTTGGGTTGCAGGTTTAGAAAAGCAAGTTACTGATATTTGGAAAGTTGCTTATAACATCGGAACAGGCTTTCGCATACCAAACGCATCAGAAATGTATTTCGATTATCGAGATAATGCCGCAGGGGCGTGGATGTCAAATCCCAACTTAAAAGCAGAACGTAGCTTAACTCAAAATTTAAGTTTGCAGGGGCAAGGCAATGCGGGGCAATTTTCTGTAAATTTACACCATACAAAATATAAAGATTTTCTATGGGAGCAAGAAACTTGGGATGTCTATCGTGCTTATGGCAAAGAATTTTGGCGGCCTGTTCAACAAATGCAAAATATTGACTCTGCGAAAATCTATGGGGTAGAGGTAACAGGAAAATGGAATTTAAATTCTGCTATATCTATTTCTGAAGGTTGGAAGCTATTTGGTTCATTAGGTTATAGCAAGGGGAATATGTCAAATGGAGCAGATTTACTTTCTATTCAGCCAATTAAAGCTGTTATTGGTTTAGATTATGAGCAACCAGAAGGCAAATGGGGAATATTTTCTCGTTTAACATTCTTAGGTGCGAAAAAGGCTAAAGAGGCAAAATATTTGAAAACGTTACCTGAAAAATGTGTGAAAGAGCAGAAAACCCTAAATCCTTATTATCCATACTGGGGAAGTGAATATGAGACTCGCTGCGCTGAATATTCTCACGAAACAGGTTTAGATGAATGGAAGCACTTAAATGCTAAAGCTTTTATTGTAGATTTATACGGTTTTTATAAGCCAACAGAAAATATCACTTTGCGTGCAGGTGTTTACAATTTGCTTAACCGTAAATATCACACTTGGGATACATTGCGTGGTTTAAATACAACAGGCGGCGTTGTAAATTCGGTGGGTGTCCGTGAAAACTATAAATATGGAGGTTATCCTGGCTTGCAACGCTACTACGAACCAGGACGAAATTTTTCAGCAAGTTTTGAGTACCATTTCTAATTATTTAGAGAGCTTCAAGGCTCTATTTTCTTAAGGAGGAATTTATGTTATCACTAGAACAACAAACCGCTCTACGCAATGAATTAAATGAAAATCCAGGACAAATTTTAGAGATGGTAGCCTCGAAATATCAATGTTCGTTGGAAGAAGTAATGCTTAGCCTACCATCGAATATGCTTAAAGTAACAAATGGGGAGCGTTTTGCTGAAATTCTGCAAGAAATTCACGAATGGGACGATGCAATTACCTTTATTTCACATACGGAAGATACCATTATTGAATTTGTTGGCAAATTACCAAGCGGTTCAATTTCTCGTGGATTTTACAATTTTGAACACAAAGAAAGTGGTGGTTTACAAGGGCATTTACATTATGAAAATTGTGCCAAAATATACTTACTTGATCGACCATTTATGGGAAAACGCACAGTTTCGTTGGTATTTATCAACAAAAAAGGCAATGCGATGTTTAAGATTTTTGTTGGTCGAGAAAAAGTAGGTAGTGCATTAAAAGAAGATCAAATCAGAGCGTTATATAAATTGATCGGCTAAATTGCAAAATTTAGCTCAAATTTAACCGCTTGTATAAAGGCTACGATTTATCGTAGCCTTTATAAGTTTATTAACCCACAGCCTGCGGTAAATAACCTAGCTGAATTAAAAATGGAATAACCATAATGCAAATACCAGCAATTAAGGCAATGACTAACGCTACATTACCACCAATTACACGATAAGGCAGATTTGGGTGTTGGCTGCGAGCTTTCCATGCTAAGCCAATAGGTAAAATCATACCGTAGAAAGCAAATAATAAACCTGCATAACCTAACGCCATAATAAAGCCATCTGGATAGAACAACGCAAATAAGAGTGGGGGTGTGAAGGTTGCAATTGTTAGCCATAAGCGGTTAGTTGGTAAATTCAAACGTTTTAATAAATCGCCTACGCCTTCAAAAATACCCATTGATACACCTAAGAAAGAAGTAATTAATGCAAGCACAGAGAATAAACGCACCATTTCGCCTAAAATTGTGCTACCTGTAATTTGGCTGGTTGCAGTAACTAAACCATTTAAGGTTGGGTCTTGAGCCAAAATAGTGGTAAATTCGTTTTGGCTTAATACACCGTGAGTCGCTAATTGCCATAATAAATAAGCTACTAACGGAATAGCTGTACCAATATAAATGGATTTACGAATTTTGCCGATATCTGCATCTAAATAACTGTTAATTGTTCCCATAATAACGTGGAAACCAAATGCCGTGAAGAAAATCGGCACAGCAGAAATGACTAATAAATTATCTAATGGAATTGCTGTTAAATTTTCTAATTTTGCTTTAGGTAACATCATTAATAATACAGCGATAAAGGCAATGATCTTACCGATAAATAGCACTCGAGTTAAGCCATCAACAGATTTCACTCCGACTACAACAAATGTTCCTAATACCGCAGTAAAGATTAAAATACTAATTTTAAGTTTCATATCAGCATCTGCAATTTCAGGCATTACACCGGCTAACAGTGAGCCACCGCCGGTAATATAAGCCGCAAGTAGGGCATAAAGTAGTACGAGCAAGCTGAAAGTGGCTAATACACGCCCGATTAAGCCAAAGTATTGTTCGGCAAGGCTTGCCACTCCAACATCTTTTTGCGGAGCGGTTTGATACACTTCCATAAATAATAAACCGGTGTAGGCTAATAAAGCCCATAATCCGACTAAGAGTAATGCCGTTGCACCGAACCCCATTCCGGCAGAGGTAAGTGGCATTGCCAGCATTCCTGCACCAATGGTAGTGCCTGCAATCATTAATGCACTTCCTAAAATTTTATTTTTCATAATATTATTCGGGTTAAAATTAAAAAGGGGATTTATTCTATCAGAAATTTTAATTAATGGATCTGAATGCTGTAATTTCTCATCTAATTTTGCACAATTCAGCCTGCTTTAGTAAACTAGAGCCAATTTGCAATTTTTTATCAAAAACAGACCGCTCGTATGTCTTTAATTTCCTTCTCTTTGCCGCAAATAGACGGCAATTTTCAAGATCATCAAACGCTTGGCAATTTGATCGGGCATTCCGATACGCTGGCGATTAGCCAAGCCGCTCAACAGTTTAACGGCTTAACTGTGGTGGTTACGCCTGATACCCGCACCGCTCTACGGTTAGAAAAATCACTGCCGCAGTTTGCCAAATTACCCGTGCAACTTTTCCCCGACTGGGAAACCTTGCCGTATGATAATTTCTCACCTCACCAAGATATTATCTCCGCCCGCCTTTCAGCCCTGTTCGAGCTACAACAAGGCAGAAAGCAGATTTTTCTTTTGCCGATCAATACCTTAATGCAGAAAGTCTGCCCACCGAGCTACCTTGCCAACAATGTGTTGCTGATTAAAAAAGGCGATCGCTTTTCGATTCAAAACTTGCGTTTACAACTGGAAAATGCCGGTTATCGAGCGGTGGATCAGGTGCTGGAATATGGCGAATATGCGGTGCGTGGCTCAATTTTAGACCTCTACCCGATGGGTGCGAACGAACCGTTCCGCTTGGATTTTTTCGATGATGAAATTGATTCTATCCGCACCTTTGATGTGGATAACCAACGCACCAAAGCCGAAATTGCCGAAATCAATTTATTGCCTGCCCACGAGTTCCCGACCGATAGCAATGGGATCGAGCATTTTCGTACCAAATTCCGTGAAACATTCGGAGAGATCCGCCGTGAGCCGGAGCATATCTATCAGCAGGTCAGCAAAGGGATTTTAAATGCGGGGATCGAATACTGGCAACCGCTGTTCTTTACCGAAATGGCGAGCCTGTTTGACTACTTTCCGCAAAATACGCTGTTTATCACTTCCGCTGAAATTCAACAAAAAGCCGAACAATTTCAACAGGATACGCAAAATCGTTATGAAAGCCGTCGAGTCGATCCAATGCGTCCACTGTTACCGCCGAGCGATCTCTGGTTTGCGATTGATGAGGTTAATCGCTGGCTGAAAGGTTATCCAAGATTGACGATAACTTCGGAGAAAATCCGTAAATCTGCAGCGAAAATGAATGCAAATGTGGCAAACTTGCCTGAACTTGCCATTCAATCGGGAGCAAAAGAGCCGTTTGCCTTGTTCCAACAGTTCCGCCAAAAATTTAAGGGTAACATTCTGTTTTCGGTGGAAAGCGAGGGGCGGCGGGAAACGCTTTTGGATCTGCTTGCCCCGATTGGGGTAAAGCCGAAGCAGGTCAATTCATTAGATGAAGCACAAGGTCTGCCATTTTCCCTGATTATTTCACCGCTTGATCAGGGTTTTGTGGTGGAAACAGGCGGGCACGGGGCCCCCCCCTACGATAATGAATTGGGCAATGAGGCTGAAAACGATAATGAAAATGTAGGAGCGGGTCCTGTGCCCGCCCGTAACCTTGCCATCATCTGCGAAACCGACCTACTCGGCGAAAAAGTCCAACAAAAACGCCACGAGAAAAACCGCAAAACGGTTAATCCCGACACGCTGATCCGCAACCTTGCCGAGCTGAAAATCGGGCAAGCGGTGGTGCATTTGGAAAACGGCGTGGGGCGTTATGGTGGTTTAACTTTACTAGATGCGGGCGGAATGAAAGCGGAATATCTAGTGTTGCATTACGCTAACGATGCCAAGCTCTATGTGCCTGTTGCCTCTTTGCATTTAATTAGCCGTTATATCGGCGGCGCGGACGAAACTGCACCGTTGCACAAATTAGGCAGCGAGGCGTGGGCGAAAACCCGCCAGAAAGCCGCAGAGAAGATCCGAGATGTGGCGGCGGAATTGCTTGATGTCTATGCGAAACGGGAGAGCCAAACCGGCTTTGCGTTCAAGTATGATAAGGCGGAGTTCGACCAATTCAGTGCCTCGTTCCCATATGAAGAAACGGACGATCAGAAAATTGCCATCAATGCGGTGATTAGCGATATGTGCCAACCGAAAGCAATGGACAGACTGGTTTGCGGCGATGTCGGCTTTGGCAAAACCGAAGTGGCAATTCGTGCCACTTTCTTGGCGGTGATGAACCACAAGCAAGTGGCGATTCTCGCCCCGACTACTCTCTTAGCTCAGCAGCATTATGAAAATTTCAAAGACCGCTTTGCCAATTATCCTGTGAATGTTGAGGTGCTTTCTCGCTTCAAAACCGCCAAAGAGCAGAAAGCGATTCTGGAAAAAGTGGAGGAAGGCAAGGTTGATATTCTGGTCGGCACGCACAAGTTGCTGCAAGATGATGTCGCCTTCCGTGATCTCGGCTTGCTGGTGATTGATGAAGAACACCGTTTCGGCGTGCGTCAAAAAGAGAAAATCAAGCAACTGCGGGCGAATGTCGATATTTTGACGCTGACCGCCACGCCAATTCCAAGAACGCTGAATATGGCACTCAACGGAATGCGGGATCTCTCAATTATCGCCAGCCCGCCGGCTCGCCGTCTGAGCATTAAAACTTTCGTTCGCCAAACAGACAAAGCGGTGATCCGTGAGGCGATCCTGCGTGAAATCTTGCGTGGCGGGCAGGTTTATTACCTGCATAATGATGTGGCAACCATTGAAAACTGTGCGGAAAAATTGGCAGAGTTAGTGCCGGAAGCTCGAGTGGTGATCGGGCACGGTCAAATGCGAGAGCGAGAACTGGAACGAGTGATGAGCGATTTCTATCACCAACGCTTTAACTTGCTGGTGTGTTCGACCATTATTGAAACAGGGATCGATGTGCCGACCGCCAATACGATTATCATTGAACGGGCGGACAAATTCGGCTTGGCACAGCTTCACCAACTGCGTGGACGGGTGGGGCGTTCGCACCATCAAGCCTATGCCTATATGCTCACCCCACCACCGAAAACGCTCACTAAAGATGCGGAACAACGCTTGGAGGCGATGAGTACCATCGACAATCTCGGGGCAGGTTTTGCCCTCGCCACCCACGATTTAGAAATTCGTGGAGCAGGCGAATTATTGGGCAGTGAGCAGAGCGGACAGATTGAGAGTATCGGCTTTTCGCTCTATATGGATTTGCTCGAAAATGCGGTGAAAGCCTTGCAAGAAGGGCGTGAACCAACCCTTGATGAAATCACCCAAAACCAAGTGGAGATTGAGCTACGAGTGCCGGCGTTAATCCCTGATGATTACTTGCCTGATGTGAATATGCGTTTATCGTTCTACAAGCGGATTGCAAGCAGTGAAAATCTGCAAGCTTTGAATGATCTCAAAGTAGAGCTGATCGACCGCTTCGGCTTGCTCCCAGAGGCAACCAAAAACCTGTTCCAAATTACGCAACTTCGTCTAGCCGCCGAACCGTTTGGCTTGAAGAAAATTGATGCGGGGATCAATGGAGGTTACTTGGAATTTAAACCGACCGCCCAGCTAGATCCGATGAAGTTTATTCAGCTTATCCAAAAACAACCTGCGGTGTATAGTTTTGAAGGGGCGGTGAAATTCCGCTTTAAGTTAGCGTTGGAAGAGAATAAAGCACGGTTGGAGTTTGTGACAGACTTAATTGATAAGCTGGTAGTCTAGCTCTCGACAAGCGGTCAATTTTCGGTAAAATTTTACCAAATTTTGACCGCTTGATATTTAGGGAAGACTATGAAACAAAAATTATTAGAGCGCCTTTTACGCTATACTCAAATCTACACCACCTCCGATCCAAAAAGCGAAAGCGTGCCGAGTTCGCCACAACAGAGGGATCTGCTTCATCTGCTGAAAGCCGAAGTGGAAACAATGGGGCTGACAGAGATTTTTCTTGATCCGAATGGCTATCTATTTGCCTCGTTGCCTGCCAATACTGAAAAATCTATTCCTGTGTTGGGATTAATTGCTCACGTTGATACTTCGCCTGATTTTAATGGTAAGAACGTTAAGCCACAGGTAATTCAAAACTATCAAGGTGGCGATATTGTGTTAAACGGCAGTGGCGATACACTCTCGCCGAACGATTTCCCGAATTTGAACAAGCTGATTGGCGATACGCTCGTGACCACAGACGGTACAAGCCTTTTAGGTGCAGACGATAAATCGGGCATTGCGATTATTCTCTCTGCGATTGAATACTTGCAAGCCAATCCGCAGATTCCGCACGGCAAAATTCGTGTCGGCTTTACCACCGATGAAGAGATCGGGCGTGGAGTGGATCATTTTGATGTGAAAACCTTTGGGGCTGATGTGGCGTTTACGCTGGACGGCGGTCCGTTGGGCGAGTTGCAGTATGAGAATTTCAATGCCGATGCCGCTGTAGTTACTTTTTTCGGGCGTAGTGTTCACCCCGGCACGGCAAAAGGCAAGATGATCAACGCCTTAGAGCGTGCGTGTGAGTTCCAGCACCGCTTGCCGCCACATTTAACACCAGCAACCAGCGAACATCGTGAAGGTTTTATTATGTTGCACGATATTGAGGGAAGCATTGATCACGCTGAGGTGCGTTACATTCTCCGCAGTTTTGATCGTGATGAGTTGGCAACATTCGGCAAAATGCTGACCGAGACAATGGCGGAAATACAGAAAATTTACGGCGAACATTGTGGTAAAGTGGAGATTATTGAACAGTATCGCAATATGCGTGAGGTGCTAAACGACTATCCGTACTTAATTGAGATTGCTGAAAAAGTAATGCGAGAGCAGGGCATTGAGCCAAACTTAGAGCCAATTCGGGGTGGTACGGACGGTTCTCGCCTGTCATTTATGGGCTTACCTTGTCCGAATTTATTCACGGGTGGCGAAAATTTTCACGGGCGTTTTGAATTTATCTCGGTAGATACAATGGAAAAAGCGGCGAAAGTGGTTATCGGAATTAGTAACAAATTTGCAGAGTACGATTTCAGTAAATAAAGGATTACAAGCGGTTAAATTTCGCAAAAAATTTGCAAAAAGCGTTATTTTTCGCCAGTTAAACCATTTTTTAAAGATTTCCTGTAAATTTATTTGACATTAAATCTGAAATCCATAGAATATGGACCTGTTGAGACGCTACGAAGTTCGTAGCGTTTTTAAATGCGGGAATAGCTCAGTTGGTAGAGCACGACCTTGCCAAGGTCGGGGTCGCGAGTTCGAGCCTCGTTTCCCGCTCCAATTTTTCTATATCGTGTTGCCCGAGTGGCGGAATCGGTAGACGCAAGGGATTTAAAATCCCTCGCCTTTCGGGGCGTGCCAGTTCAAGTCTGGCCTCGGGCACCATTTAGAAAATCAACAATTTAAATTTGCGGGAATAGCTCAGTTGGTAGAGCACGACCTTGCCAAGGTCGGGGTCGCGAGTTCGAGCCTCGTTTCCCGCTCCAATTTTTCTATATCGTGTTGCCCGAGTGGCGGAATCGGTAGACGCAAGGGATTTAAAATCCCTCGCCTTTCGAGGCGTGCCAGTTCAAGTCTGGCCTCGGGCACCATTTAGAAGAATTAAATTTTAACAAAATAGATAGTTATCGAAGCCCGAGTGGCGGAATCGGTAGACGCAAGGGATTTAAAATCCCTCGCCTTTCGGGGCGTGCCAGTTCAAGTCTGGCCTCGGGCACCATTTCGATAATAACTCAATGCGGGAATAGCTCAGTTGGTAGAGCACGACCTTGCCAAGGTCGGGGTCGCGAGTTCGAGCCTCGTTTCCCGCTCCATTATAAAGAAAAGAGATAGCACCATAAGGTGCTTTTTTTATACCGAAATTTTGCTTTACTTATTCTGAACAGTAAAAAATCCATACCGCAGTATGGACTTTATCTCAACTATTATTTCTTCTGAGCTTTTAATGCTTCGATAACTTGTTTTTGTTGCTCAATTCCTGCTTTACAGCCTGCAATGGCAGATTTTTTATCTGCATCACTCATTGTTTTCCAAGCATCTTCAGACACTTTAATCATCTCTTCTTTGGTCATACCTAGTTGAGCTTTCACTTCTGGTGAGTATTTCGCCGCTTCAAAAGTTAAATCAATTAATTCTCTACATTCAGCTGGGTATTCGCTTGCTTGTGCTGATAGCGCAAAACCTGAAATAAAGAGTGCGAGTGCTAATTTCTTCATAAAAAATCCTCATATTAATTTGTAAAATTAAGCAAAATAGCCGATGATTGGCTTATAGCTTATAGAATAACTTCATTTTTAAGCTACAGGGGCATTATACACAATTGTTTTTTTTTTGAACAATTTCGGAGTGCTAAATAACTGGTCTTACCTGTTTGAGTTTCAAATAAATAAGTGAAAATAAAATGAAAAAATTGACTATTCTTGGCTTAGGCTGGCTTGGATTACCATTAGCAGTGCAGATGAAAAAAGAGGGTTGGCGGGTTGTTGGCTCGAAACGAATGGTATCTGATATGCCGATTGAATGTTATCCGCTGGATTTGAACAATCTGATTATTAACGATGAGCTTGAGACTTTATTAGCTGCTGACACAATGGTAATTGCCTTGCCACCGTCAAAAACAACGCCAGAAAACTATCTTTTAGGCATTCAACAGCTGGTTTCTTCTGCGATAGAAAAAGGCTTAAAACATATTATTTTCACAAGCTCGACCTCTGTTTTGCCGATGGAATCGGGCGTTTTTGATGAAATTGCAGAAATCGATCCAACCTCTCTTTTAGCAAAAGTGGAAAATTGGTTGCTCAATTTGCCGATTCATTGCGATATTGTGCGTTTAGCGGGGCTTGTGGGCAAAAAACGCCACCCTGTTTTTTATTTAGCAGGCAAGCAAAATTTAACGGGGGCAGAGCAGCCTGTGAATTTAGTTCATTTGGAGGATTGCATTGCGGCAATTTCCCTGCTTTTAGCCAAACCAAACGGGCAACGTATTTTCCATTTATGTGCTGAGCAGCACCCTACTCGTAAAGCGTATTATAGTGAAATGGCAAAACGTTTTGGCTTGAGCGATTTGCAATTTTCTGAAGAAAATCGACCGCTTGTAAGGATAGTCAAAGCTGAAAAAATCCGCACAGAATTAGGTTTTGTTTACCGTTATCCAAATCCTTATGATTTTGTGTTGGATATTTAGCAAAATACAGGTTTAATCCCTACATTCAACGTGGTTTATATGTTAGTATATGCGAACTATTATCAACAACTTGTTAGGATTTTATGTTTGATGTTTTATTAGAACCGTTTGCCTACAACTATATGCAAAAAGCGATTTTTGTGAGTATGGGCGTAGGCTTGGTTTGTGCATTTCTCTCCGCCTTTTTGATGTTAAAAGGCTGGTCTTTGATTGGCGATGCCTTATCCCACGCAGTTGTGCCAGGCGTTGCCATTGCTTATGCGTTGAAATTACCTTACGCCGTTGGAGCATTTTTTTCAGGTGTTTTGGCAGCATTATCAATTCTTTGGGTAAAAAGTCTGACGAAAATTAAAGAAGATGCGGTTATCGGCTTTATTTTTACTACCTTTTTCGCCTTAGGTATGTTTATTGTTTCGCTCAATCCCACCTCAGTTGATGTCAATTCCATCGTGATGGGCAATATTTTAGGCATTGCCGATGACGATTTGTGGCAAGTTATGCTGATTATCGCTATTTCGTTACTCGGTTTGATCCTATTTTGGAAAGATCTGTTGCTTGTCTTTTTTGACGAACACCACGCTCTTTCAGTCGGAATTTCTCCGCTACGCTATAAAGTGATTTTCTTTACGCTGGTAAGTGCCTGTGTGGTGGTGGCGTTACAAACCGTTGGGGCGATTTTAGTGATTGCAATGGTGGTTACACCGGGAGCAACGGCGTATTTATTATCAGATCGCTTCTCTAAAGTCGTGATGATTGCAATGCTTATCGGCACACTGACATCTGGGCTAGGAGCGTATTTAAGCTACTTTTTAGATGGGGCAACAGGGGCGGTAATTGTGTGTCTGCAAACCTTGATTTTTCTCGCTGCATTTTGTTTCGCCCCTAAATATGGTTTAGTGTCGCAAAAACGCCAATCTGTAAAAGAGTTAGCACGAGAAGGGGAGGAGCAAAATGCTTGATTGGATTTTAGAACCTCTACAGTTTGAGTTTATGCAAACCGCCCTCATCACCGCTATTTTAGTGGCGAGCGTGAGTGCCGTTCTCTCTTGCTATTTGGTGTTAAAAGGTTGGTCGTTAATGGGCGATGCGATTTCACACGCTGTATTGCCGGGAGTGGTTATTTCTTCGCTATTAGGTTTACCGCTTGCGATAGGGGCATTTTCTTCGGGCTTGTTTTGTGCCTTATCGGTTGGTTATCTAAAAGAGAATAGCCGTTTAAAAGAAGATACCATTATGGGGATTGTATTTTCGGGAATGTTCGCTTTTGGTATTCTGCTATTTACCGCATTCAATACGGGCGAGCATTTAACTCATATCTTGTTTGGGAATTTATTGGGAGTAACGAAAAGTGATTTAATTCAAACAGTAGTAGTGAGCCTTTTTACTTTTGTAGTGGTATTGTTTAAACGCAAAGATTTCTTGCTCTATTGTTTTGATATGAATCAAGCCAAAGTGGTTGGTTTGCCTGTGAAATTATTGCATTACGGTTTGTTATCGCTGCTTGCTTTAACCATTATTAGTGCAATGCAAGTTGTGGGGGTGATTTTAGTAGTGGCGATGTTGATTACCCCGGGTATTACCGCTTATTTACTCACAAAGCGATTTGATAAAATGCTTGCCATTGCGTTAGCAATTTCAGGCGGTTCATCTGTGTTTGGCACTCTATTAAGCTACCATATTGACGCAGCCACAGGCCCAACAATCATTCTTGTACAAGCAGTTATTTTTTTCTTAAGTTTTGCATATTCTAAAATTCGCTAACCCAAATAAAATAGGGAGTGCGTTTGCCTCCCTATTTGATTAAACATTATTTTTGATAATGCAATAAACCGCCGAATACTTTTTCTAAGTTTTGATTATTAAAGGTTTCTTCCGTTTTTCCTGAAGCGAGTAATGTTCGATTGATCATTAACACCTGATCGCAAAAACTGGGGACGCTGGCAAGGTTGTGAGTAGAAACCAAAATCAAATGCCCCTCCTCTTTGAGTTGCTTGAGCAATTCCACAATCGCATTTTCGGTTTTTACATCAACGCCTGTAAAAGGCTCATCTAACAAAATGATCTTACTTTCTTGAGCTAAGGCACGGGCGAGAAAAACTCGCTTTTTTTGCCCGCCAGAAAGTTCGCCGATTTGTCGTTCTTTCAGATGTAAAACGCCAACGCGTTCCATTGCTTGTTCTGCTTTTTGCTTGTCAATTTCACGAGGAATACGCAAGAAATTCATATAGCCGTATCGCCCCATCATCACCACATCATAAACAGATACTGGGAATTGCCAGTCCACCTCTTCACTTTGTGGTACATAAGAGACTAAATTTTGCTTTAAGGCTTTAGAAATGGGTAGTTGGCTGAGTTTAACCGAGCCGGTAAGTGGTTTTACCAGCCCCATTAAACTCTTAAAAAGAGTAGATTTACCGCCTCCATTTACCCCGATTAATGCACAGATTGTGCCATTTTCAAGATGAAATGAAACATCGTGCAAGGCTATATGCCCGTTGTTGTAACGGACAGATAATTTTTCGACAGAAATGGAGGTTGAATGTGTTGTCATTTTAACTCTGGTTATTTTTTACTACGCTCGAAACCTTCAACAATGGTGCTGATGGTTACGTTGAGCAAATCTAAATAAGTTGGCACAGGTCCATCTTTTTCTGACAGTGAATCTACATAAATCACACCGCCATATAACGCCCCCGTTTCTTTAGCCACTTGTTTAGCAGGTTTGTCTGAAACGGTACTTTCGCTAAAGACAACAGGGATTTTATTCGCTTTCACGCCATCAATCACTTTTTTCACTTGTTTTGGCGAACCTTGTTCTTCGGCATTAATTGCCCATAAATAAAGCTCTTTTAAGTTGTAGTCTTTCGCAAGATAGCTAAATGCCCCTTCGCTGGTTACTAACCAACGTTGTTGTTCGGGAATGAACGCTAAACGCTGACGAAGTGGTTTGGCAATACCTTTTACTTTTTCAGCATAGGCTTTGGCATTTGCATTGTAGGTTTCGGCATTTTTAGGGTCATATTTTACTAAAGCTGCACGAATGTTTTCAATGTAAATTAATGCATTGTCGGTGGACATCCAAGCGTGTGGATTTGGCAGATTTTTATATTCGCCTTCGGTAATTGGCATTGGCGTAATACCTTCGGTTACAACAACAGCAGGTTTACCTTTTACATTTTCAAAGAAACGCTCAAACCAACGCTCTAGGTTCATACCGTTCCACAATACTAAATCCGCTTTTTGGGCTTTCACAATATCTTTTGGCGTAGGTTGATAATCGTGAATTTCCGCACCGGGTTTAGTGATTGATTCAACAACCGCTTTATCACCCGCCACATTTTGTGCAATATCCTGAATAACGGTAAAGGTGGTTACAACTTTAAACGGTTCAGCCATCGCCATTGCAGAGCCTAAACCAAAGGTTAATACTAATGCTTTTTTAATTGTTGATAGTTTCATTTTCAGCCTCCTTGATATTATTGAGAATGAGAATTATCGAAGGCTATTCTATAGATCATTAAGATTAATGTAAATAGTCTTATATTTTGTAAGGAAATTATTTGTCCAAAAAACACTAGCCTTGCAACAAAAGAACCAGTAAAATTGCACGCTTTAAAAATACCGCAAAACAAGGGCAAACTCGCCCCAATCTTTTGCCACAAACCGTGTAATAACGAGGCTTTCTAATTTATGTCAGAACTGATTACCAATGCAGGCTGTGGGTCTGCTGAACAACCAAAAGAAAAAATCAATTTATTAAACCTCAATCGTCAAGAAATGCGTGAGCTGTTTGCAGAAATGGGCGAAAAGCCGTTTCGTGCTGATCAGCTAATGAAATGGATTTACCATTTCGGCGAAGATAATTTCGACAATATGAGCAATATCAACAAAGTATTGCGTGAAAAATTAAAACGTATTGCTGAAATTAAAGCCCCAGAAGTGGCGGTAGAACAACGCTCAGCAGATGGCACTATTAAATGGGCAATGCAAGTAGGCGATCAACAAATTGAAACGGTTTATATCCCTGAAGATGACCGTGCGACCCTTTGTGTGTCCTCGCAAGTGGGCTGCGCATTGGCTTGTACTTTCTGCTCAACCGCACAACAGGGTTTTAACCGTAACTTAACTGTGTCTGAAATTATCGGGCAGGTGTGGCGAGCTTCTAAAATTATCGGCAACTTTGGCGTAACAGGCGTTCGCCCGATTACCAATGTGGTAATGATGGGAATGGGTGAGCCATTGCTCAATATGAATAATGTGATTCCCGCAATGGAAATTATGTTAGATGATTTTGCCTACGGTTTATCAAAACGCCGTGTAACCCTTTCAACTTCAGGGGTTGTGCCTGCATTAGATAAAATGCGTGAGCAAATTGATGTGGCGTTAGCAATTTCTCTCCACGCACCAAATGATGAATTGCGTGATGTATTAGTGCCAATCAATAAAAAATATAACATTAAGATGTTAATGGAATCGGTGAATAAATACCTTGAGGTGTCAAACGCAAATCACGGTAAAGTAACCATTGAATATGTAATGCTAGATCACGTTAATGACAGCACAGACCACGCTCATCAGCTTGCGGAAGTGCTGAAAAATACGCCGTGTAAAGTTAATTTAATTCCTTGGAACCCATTCCCGGAAGCTCCTTATGGTAAGAGTTCAAATTCTCGTGTGGATCGCTTCCAAAAAGTATTAATGGAATATGGATTTACCGTAACCGTGCGTAAAACACGAGGCGATGATATTGATGCAGCGTGCGGACAGCTTGCCGGCGATGTGATTGACCGAACTAAACGTACCCTTGAAAAACGTAAGTTCGGGCAAGGGATCGACGTAAAAACCCATTAATTTGTATGAAATGAAAGGCAGGTATTCCTGCCTTTTGTTTATCAGAAATCTAGCTGCTCCTCATTTAACCCGAGTGCATTTGCAATTTTGATGCGTGTTGTTTTTCGCAAGGTTTTTGCATTTTCGTGCTGGCTATAAGCTGATTGTGAAATGCCTAACCGTTTAGCTACCTCTTCTTGAGTTAATCCCAAATATTCTCGCCAAGCTCGTAGGGCTGAATAATCATTATCTAATGCAATTCCTGCCACTTCAGAGGGAATTCCTGTTTCTACGGCAGTTTTGATATTTGCTTTCTGTTTTAGCCATTCAAGAGTAGCAATAGGGAGAACCGCAAAAGTAAGATTACCTTCAGTGTCTTTTAAATATTGAATATCAGTAAGTTCTTTCATCGCGTTTTTTAACCTCTTCAATAGATACAATGTTCATCGTTTCGCCTTCAATATTAAAAAAGATACGATAATTTCCCACCCGAAAACGATATTCATATTTGTGATTTACTAATGTTTTGATATTCGCACAGTAAGGAAAGTGAGCTAAATCATCGCATTTTCGGCGAATTTCTGCACCAGTTGGGATTTTTCGTAATTGCTTTAAGGCTTTACGTTGGAATACCACTATTTTCATTTTTGCCTCTATTTTATAAGTTTTATAAGTTTTTTTCAATGAATTTACTTATATGCTAAATAGAGTGTATAAAACGAAAAGAACAAGCAACCCTCAATTCCTATTTTTGCGATCTGCGTCGAAAAAATCACATTAAAATTTCTCTCTTTGCGTAAAAATCGCTAGTCTTAGCTTCTGTAGAACAGTAAAATTAACCCCTTTGTTGTAGGAGAGCACTATGTTTGCAAAATTTTTCTTAAAAATGACCGCTTGTATTACGCTGTTTTTATTAGCAGCTTGTTCTTCTCCCCCCTCTTCCTCCGAAGTCGAATTTAACCGCTCGGAAGCGGTAAAAGCCCGCATTAATCTAGCGTTGGCTTATTTGGAGCAAAATGATTTCCCAAAGGCGAAGCAGAATATCGACAAAGCCCTTGCTCACGATGAAAAAGATTACCTCCCTTACTCGGTATTAGCCTACTATTATCAACAAACTGGCGATATTGAAAACGCTGAGAAATCCTATCAAACCGCCTTAAATTTAAGTAAAAATCGCCCTGATGTATTGAATAATTACGGCACTTTTTTATGCAAACAAGGTCAATTTCAGCAGGCTTATCAACAATTTGAAAAGGCAGTCGAAAGCGAAATGCCTTACTATCATCAAGCGGATAGCTTAGAAAACATTATTTTATGTGCGAAAAAAGAGCCAAATCCAGCTAAAATCACGGAAACTTTAACAAAGCTCGAAAAATTGGATAAACCTCGAGCCACTTTATTGAAGGAAAGTAAATGACCCAAGCAACCAATGAGCTAAACATTCAAATTAGTCATATTATTGCCAGCGAACTGAACGTTGGCTCTCACCAAATTCTTGCTGCTATCGGCTTATTAGATGAAGGAAATACCATTCCTTTTATTGCTCGTTATCGTAAAGAGGTAACAGGCGGACTAGACGACACCCAACTTCGCCATTTTGAAACTCGTTTAATCTATTTGCGTGAAATGGACGACCGCCGCCAAACTATTCTGAAATCGATTGAAGAGCAAGGCAAATTAACCGATGAGCTGAAAGCAAAAATTCTAAGCTGCGAAAGCAAAACTGAGTTAGAAGATCTTTACTTACCTTATAAACCAAAACGCAGAACGCGTGGTCAAATTGCGATTGAAGCAGGCTTAGAACCTTTGGCGGAAACGCTTTGGAATGATCCGAAACAAGATCCTGAAACCTTAGCAGCAAACTTTGTAGATAGTGAAAAAGGTGTGGCTGATACTAAGGTAGCCCTAGACGGTGCAAGATATATCTTAATGGAGCGTTTTGCGGAAGATGCCGAGCTACTTGCAAAACTTCGCCAATATTTGACCGCTTACGCCACACTTGAATCGAAAGTCATCGAAGGCAAAGAGGAAGAAGGCGAGAAATTCCGTGATTATTTTGCTCACAGCGAGCCGTTTAAAACCGTACCTTCTCACCGTACATTAGCAATGTTTCGTGGGCGAAATGAGGGCGTGTTATCCCTTGCCTTAAATGCCGATCCTGATGCTGAAGAAGGATCAAAAAATAGCCATTGTGAAACTATTATCCGCGAGCATTTAGGTGTGATTTTCAACAATCAACCGGCAGATAAATGGCGTGAACAAGTGATTGCGTGGACGTGGAAAATCAAAGCTGCCCTTCACTTAGAAACTGAATTGATGGGCACACTGCGTGAAAAAGCTGAAGAAGAGGCGATTGATGTGTTTGCTCGCAATCTTTCTGCTCTCTTGATGGCAGCACCTGCTGGGGCAAGAAACACAATGGGCTTAGACCCGGGCTTGCGTACAGGGGTAAAAGTGGCGGTTGTGGATAACACAGGGAAATTGTTAGATACAGCGACAATTTATCCACATACAGGTAGACAAGCAGAAGCACAGCTGGCTATTTTTACCTTGGTTAAAAAGCACAATGTGGAGCTGATTGCGATCGGTAACGGCACGGCTTCGCGTGAAACAGAGCGTTTTGCCAAAGAAGTGATTAAGGAAATTAAAGAAAACCGCCCACAAACCGTTGTGGTCAGTGAAGCTGGGGCATCTGTTTATTCAGCTTCTGAGTTTGCGGCAAATGAGTTCCCGAATTTAGATGTTTCTCTGCGTGGGGCGGTGTCGATTGCCCGCCGTTTACAAGACCCATTAGCAGAGCTAGTGAAGATTGAGCCGAAAGCGATTGGCGTGGGGCAGTATCAGCACGATGTAAACCAATCTCAGCTTGCTCGCAAACTTGATGCGGTAGTAGAAGATTGTGTAAATGCCGTAGGGGTAGATTTAAATACCGCTTCTGCTCCGTTACTTGCTCGTGTTGCAGGTATGACGAAAACACTCGCCCAGAACATTGTGGCATTCCGTGATGAAAACGGGCGTTTTAATAGCCGTTCTGATCTGAAAAAAGTACCTCGTTTAGGGCCTAAAGCCTTTGAACAATGTGCTGGTTTTATGCGAATTATTGGCGGAAAAAATGCCTTAGATGCCTCAAGCGTTCACCCTGAAGCCTACCCGATTGTGGAAAAAATCTTGCAAGCTACCACTTCAACTTTGGCGGAATTAATGGGTAACAGCACCAAAATTCACTCGCTAAATGCCAAAGATTTTGTGGACGAGCAGTTTGGTTTACCAACCGTAAACGATATTTTCAAAGAGTTAGAAAAGCCGGGGCGAGACCCTCGTGGAGAGTTCAAAACCGCCGTGTTTATGGACGGCGTGGAAGAAATTACCGACCTCAAAGCCGGTATGATTTTGGAAGGTACAGTGACTAATGTGGCAAACTTTGGGGCTTTTGTCGATATTGGTGTACACCAAGACGGCTTGGTGCATATTTCAATGCTTTCAAATTCTTTTGTGGAAGATCCGCATTCTGTGGTAAAAGCAGGCGATGTGGTAAAAGTGAAAGTGCTTGAAGTGGACGCTGCCCGTAAACGTATTGCCTTAACAATGCGTTTAGATGACAAACCGACTGATAAAAAAGAGCCAACAAGCGGTCGAAATTCCGCAGAAATTCGCAAAAATCCGCAAAAAAATGACCGCTTGCGAAATGATAACCACAATGCATTCGGTAATAATGCTTTTGCAGATGCGTTGAAAGGGTGGAAGAAATAAATTGGTAGGGGCGAAAATTTTTCGCCCCTATATTTATAGCCTGTTACTATTTTAAAATCATTACCCACCAAATTTCCGATTCATATAATCAAACGCCGTTGTCGGTAAAATTCGCCGTAGCCACCAAAACAATTTGGTAGGAAAGGTGACTTGATAGCGTGCTTTGGGCTTTTTATCATTTAAGGCTTTTAAGCACGCTTTCGCACAAGCTGAGGCAGGTAAAGTAAAGGGATTAGCATTGCCTTTAGTGGTTAAGCGTTGGTATTGCGTTTTATTTAGCTCTTTATGATAGGAATTTTCCAAATCAATATATTGCTCTAATTTTGCCACAGAGTTTGGGCGAAAATTACTTTGAATAGGACCGGGTTCAATCAATGAAACATAAATATTTGAGCCGTGTAGCTCGCAACGTAAAGTATCCGCCATTCCTTCCAACGCAAATTTAGTGGCATTATAAGCTCCTCGATAGTGCATTGCGGCAAAGCCTAAAATGCTACTGTTAATCAAAATTCTACCGTGATTTTGCGTTCGGAAAATCTTCATTGCGTGATGAATGACTTCCCAAGCTCCAAACACATTGGTTTCAAAAATTTCTTGCAAAGCAGCTTTGGGCACATCTTCCACACAGCCGGGCTGCCCGTAGCCAGCATTGCAAAAAATGGCATCTAATTGACCGCTTGTTTGAATATATTCAAAGGCATTTTGGATATGCTCTGAATTGGTTACATCAAGCAACAGACATTCAAAGCCTTCTGATTCCAACCGTTCAACATCTTGCTCTTTTCGGCAGCTCGCTATCACTCGCCAGCCAGCCTCTCTGAGATGATGTGCAGTCGCATATCCAATGCCAGAAGAGCAACCTGTGATTAAAATTGTACTCATTTTATCTAATATAACTTACAAAACCGTCTAAACTCTCACTTTCTGGGGCAAGAGCAATTTTCCCTTCGTCCTCAGGCGAGCCAATCATAATTAAGGCGATCACTTGATCTTGCTCTTTGCAACCAAAAGCGGAACGTAGTGCCAAGCCGTTTACCCATTTATTCGTAATCCAAACTGTATCAAAGCCGAGCGAGTTTGCGGCGAGTTGAATAGCATAGCCACTACAACCAGCGGTTATCATTTGTTCCCAAGCAGGTACTTTAGCAATACTATGATCTAACTTCGCAATTACCCCAATGATCGTTGGGGCTTGATTAGCTAATTTCTTCGCCTTTTTTAAACGCTCTTCGCCCATTTCAAATTCTTCAACCGCAGCTTTAAAAAGCTCGCAGAGTTGCGGCATTCCGCTTTTTTCAATCACAACAAAATGATAAGGTTTTAAATGCCCGTGATCAGGCACGCGTAAGCCTGCTTTTAAAATTTGCTCGAGTTGCTCTGGGGTTGGGGCTTTATCGCCAAATTTTTTGTTAGAACGGCGATGATGTAATAAATCTAATATTTGCATAAAGATAACCTTTGAAAAATTTTTGCCAAAGAATAGCATATTTTCTTCATTCCGTGATTGCTTTATACTGTGCCAACTGTTTTATTTTTTAGGAATTTCAGATGTTAAATATGCTAAAAGCGATTTATAAAATGTTTCGCTGTATTAGAGAGTGTGTGATTAACCTCTTTTTTATCTTATTTATTCTACTCTTAGTGCCTGTGGTTGGGTTTATTGCCTCTTCACAAAGCTCGCAAAAACCTGTGTTTACACAAGGAGCATTGCGCTTAAATTTAGATGGTTATTTAGCGGATAATCGTGAAGAATTTGCTGATTTCTACCGCTTGATCCAATCAGAATTAGGTAGCTCTGAACCCTTTAAAATCTCAACCTTTGATGTGGTGCAAGCGATTAGTAAAGCGAAAAATGATCCACAAATTACAGGGCTAGTGCTGGATTTACACCATTTGCAAAATGCGGATTTCTCTTCTTTAGACTTGGTGGGTAATGAAATCAACAACTTCAAAGAATCAGGCAAGCCCGTTATTGCCATTGGCGAGCAATATTCGCAAAAGCAATATTATCTTGCCTCATTTGCTGATGAAATTTATTTGAACAAAGTAGGCTCTGTAGAGCTTCAAGGCTTAAGCTATTCGAACACCTATTTCAAAACGTTGTTAGACAAAATTGAAGCTGAGCCACATATTTTCCGTGTAGGGACTTACAAATCAGCGGTTGAGCCTTTTATGCGTGATGATATGTCTGAAGAGGCGAAACAAAATGCACGAAGCTGGCTCAATGGAACTTGGCAGCAAACGGTAGAAACGATAGCTCAAAATCGCAAAATATCTCCAACAGACATTAATTTATCTGCTGAAACCTATATTGAAAAGTATAAGGCAGCAAAAGGTGATGATGCTCAGCTCGCCTTAAATCAAAAGTGGGTAACTAATCTCGCTTCTAACCAAGAAATTAGATCAAAATTGATTGAACAATTTGGTGAAAATAGCGAAGGAGAGTATAACCACATTGAATTTTCCGACTACGAACTTGAACTGAATGATCGTTTTGCTGACATTAATGCTCCTAAAATTGCAGTTGTGAATGTAGAAGGAGCAATTATGACAGGCGAGAGTGATGAAACAGGCGTAGGCAGTGATACGGTGGTGAAATTACTGCAAGAAGCAAGAGCCGATAAAAATGTAGAAGGCTTGATTTTACGCATTAATAGCCCGGGCGGTAGTGCGGTGGCATCGGAGCTTATTCGCCAAGAAGTAGAAGAATTTCAAAAAGAAGGTAAGCCCGTTGTGGCTTCTATGGGTGGAATGGCGGCATCGGGCGGTTATTGGATTGCAGCAACTAGCGATAAAATCATCGCTAGCCCAAACACGGTTACAGGTTCAATCGGTATTTTTGGTTTAGCAGTAACTTTTGAAAAAACAGCGAAAAACTTAGGGATAAGTGAAGATGGCATTGCTACTTCTGCTTTAGCTGAACCAATCGGCTTAAAAAGCCTACCAAAAGAACAAGGAGAAGTACTACAAATTGGCATTGAAAATGGCTATGACCGCTTTTTAGCGCTGGTTTCACAAGGCAGAAAAATGTCAAAAGAGGCGGTAGATAAAGTGGCACAAGGGCAAGTTTGGTTAGGCTCTGATGCACTAAAACACGGTTTAGTTGATGAATTAGGTAATTTTAATGTGGCGTTTGCCTCCTTATCTGATTTAATCAACCAAAAACGTGAAGCAGAGAGCAAAGCGAAAGTTGAGCAATTCGGTTTGCAATGGTTTGCAGAGCAAGACGACAGTTTGTTCGGCACGCTCGCCCGAGATTTTAAAACCCAGCTACAAGTTAATCTGACTAACTGGCTTGATTTACCTGTGCTGAAGCAATCACAAAAACAAATGGAAATGCTTTCACGTTTTAACGACCAGAAACAGATGTATCTCTATTGTTTAAATTGTGGAACAGTCAATTAATTGAGGATAACAAGCGGTTTATTTTACTGAAAATTTTGCAAATTTTTTGTGAAAAATAATCGCTTGTAAGCTATACTAAAAACGCTTGTCGGAGTGCCATAAGGCTGAGATTGCAACTGCAAGATCCGTCGAACCTGTAGGTTAGTACCTGTGTAGGGAACAAGTTTTACCAAAATTCAGATTATCTATAAATTTTGGCTCATCAACACTTCTGATAAGCAAACCCTTCAACTTTTATGAGGATTTTGCTATGTCTAATTATTCAAACTCTCAACACCAACCTAACGTTATTTGGACTGTCGCAGGCTCAGATTCCTGTGCCGGAGCTGGATTACAAACCGATTTACACACCTTTCACGATTTCAATTTGGTCGGTTGTTCGGTGGTTACTTCTGTAACGGCTCAACATCCACACGGTGTGCTTTGTGTAACGCCTGTTGATGATCATACTTTCCGCCAGCAGTTCGAGGCATTACTGATTCAAGGCTATCCAAATGCAATCAAAATTGGCTTACTTTGCTCACAGGCACAAGTCGAAATTTTATGCGAATATATCCAAAAAATTCGCTCAGAAAGTGAAAATTATTGCTTTGTGGTTTACGATCCTGTTGCGGTAGCAAGTAGCGGACAAGCCCTTTCAGACAGCATTTTATTGCCTGTAGTACAAGAAAAACTTTATCCGTTAGTGGATTTAATTACCCCAAATGGCACGGAATTAGCTTTACTGACTGAAACCGAAATAAGTACATTTGATGATGTAAAAACGGCTGCTCAAAAGCTGATAGCACAAGGTGTGAAAGCCGTTTTAGCGAAAGGCGGACATTTTGAGTGGCAAGGCGGAAGCGTGTGTGATTACTTAATTACCGCCCAAGAGATTTTCTCTTTTACCCATCAAAGAGTGCAAAGTGTTAATACACACGGCACAGGTTGCACCTACGCTTCAGCAGTTGGCTCAATGTTGGCAACCGGCTTTGATTTAGCTGATGCCGTTACAGTTGCGACCGCTTATTTGCAAAAAGGCTTATCGGAAAAACAAGGCAGAGGGCAAACTGCTTTAAGTTCACTTTGCCATACCGGCTACCCTGATGATATTACGTTCTTCCCGCAAACCGAGCTGATTTCTGCTCCCTTTAAATTGCCGACAGCCCCTTTTACTCCAACAGAATATCAACTTGGGCTTTACCCTGTGGTCGATAGTGTTGAATGGATTGAACGCTTAATTTTGAGAGGGGTAAAAACCTTGCAAATTAGAATCAAAAATCGACCGCTTGCAGAGATCGAGCAAGAAATTGCCCACTCGGTCGCACTAGCGAAACAGCACAATGTGCGTTTGTTTGTAAATGATTATTGGCAGTTAGCTGTAAAGTATCAGGCTTACGGTGTGCATTTAGGGCAAGAAGATTTAGCCACTGCCGATTTAAATGCAATTCAACAAGCAGGGCTACGCTTAGGCGTTTCCACACACGGCTATTTTGAAATTATGCGAGCATTAGCAATTCAGCCCTCTTATATCGCATTCGGACACGTTTTCCCAACACAAACGAAAGAAATGCCATCGCAACCGCAAGGTTTAACCAATTTAGCAAAATATGTTGAACTTGTTAATCCACTTCATATTCCAACGGTCGCGATTGGCGGAATTAGTGAAGAAAGAATTGAGCAAGTGATGAAATGTGGCGTAGGCAGTGCAGCGGTGGTAGGTGCCGTTACCCAAGCAAAAGATTGGCAACAAGCGGTTGAAAATCTGGAAAAATTTGCAAATGTGTAGTTAAGGCTAATTTAGGCGGACGTAAGCTCCGCCTAATTTGTTTCAGTTAAATCTCCGCCAATTCCAAATCTTTGGTTTCGTGCACTTGCCATAACGCCCAGAAGCTGAGTAGTGAGGCAGCTGATAAATACCCTCCAACGCCAAATAAGCCAAAGTTTTCGTTAATTTTAACGGCGATGATGGTAAACACACTTGCCCCTAAAATGCCTGCTGCGGTATAGGCAAGAGAAGCCCCAGTATAACGTACTTCCGTTGGGAAGAGTTCGGGTAGAATAACCGCCATCGGGCCGAAACTTAAGCCGATTAAAATCATTCCAATGGTTAAGAAAATGAATATTGAAGTTGGTGTGCCGTTTTCGAGGAAAAACGGCATTGTTAAGCCGTAAATGACAGTTGCTCCTGTGGCGATTAGTAGCAATAAACGGCGTCCGATTTTGTCGGAATATAAACCAGAGAAGAAGATCGCAATGCCAAAAATTACAGAGGTAATCAGTAAGTATTGGGTGTACATATTCGCTGGTAGTCCTAAACCTGTAGCGTAACCTGCTTCAGATACCGCAACTGGGCTTTTCACAAAAATCGGGGTGAAGGCAACTAAAATATAGAATAGCACATAGCCTGCGGTAGCAATGAACACGCCAATCATAAACGGCTTGAAATGCTTGGTAAAGAGTGTTTTAAGTGGGGTGTGGCGGTTTTTACCTTGCTGTTCTGCTTTGAGGAAAATCGGGCTTTCGCTGATTTTAATGCGGATATATAAGCCGATAAAAATCATAACAATAGAAGCCACGAAGGGAATTCGCCACGCCCAATCTAAAAAGGCTTGCTCACCATAAATTAGGTTTACGAGGTAGAACGCTCCGTTTGCCAATAGTAAGCCGATGGGAGCTCCCATTTGTGGAAAAATACCATAAAACGCCCGCTTGTGTTTTGGGGCGTGTTCGGTTGCTACTAATGCCGCTCCGCCCCATTCGCCGCCCAAGCCTAAACCTTGTCCAATTCGGCATAAGCAGAGTAGCACCGTTGCCCAAATGCCAATGGCGGCATAGTTCGGCAGTAAACCAATCGCGACTGTAGATAAGCCCATCAATAGTAGCGAGGCAATCAGCGTTTGTTTACGTCCATATTTATCGCCAAAATGCCCGAAAATAATCGACCCCATCGGGCGAGTGAAAAAAGCAAGGGCAAGAACAGAAAGCGACATTAATTGGTTAGAAACAGGGTCATCGCTATTAAAAAACTGCACATTAAATACCAGCACCGCCGCCATTGTATAGATATAGTTATCAAAATATTCAATGGCTGTACCAACCATTGAGGCAACGGCAACTTTGGTTGGGCTTGATTGTGTTGGTTTAGACATATTCTACCTCCGCATATTGCTCAACTGTTTCTGGCGTTAAAGCACCTAACTCATCTAACAGATTAACGGCAAATTGCCCGTATTGAGTAGGTTTAAGCGATTTTGCAGCTATTTCGCCTGCAATCGTATAGGCAGTACAAGCCTCAACAACGGCGTTGAAATAGTGTTCTTTCTCGGCAACCGCTAAAAATGCACCGCAAATGGCACTCAATAAACAGCCTGAAGCGGTAATTTGTGGGAACATTGGGCTGCCGTTTTTCAGCAATGCTGTGCGTAAGCCATCGCTTACCACATCGGTTTCGCCACTAATAGCTACTAAGGTTTTATAACGTTTCGCAACCTGTTGTGCGATTTCTACAACGCTGTGCGAGCCTTCCCCAGCATCAACCCCTTTGGCTTGCCAGTTTACGCCTGCGAGAGTGGCAAATTCCCCAGCATTGCCTCGAATAGCGGTAAATTGGATTTCATTCAATAAGGTTTCAACGGTTTGACGGCGAAAAGGCGTTGCCCCCACACCAACGGGGTCAAGCAGCACAGGGATGCCTAAACGGTTGGCTGTTTTTCCTGCCAGCACCATTGCTTCAACCTCTTTGCCAATGAGTGTGCCGATATTAATTACTACTGCTTTGCTTAAGGCTGGCACGGTTTCCATTTCCTCAATGGCAGCTGCCATAATCGGCGAAGCTCCGAGAGCTAATAAGCCGTTGGCGGAAAAGTTAGCGGCAACAATGTTGGTAATATTGTGAACAAGCGGTCGATTTTGCCGAATTTTTTGCAAATAGATAGATTGAAATGGGGTAGATGTGGTCATCGTTTATTCCTCATTGTATTGAAAAAAACAATGCACCAACACAAACGGGAATAGAACGGTTTTAAGCCTTTAGTTTCCTACGTCAGTGCTAACTGCATCAGGTTCAACGGGTATTTCTCAGCTTGCTTTATGAGATATAAAACAAGCACCCCGACTAAATGAGAGCTCAATATAAAACTTTAGAAAATAGTTGTAAAGATTTAAGCCGCTTCTCGATGATAAAACCGCAAACTATGCTCTTTTTGGCGGGCGGAGCTAAAGGCGGAAACCCGTTTTAAGTAACCGATAACACGAGTGCCATAGTCAATGTTTTTAGAGCCGCATTTGGAGCAACTATGCAGAGTACGTTTGTCTATATGGTTGCATTCATTGCAAATGGTAATTTTAACGTTAATGCAGAAATAGTTGCAGCCTGTTTTGGCAGCGGTGTCTAATAATGAACGGTAGCCATTGGCGGTTAAGGCTTCATCAAGGTTTAAATGCAGAGCGGATCCGCCATCTAGCCATTCAATTAGTTCTTTACCGTGTAGCAAGAATTTATCAAGGGCATTAATTTCTTCATCTTCAACCACATAGAAATAAGAGTTGTAGCAATCACGAGGCACGAAGTAGCCGTCTGTTTTATCCCATTTTGCATTTTTTACCCCTAAATTTTCGGCAGGGACAAATTCGGTGTTGAATTTCACGCCATATTGCTGGCTGGCAGCTTGATTTGCCTCAAAAATAGTTTTTAAGCGAGATTGTACAAAGTCAATATATTCGGGGTTATAACCCACTTTTAAGCCTTGCGATTCAGCCGCTTCCGCCATTCCGTTAATACCAATGGTAAGGAATTGTTTATCGAGTGAAATAAAGCCAGCCTCATAAACAGGGAGCATTCCGTTGGCTAAATATTCTTCCATTAATTTTCGGTAAGCGTATTGATATTTATGGATCTTGCTGACTTCTTGGCTCAAATCACGCTTATCTTGCACTAAACGGTTCATATTAATTGTAATTACATTTATTGAGCCTGTTGCAACACCGCCTGCACCGAGCGAGTAAGAGAAAGTGTGATCGCTAATTTCATTGCGTAAACGGCAGCAAGAGGCGAGCGAATCAGGGTTATCTGACTGATAAATAAAAAAGGAATTACCTTGTGCCAATTCATTTGCCATTTGGTTGGCAAATTCATCATCTTTGCATTTGCCTTGCTCAGTTAGCATTGCGGCGGTTACAACTGGGAAGGTAAGAATGGCTTTGCTGCGTTCTTTGTTAAACCATTGCATAAAGAAAAGCTGCAATTTAGCGGTGGTTTCCCAGTTTGGTTTTTCAAAATCAGGGAACACAAAGTTGCCGAACATTGCCTCGAAATAGAATTTATCGTAAACCGAAATATTCCAAAACACGCTTTGATAGCCCCGTGCCGCCGCAGGTTGGTTGATACTGTAAACGACTTGTTGAAGGTGGTTTTCAATGTCTGAGCGGTGCGTTTCTAAATAGTTATCGCCATAATCTTTACGGGCAAAGTAGTCAAAGTAGGTTAGAAATTCAACGGTTGCAACTGCCCCTGCAAATTGTGAGCTGATGGCAAAAACAAAATTAATAAAAGAGCCACAGAAAGAAGCGAGATGTTTTGGAGCTTTGGATTCACCCCCCAGTTTGGTTAAGCCATCTCGTAAAAACGGATACATCGTAACAGATACACAGTAAGGCTTGAGGCTGGTTTCATCGTGAACGTAAATTTCGTGTGCTTCAATTTGGCGGAGGTATTCACAAGCGGTCTCTTTTCCAAAAAGTTTTGCAATTTTTTCGCTGACTTTTGCTCGATTAATTTGTACAAAAAAATCTTTCATCAGTTCGTTTTCCATTGTGGCAATATTTTTTTGTGTTACGTTAGCGTTAGCATCCATTTTTGAGCCATCAGCGGCATTTTTAGCTTGAATGTAATGATCGATAAATTTTAATTTGCGTGATAGTTGTTCCTCTTCTAATCGAATCATAGCGTTGCTCCTTTGATAAATAAGTGGTTTAGATTTTCGTTAGTGCGTAAATCAATAAAACGTTGGTTAGTGGTTAGGCTGTTTAATCCGCCTCGTTCGGCAATCCAACGACCTGTTTTTAAGTAAGTTAATTCAGCCAGTAAATAAGGAGGTACGTCGTGCCGTTCCAAGCCTGTGTAGAGGCAAGTTTGTAGCCCTTGTTGTCGGCAAAGTTTTAGTAAAGAGAGTAATGTTTCCGCCTGCCATTCTCCGCCCATAAAAAGCACACAACTAATTAAACCCTGATAGCGTGTGAGGCGTTCAGCGAGATAATCAATCGTCAGTTCTTTTCCTTTGCTAGCTTTCCAGCTTTCTACACTATGGCAGCCTTTACAGCCAAGCGGGCAGCCTGTAATCAGAAAAGCGAGTGAGGTTTCATTCGGCACTTCTTGCCAAACAATTTGCTCTGAGCTGAATCGAAGATTTTCCATTTTTACTTTATTAACACAATATATTGTGTTTTTTAATAATTTTTAACACCATATATAGTATGTTAGATCTGTTAGGCTGAGAAAGTAAAGAGCAAAAAATATGAAAAATCAGTTGAAATTTGAAGATGTGAATAAAATCAAAAAGATAGTGAATTGTAAATTTCTGGCGAAAAAAAGACCGTGTAAAAAATACACGGTCTTGAAAAGTTTGATTAATTGATCTCAATAACATCAAACAGTTTTTCTAATTGATGGGTTAAAAGTGAAAGCTGGCGGTTGCTCACTAAAATTAATTTTAGTTCAAATGTCGCATCATTTGCTTCCACGTTCAAACTTTTTACCTCAAAACCACGATGGCGGATTACTCTTAAAATACGCTCTAAGGTTTCAGGGCGTTTGTTCGCTTTAATGCTTAATTGATACTGTTCCATCCGCGTTCTCCTATACATCGTCATCTAGCATATCGGCATTGCAAGCACCCGGTGGAACAAGCGGCCATACGTTATCTTCTTGTGGAATGCAAACGTGGAGTAGGTAAGCTCCTTTTGCATTGAGGAAACGATCAATCGCAGCAGAAACATCGCTTGCTTTTTCAATGCGTTCGCCTTCGATATCAAAGGCTTTTGCCAGCATTACAAAGTCTGGGTTATCGTCTAAAATTGTATGGCTGTAGCGACCGTGAAAGAATAGCGATTGCCATTGACGAACCATTCCTAAGCGTTGGTTATCGAGCAATAAAATTTTAACAGGCAAATTTGCTCGTTTGATTGTGCCAAGCTCTTGAATATTCATTAGAATTGAGCCATCGCCTGTAATCAAAATCACTTGATCGTCAGGGCGAGCCACTTGAGCCCCGATTGCCGCAGGTAAGCCAAAGCCCATTGAACCAAAACCTGCTGAGGTAATGTAATTTTTCGGGTCAAAATAGCTTAAATGTTGTGCCGACCACATCTGGTGTTGCCCAACATCGGTGGTTACCACGCTATTTTTCGCTTTACGGTTAGATAAGGTATGCAAGAGAGCTACCGCATCAATATCGCCATTGCCGCTATTTTCTTGATATTGGAAGTCAAATTGCTGTTTTAAATTACGCACATCTTCACGCCAAGCCTCAATATTGAGCGGTTGAGCTAAGTAATCCACAGCTTCAATGAGACTGCCTTTTAATGCCACTTGAGCTTGGCGAAGTTTGTTGATTTCCGCGTTATCAATATCAATATGAATCACTTTTGCGTGAGGGGCAAAGGTGTCTAATTTGCCTGTTACACGGTCATCAAAACGAGCTCCACAGGCAATCAGTAAATCGCACTCCTGTACCGCATAGTTAGCCGCTTTTGTACCGTGCATACCGATCATACCCATATAAAGCGGATCGGTTGGATCGATAGTGCCTAACCCTTTTAAGGTGGAAATAGACGGAATATTTGCAATTTTTACAAAATTTCTGACCGCTTGCACACCGTTTGCCATTCCTACACCACCGCCGACATAAAGCACCGGTCGTTTAGCTTTCGCTAATAATTGCTTCGCTTGTGCTAATTTTTCTGCATTTTGGGCAGGAGCTTCTTCTTTAGCATAAACAATAGGTTGGGCATTAGTCAGTGCTAATTGTACATCTCGTGGGATATCAACCAGCACAGGGCCCGGTCTGCCACTTTGGGCAATTTGGAATGCAAGAGCTAAAATTTCAGGTAATTCTTCAATATTTTGCACGATAAAACTGTGCTTAGTACAAGCTAAAGATAAACCCAGTACATCTGCTTCTTGGAATGCGTCCGTTCCGATTAAATGGCTGGTAACTTGCCCTGTAATAGCAACTACAGGAATGGAATCTAGGGCTGCATCCCCTAAGCCGGTTATTAAATTGGTTGCACCCGGGCCGGAAGTTGCGATACAAACACCTACTTTGCCTGTTGAGCGGGCATAGCCAATAGCCGCCATTGCCGCCCCCTGTTCGTTACGGCAGAGAAGATGATCTAAGCCCGAATCGTAAATGGCATCATAGGTTGGCATTATTGCACCACCCGGGTAGCCGAAAATAGTGGTTACGCCTTGAGCTTTAAGGCTCTCGGTAACTAATCTTGCCCCATTCATTAATGTTGTGTCCTTGATATTTTTATTATGCAAAAAGAAGCTGTATAAATACCATAAATTCAGTCTTTTTTAAACTTTATTTTAGCTAAATAAAAGTCGTTTTTATTTAACCAAAATAGCCTTTTACCTCTTAAGAGGTATTTTTCTTAATTTTATTGATTTAATTCAATAAATCTTCACTTTGAGATAGTCGATTTGATTTAAATTGCATATTCTCCTTAATGAATTATTAGGATTATCTTATTAATTTAATAGGAAAAATTCTTATTTAGATTGAATGATTTTTTTACCTGAGTGGGAGAACCAAAATGAAATTTCTAGCAAAAAGCCTCGTAATGGCGACAATTTCAATATTGGGGTGTTTACAACCAGCTTTAGCTGAAGAAGCAAAAAAAGAATCTTTAACAGATAAAGCGCTTAAACACGAAAAATTAGGGGTAACGGTTGAATCAGCCAACCATTTATTTGAAGAAAAATACCCTCTGCAATACAAATCTTGGAAAGCAACGTCTGAATCGACAGATCGTGGTAGTGCGTTAGAAGCAGATCCACGTTATGTGATTTTATGGGCGGGTTATGCATTCTCTAAAGATTATAACAAACCTCGTGGTCACTATTATGCGGTTACCGATGTGAGAGATATTTTGCGTACCGGTGCACCTAAAGATGAAAATGATGGTCCACAACCAATGGCGTGCTGGACTTGTAAAGGTCCAGATGTTGCCCGTTTAATAGAAGAAAAAGGCGAACGTGGTTATTTTGACCCTAAATGGGCGAAATATGGTTCAGAAATTGTGAATTCTATCGGTTGTGCAGACTGTCATGACACTACTTCAGAAGAGTTTAAAGAAGGTAAACCTGCATTGCGTGTTGCTCGTCCTCACGTTCTTCGTGCATTAAATACTATCGGCTGGAAGTTTGAAGATTTAGACAAACATGGTCAGCGTCCTGCAGTTTGTGCAAACTGCCACGTTGAATACTACTTCAAAAATAAAACAGACGTTACCTTCCCTTGGAAAAATGGTGTTGATGTTGATAGTATCGAAAAATATTACGATGAAATCAAATTTACAGACTGGACTCACGGTTTATCTAAAGCGCCTATGTTAAAAGCACAGCACCCTGACTTTGAAGTATGGTCTCAAGGTACTCACGGTAAAAATGGTGTAACTTGTATAGATTGCCATATGCCGAAAGTGAGAGATAAAGATGGCAAAGTGTATACTGATCATAAAATTGGTAATCCGTTTGATAACTTTGATGTAACTTGTAAAACGTGTCACGAGCAAAGTAAAGAAAGTTTACAAAAACGTGTGAAACAATATAAACACGATGTAAAAGAAGCAATGATTCGTTTAGAAGATCAATTAGTAAAAGCACACTTTGAAGCGAAAGCAGCTTGGGACGCTGGTGCAACGGAAGAAGAGATGAAAAACATCTTAACAGCTATCCGTCACGCTCAATGGCGTTGGGATTATTCTGCAGCAGGACATGGTAACCACTTTCACGCACCGGATGTAATGTTACGCACTATTGCAACTGGTATTGATCGTGCAGCAGATGCTCGTGCAGAGTTAGGTGTTGTATTGACGAAACACGGTGTTGCAACGCCTATCGCAATTCCTGATATCTCAACTAAAGAGAATGCACAAAAAGCAATCGGTTTAGATATTCCTAAAGATCAAGCTGCGAAAGATGAATTCTTAAAAACAGTAGTTCCTCAATGGGAAAAAGAAGCGCGTGCTAAAGGCTTATTGCCGGCAGAAGAAGCACCAAAAGCAGATGCAAAATAATGTAGCTTGAGGTGGATTATGAAAAATGTAATATTAAAAACAGGGCGAGGAATCGCCCTCCTACAAGCGGTGATATTTGCAGTTTTTTTTGCAATATCAAACGCTAATGCAGTAATGCCTGAGCAGCCAAAACCTCTTTGGCAATCAGAAAAAGCAGATGATGCGCAAATTATTCAAGATGCACGTCGTGATCCAAACAAATATTGCACCCAGTGCCACGAATCAGCAAATGCAACGGGCAAACCTTTCCATCACGCAGGAAAACATTTCCAAAAAGATGTGAAAAGCCCGAACACAGGTGAGCAACTTACTTGTGTGAGCTGTCACGGCAATATCTCTGAAAGCCACCGTAAAGGGGTGAAAGATGTAATGCGTTTTAACCCGCACGGTAAAGCAAGTAACCCAGATCTTGAGCGTTCGATTAATGAGCAAAACCAAGTTTGTGTTGCTTGCCATACTCCGGAGAAATTGCGTGAAACATTCTGGGCTCACGACACGCACGCAACAAAAATTACTTGTACGAACTGTCACGAGATTCACCCGGAAAAAGATCCGATGAAAGACATTCCTGAAAAAGATCGCATCAAACTTTGTACGGATTGTCATACCAAAATTCACTCAGGCGAATTTAAAAACTCTGAAATGAAAGCCACAGAAGCAAAAGGAACAAAATAATGTCTTGCACCCGTAGAGATTTCGTCTCAGGGGCAGGTGCTATCGCAGTAGTGGCAAGTACAGGTCTTGCCACCTCTATCACTCTTGCTACTGAGAAAGAAAAAAAGAAAATCCGCTATGCGATGGTACACGATGAAACAGCTTGTATTGGTTGTACAGCTTGTATGGATGCTTGCCGTACTACCAATAAAGTACCTGAAGGTGTTTCTCGTTTAGAAATTATCCGTAGTGAGCCGTTTGGCGAATTCCCAAATGTACAATATGAATTCTTCCGTCAATCTTGCCAACATTGTACTAATGCCCCTTGTGTGAGTGTTTGCCCAACAGGTGCTTCATTCATTGACCCTGAAACAGGCATTGTTGATGTAAATGCGGATTTATGTGTGGGTTGCCAATATTGTATTGCGGTTTGTCCGTACCGTGTTCGTTTCATTCACCCTGAGAAAAAATCAGCAGATAAATGTAATTTCTGCCGTGATACGAATCTTGCAGAGGGTAAACAACCTGCCTGTGTTGAGGCTTGCCCGACTAAAGCATTAACTTTCGGGGATATGAACGATCCAACCAGCGATATTTTCCACAAAGTGAGAAATAATCCAGTTTATCGTACCAAAACCTCATTAGGAACAGAGCCGAATTTATATCACATTCCATTTGGTAAAGGAGAACATAGATAATGAATGAATATGTACCTTTCCAAACCCCAAACCTTGTTTGGGACGGCACAATCGCCATTTACTTATTCCTACTTGGTATTTCATCAGGTGCGGTACAGTTAGCGATTGCTTACCGTAATAGTGGCGTAAAAATTGAAAAGCCAAGCCAAAACTGGATTATTCGTAGTGCGGCTATTCTCGGCACTGTGCCGACATTAATCGGTTTAACGCTACTTATCTTCCACTTAACAAAACCGTGGACGTTCTGGAAGTTAATGTTTAACTACAGTGGCACATCGGTGATGTCGATGGGGGTAATGCTATTCCAACTTTATATGGCAGTATTGGTTGTTTGGATTGCCATTATGTTTAAAGATTGGGTTGCCCTGCTGATTAACCGCTATCTGCCAGCATTAAAATTCCTATTAGGCTGGATTGATGCGATTGAGGCAAAACTGATTAAGCCGATTGAGTTTATCTTATTCGTGTTAGCAGCAGTGCTAGGGGCTTATACAGGTTTCTTACTTTCAGCGTTAGTGAGTTACCCAATGTTGAATAACCCTGTATTACCAGCGTTATTCTTAGCCTCTGGTGCTTCATCAGGTATTGCTGCAACCTTCCTAATGGTATTGCTTGCAGGTAAGCTATCAGGTGAAAGCAATGAAGTTCACTTTATGCACAAATTTGAAGTACCGATTATGGTTACTGAATTAGGCTTAATTGTGGCATTCTTTGTTGGTTTACACTTCGGTGGAGCAGATAAACAACTTGCTTTAAGTAATGCCCTTTCAGGATTCTGGGGAACGGTGTTCTGGATAGGAGTAATGCTTATCGGTATTGCAATTCCACTTATTGCCAATATTTTTGGTAGCCACCGCTTGAAACATAATGTGAAATTTATTATCTTAATTTCCATTTTCGACTTAATTGGTGTACTCTGCTTACGATACTTTATCCTTTACGCAGGACAACTTACGATTGCGAGTTAAAGTAAGTCTGATAAATATGTAGGGGAGGGTCCTGTGCCCTCCCTCATATTTTTGCATTGCGGACAGGCACAGGAGCTGTCCCTACATTCCCTAAACGCAGTCATCTTTGGGATTTTTTTATGCTATCGGAAATAGGCTATTTTTCACTTTTATTGGCTGCTATTGCAGCGATTTTTCAAGTTGGTTTTGCAATATGGGGAGAGATCCGCAAGCAATACCATTGGCTAGCGTTATCGCCGCTATTTACCTATTTACAAGCTGCTTTTACCACCATTTCCTTTTCTGCGTTAGTCTATGCTTTCTTAACGGACGATTTCTCCGTTATCTATGTCGCAGTTCATTCCAACAGCCAACTCCCCGATTTCTTTAAATTTGCTGCATCTTGGGGCGGTCACGAAGGCTCAATGCTGTTTTGGCTCACGGCTCTTGTGCTTTGGTCTGCGGTATTTTGTAAATTTTCTAGAAATCTCGACCGATTGTTTGCTAATCGAACGCTCGTAATGTTGGGGTTGATTTCACTTGGTTTCCTACTTTTTATTTTATTAGTTTCTAGTCCATTTGAGCGAGGCTTTCCACCGCCACCAGAAGGACGAGATCTCAATCCAATGTTGCAAGATATTGGGTTGATCTTCCACCCTCCATTACTTTATTTAGGCTATGTTGGCTTTGCGGTTAGCTTTGCAATGATTGTAGCAGCTCTTATTTCAGGGGGAATGGACGCAGCTGTAATGCGTTGGATTCGTCCTTGGACGATGATTTCTTGGGGCTTTCTCACCGCTGGTATTATTTTAGGGGCGTGGTGGGCATATTATGAACTCGGCTGGGGCGGCTGGTGGTTCTGGGATCCTGTTGAAAACGCCTCCTTAATGCCTTGGCTATTAGGCACAGCCTTAGTGCATAGTTTGATTGTAAGCCAACAACGTGGCGTATTTTATTACTGGACAATTCTACTTGCGATCTTCGCTTTCGCCCTCAGTTTATTAGGCACATTTATTGTTCGCTCCGGGGTTTTAACCTCCGTTCACGCTTTTGCGGTTGATCCTGATAGGGGAATGGCAATTCTTATCCTCTTTTTCAGCCTCAGTTTTATTGCTTTAGCCCTTTTCGCCTTTAGAGCTAATTTATGGCAAGGCAACATTCGTTTTGATTTGCTTTCTAAAGAAACGGCTTTTCTAATGATTAATGGCTTATTCAGTGTAGCGGCTTGCGTGGTATTACTTGGTACGTTTTACCCAATGATTTTTACCATCATGAATTGGGGATCAATTTCCGTTGGTGCTCCTTATTTCAATAGTGTATTTGCTCCTCTCACATTATTACTAATGGTTATTATGGGGTTTGCAGTAGTGCTACGCTGGAAACAGATCCCAATCAAACAGATTTTGGTGAAATTATGGTTATTCCCTGTGGCGGTAACCTTAGCTCTTGGCATAATTTATCTCTCTATTTCACAAAGAGAGCATTTTGATTTCGTTTTACTGCCAATCGTATTTATCAGTTTTGCGGTGTGGATTATTTTAACTCATATCCCTTATTTGCCATTTATGTTTAAAATAAAACCGCTTGCAATGCGACTGGCTCACATTGGCTTTGCGATCTGTGTGATTGGGGCGATGATGAACAGCTATTATGGAGATGAAATTGGCGTGCGTTTAAAGCCTAATGAACAGGCAGAATTAGCGGGCTTTACCTTCAAATATCAAGATTATAAGGATCTCATTGGCCCAAATTACACCGCAGAACAAGCCGTGTTCTCCATTAGTAAAGATGAAAAAGTATTGGCAACCGTAATGCCAGAAAGACGCTATTATGATGTTCGTACGATGACAATAGCAGAAGTGGGGCTATACCACCACTACTTAGATGATGTTTATATTGTAATGGGTGATAAGTTTGGCAATTTAGAATATGCTTTCCGTATCCATTACAAGCCTTATGTGCAAGCCCTGTGGTTGGGGGGTATTATTATGATTATTGCCTCTATTTTGGCACTATTCGGTTACCGTAGAGAACATAAAAAATGAAAAAAGTACTGTTACTTATTCCTATTCTGATACTTGTAATGATTGTGGGCTTTCTTGCCGTGCCGTTAATGAATAAAGATGCACTTTCCCCAACCGAAGATTGGCAGGGCAAGCCTTTCCCTGAATTTGTGGGCAAGAACTTACTTGATAGCAATGCTCACTTAAACAATAACAGCTTGCCGCAAGAGCCTTATATTCTCAATGTGTGGGCGAGTTGGTGTACTTGGTGTATTAAAGAATTTCCGATTTTATTAGAACTCAAGCAACAAGGCGTACCGATTGTGGGCTTAACTTACAGCGACCGCCCGAATGATGCCCTTAAAGCATTGGAAAACTGGGGAAATCCGTTTAGCTTGATTATTGATGACTATGAAAAAGGCTATTTAATTCAAACACTTAAAGTATCATCAGCACCATCAAGCTATTTGGTTGACCGACACGGCGTAGTGAGATACCAACAAAAAGGCTACAACCCCGATTTTGCCCAAGATTTTATGCCACGATTAGAGGCACTTAGAAAGGAAAAATAGCGAATGATAAATAACCTATTTTCACTTTTGCAAAAAATTGCCAAAATTTTACCGCTTGTATTTGCGATGAGTGTTTTTATTAATACCGCTCAAGCAGATATGGTGGATACATTCCAATTTAAAAATGAAGTAGACCGAGTCAGAGCGATTTCACTTGCTCGTTCCTTGCGTTGCCTACAATGCCAAAACCAAAACTTGGTGGAATCAAACGCAACCGCCGCCTACAATATGCGGATTGAAGTGTATGAAATGGTCAATGCAGGCAAAAGTAATGAGGAAATTATCCGCATTATGACAGATCGTTTCGGGCATTTTGTCAATTATAAACCACCACTTACCCCACAAACGTGGGTGCTGTGGGGCTTACCGCTAGGGTTGTTTGGCGTATTGTTTATCGCTATTTTATGGCGAACTAAAAAGAAGAAATAGTATACTCTCGACTACAGGGATAGAGGACGAGTTCTATGTCAATATTCGTAGGGACAGGTCCTGTGCCTGTCTGAAAACAATATTAATTTACGGACGGGCACAGGACTCGCCCTACTCATAAAGAGTAAACTGACTAAGAAAGATACAGAAAATGGAAACTCGTGATCAATTAAGCAGAGAAAATTATCAACAAGCGGTCAAATTTGCCCAACATTTTGCAGATGATGTGAGGCAAGAATATGAGCGTGAAGCAGAACAGCGTTACCAATTCGAGAAGGCTCAATTTGAACAAAATGAGTTGCAAAATAACGCTAAAAATCGACCGCTTGCTAAAATGGCAACACTTTCAGTTGTTGCAATTTTATTGTTAGGAATTGCTTACTATGCTTTTTCAGGACGTTACCACGTTGTACAAGAAGGCTTGAAAGTTCATAAAAATTTCCAGCAACAAGTCAGCGAAGCTCACGGCACATCAAAAAATGAACGCTACATTATCAGCCTACAAAATCAGCTAAGAGAAAACCCGAATAATGGCGATCTCTGGTATGAACTAGGGCAGGCTTATGTATTAAGCAACGATTTCGACTCCGCCTTAGTTTGTTATGATAATGCCCAAAAACTACTCGGCAAAAAAGCCGCCATTTTAGGTGCAGTAGCCACCGCTCGTTATTACGACAACGGGCAGAAAATGACTGCAGAAATTAATGCAATTATTGATGAAGCCTTAAGTTTAGATAAAAATGAAAGTGCTAGTTTGCTACTACGAGCCTCAGACGGCTTTCTAAATAATAACTACCAACAAGCCCTTGATTACTGGCGAAAAGTGCTAGATAGCAACAATGATGCCATTAACCGCCGAGCAATTATTCAAAGTATGGAAATGGCGAGACAGATGTTGGAAGGGCAGCAGAGAAAATAAATTTAAGCAATGTTTAAAAACACCGCCCAATTTTCATTAAGCGGTGTTTGGCATTAGATTGATTGTGATTGGGTATATGTGGTTAAAATTAAATTAGCTATTATAGCAGATTTTAGGGGCTTTTTTTGTTTGGGTTAGCCAAATTACCATAAAACATCGTTTAAAAATCAGTCGGCAATATTCATCACTTGCGACAAAATTTGGTTATACGCTTGCAAATTCTGTAAAGTTTGAGCCAATCGCTGATTGCCAAACTGCTTTGTGGTGACAAGCTCCAAGACATCAAGCTCATCAATCAACGGATAGGCAAGCGTTTTGCCTTGTTCGGTTAGGGTCAAGACTTTTTCCCGCTTGTCGTTTTCGCTTGGCAAATAGTCAATCAAGCCGTCTGCGTGCAGTTTTTGGCACGCCATTGAAATGGTCTGTTTGGGCAATGCCCACAAAGTGCCAATCTGTTTTTGGGTGCAGGTATGCAGGCGAACCAAAGTATGCAAAATCGCCAAATAATTGTAATTTAAGCCCTTTTTCTTTGCCCACGCATTATAAAGATTAAATAAATGGCTGACCGATTGCCCCAGTTTGTCCGCTTGGGTCATTGTGTCATTCATAGCAAACTCCTGATTAAATCACTTTTAGGCGAAGGTGGTCATAAAGGTAGTTAAAAATCAAGGCATACACGGTGATGACAATCGTCAAGCCGACATCTGCCAAAAATGCGTGCCACAACGACAGCCCAAGCAAATAGGCAAGCACAGGAATGGTAAATACCAACAGCCCCGCTTCAAAACTGATGGTATGAAACACACGCAGTCCCAAGCCCCGTGTTTCTCGTGGGGCGGTAAACGCCTTGTCAAAACCAAAATTAAACACAAAATTCCACACCATCGCCATCATTGCCATCACAATGCCCACTCCAATGGCAGAACTGGTGTCGGTATTTGAAAACAGCTTCACCAGAATGGTGGCAACCGTAATCGCCCCCATTTCAAAAAACACCGAATGAAACAGGCGTTCGTTTAGGCTCATTGGGGCTGAAAAGACATTACTCATCGTTTCTCCAAACTAAAAAAGTCCAAATACTGACTAATTTGGGGTGTTGTAGTCAGTATTTGGACTAATTAAAAGCGTGGGTTTGTAAAGAAGTGTAATTTTAGGCTGGCTGAAAAGGTGTTTTGCAAAATTCCAATAAAAAAACACCGCTTGCCCCTTTTAAATATAAGGCAAACGGTGTTTGTATTTTTTAACCATCAATGCGTATTTAAAATATCCACATTGTCTTTGTCTGATTTGCCAAAATTATCCACCAAAGTTTTGCTGGCTTCGTTTAAACCAAACACTTGCACGCTTGCCCCTTGTTTTTTGTAGCGTGCCACCACTTTATCCAAAGCACTGACCGCCGAAATGTCCCAAAAATGGGCGTGGCTGACATCAATGCTCACCGTTTTGACGGCTTTGTTATCAAAATCAAAACTGGCGATAAAATCATCGGTTGATGCAAAAAACATCTGACCTGTTACCCCATACGCTAAAGCGCTTTCGTCTGCGGTGGGCAGGTGTAGCACCTTCATATAACGCCCGATTTTATTGGCAAAAAACAACGCCGATAACAACACCCCAAAAAACACACCTAGTGCCAGATTATGACTGTACACCACAATGGCAACGGTGGTTATCATCACCACATTAAAGCCCAACGGGTGCGTTTTGAGTTCTTTGACAGACTGCCATTTAAAAGTGCTAAGAGCCACCATAATCATAATAGCAACCAGAGCAGGCATTGGAATGATTTTAATCCAATCGCCCAAAAACACCACCAAAATCAACAAAAACACGCCTGCCACCAGCGTAGAGAGCCGTGTGCGTCCGCCTGATTTGATGTTAATCACCGACTGCCCAATCATTGCACAGCCTGCCATACCACCAAACAGACCGCTGACAATGTTGGCAATGCCTTGCCCTTGACATTCTTGATTTTTGTTGCTGTCGCTTTCGGTCATCTCGTCAAGCAAATTGGCAGTCAATAACGATTCAAGCAAGCCGACCGCCGCAAGGCTTAGCGAATAAGGCAAAATAATCCACAAGGTTTCTAAATTAAACGGTACATCAGGCAACAAAAACGCAGGCAAACTGTCAGGCAACTGCCCCATATCGCCCACCGTGCGAACATCAAAGCCAAGCACCACCGCCACCAAAGTAACCAGCACCACCGTTGCTAAAGGCGATGGTATGACTTTGCCAATTTTGGGCAAATAACCAAAGCCATACACCACCAAAAGCCCTAAAGTGGTTAGGGCATAAGTTTGCCAAGACACGCCTGCCAAATTGGGATTTAATTCGGGCAACTGTGCCAAAAAAATCAAAATCGCCAACGCATTGATAAAACCAATCATCACCGCCTGTGAAATAAACCGCATCAAACTGCCCAGTTTCAGCCAGCCTGCGATAATCTGAATCACACCCGTCAAAAGCGTGGCGGCAAGCATATAATCCATGCCGTGATTTTTGACCAAACTTGCGAGTACCAACGCCATTGCCCCTGTGGCGGCACTAATCATTGCAGGACGACCGCCAAAAAAAGCAATCACAATGGCAATACAAAAAGACGCATACAAGCCCACCTGTGGTGAGACCCCAGCAATGATAGAAAAAGCGATGGCTTCTGGAATCAATGCCAACGCCACCGAAAGCCCTGATAAAATATCGGCTCGTGGATTGGCAAGCCAGTTTTGGGAGAAATGTTTAGCAGAAAAAGCAGAAAATAATGCGGTCAAAATAATTATCCAGACTGTCAAAAATCGGCAATTATAACATAGCTTTTGGGTTGATTTAAATGATAAAACACCGCTTGGCTGTTTTAATCACAATCCAAGCGGTGTTTTTCTTTCCTTAATTTTTAAGCCCATACTGATATGGCACGCCCATTTGACTGTCAGGAGCCAGCGAAAAGCCGTCTGTCGCCCCTGCTTTAAACCATTCTTCCATAAAATCCGCCACATCGTGAGCGGTGCCAACCACCACAGGGTGATAGTTAATCACGCCATTTGCCAAGACTTCTTTGGGCGACATTCCTTTTTTAATCAGCTCCACCGCTCTTGGCGAACGGGGGGCGTGTGGGTGCGGTGTCGCCTGATTTTGTAGGGCGATTGGCAAGGGTTCATTCAAATTCAAACCGTGCAAATTGACCCCAATCATCGCCGATAAATAGCGAATTTGCCCATAAAATTCATCATCACTCATAAAGTCAATGAGCTTCATTCTGCAAGCGAGTGCGTCTTCATAAGTGTCGCCAATGGTAAACATAAATCCTGAAAACATATTAATCTCATCAGGGTTTCTACCGTGAGCGATGGCACTTTGTTTTAACACACTCCGATAATTTCTTGCCTCGTCAATGCTAAACGGATTGGCATACACGCCACTGGCAAAACGCCCAGCCAGCTCAATGCCTTCTGGACTTGGACCTGCCTGAAAAATCGGCGGTTGTCCTTACGGTGTGGCAGGAATGGGCAACGCCCCTTTGACTTGATAATGTTTGCCTTTGTAATTGGCTTGCTTTATTTGGCTCATATCGGCAAATTGCCCTGTCGCTTTGTCGGTAATGTAGGCGTTTTCGCCAAATGTTCCCCAAAGGGTCTGCACCGCCTCCATCATTTCGTGTGCCATTTCATAGCGTGTGGCGGTGTCGGGTAGGGGCTTGTCGCCAAAATTATAAGCCACTTCTCTTGTGCCTGTGGTAACGGCATTCCAACCAATACGCCCACCACTGATGATGTCCAGTGTTTTTAGTTGGCGAGCCAAATTGTAGGGCAAGTTATAGGTTGTAGAATAAGTCGCCATCAAGCCAATTTTTTTGGTATGTGTGGCAACGGCTGAAAAAATCGTCATCGGCTCTAACACAAACATTGGGGATTTGTGGGCAAAATCGCCACTCACGCCCGCCCCAATCATTGCAGAGGTGTCGGCAATAAATAGGGTGTGAATTTTGCCTTGTTCGGCAATTTGAGCCAGTTTGATGTAATTGTCAATGTCGGTATAGGCTTTCTCGTTGCTCTCGGCAAGTCGCCACGCATAAGATTCGTTGCCATAGCCTGTTACAAACATCATTGCCCGTTTCATTTGTTTGTTTGAATTGTCAAGATAATCGGTCATTTTAGGTTCTCCCATTAAAAAGTATGGGGATATTATAGGATTTTATTATTGATAATTGAATGGTTAAAAAATGGGAGGTTGATTTTTAAAAATGAAAAGATGATTGTAAAAATAGGCTTTTGGGCTACCTGAAAGTTTATTTGCAAAATTTTCGTAACTTGGTTTCCTAAGTGCATTTTTTCTGCAAAAAATGACCGCTTGTTTGTTTTTATTTATCCATTTCTAGCTAAATTTCCGCTATAATCTTCAAGTTTATCCCGATATTCGGGCAACCATTTTCAAAATTCAAAAGGAAATTTTATATGATGCGTTCTCACTACTGCGGTCAGTTAAACCGCTCACACGTTGGACAAGCAGTTACCTTAAGCGGTTGGGTTCATCGTGTTCGTAACCTTGGTCGTTTTATTTTTATGCAAATTCGTGATCGTGAAGGCATTGTGCAGGTGTTTTTCGATGAGAAAGATGAAGCACTTTTTAAACAAGCATCTGCCTTACGTTCTGAAGCTTGTGTACAGATTCAAGGTGAAGTGATCGCTCGTGATGAATCGCAAATCAATAAAGAGATGACAACAGGCGAAATCGAAGTGTTAGTGAAAAATTTAGTGGTGTACAACAACGCTGAAGTGCTACCACTGGATTTCAACCAAACGAACTCTGAAGAGCAACGTTTAAAATATCGCTATTTAGATTTACGTCGCCCAGAAATGGCGGAGAAGCTCAAAACTCGTGCCAAAATCACCAGTTTCGTGCGTCGTTTTATGGACGACAACGGTTTCTTAGATATCGAAACCCCAATGCTAACCAAAGCAACCCCTGAGGGTGCGAGAGACTACCTTGTGCCAAGTCGTGTACATAAAGGCAAATTCTATGCTCTGCCGCAATCGCCACAGCTTTTCAAGCAGTTGTTGATGATGTCTGGTTTTGACCGCTATTATCAAATTGTAAAATGCTTCCGTGATGAAGATTTGCGTGCCGACCGCCAGCCGGAATTTACCCAAATCGATGTGGAAACCAGCTTTATGACCGCCGAAGAAGTGCGTGCCTTAATGGAAGAGATGATTCACGGCTTATGGAAAGAGACCTTAGGCGTTGATCTCGGCAAATTCCCGATGATGACGTGGAATGAAGCAATGACCCGTTTCGGTTCAGACAAACCGGATTTGCGTAACCCGTTAGAAATGGTGGACGTGGCGGATATTTTAAAATCGGTTGATTTCAAAGTATTTAGCGGCCCAGCGAATGATCCAAAAGGACGTGTAGTGGCTCTGCGTGTACCAAATGGGACGTCTTTAACCCGTAAAAATATTGATGATTACACGCAATTTGTCGGGATTTACGGTGCAAAAGGCTTAGCGTGGTTAAAAGTGAATGATGTGAACGCAGGCTTAGAAGGCATTCAAAGCCCAATTGCAAAATTCTTAAATGAAGAGGTACTAAAAGCCTTAGTTGAACGCTTAAACTTACAAAAAGATGATATCGTGTTCTTTGGGGCAGACAACTGGCACGTTGCAACCAATGCTATCGGTGCGTTACGCTTAAAAGTAGGTAACGATTTAGGCTTAACCGACACTACAGCGTGGAAACCGTTATGGGTGGTTGATTTCCCTATGTTTGAACGTGATGATGAAGGCAACTTATCAGCAATGCACCACCCGTTCACTTCACCGAAAGATTTAAGCCCAGAAGAGTTAGTGAAAGATCCTGAAAATGCGGTGGCAAATGCGTATGATATGGTTATTAACGGCTATGAAGTGGGTGGTGGCTCAGTACGTATTTTCAGCCAACATATGCAACAAACCGTGTTCAGCATTTTAGGTATTAACGAAGAAGAGCAAAAAGAGAAATTCGGTTTCTTATTAGATGCGTTAAAATTTGGCACACCACCACACGCAGGCTTAGCGTTCGGTTTAGACCGCTTAACAATGCTGATTACTGGTACAGATAACATTCGTGATGTAATTGCCTTCCCGAAAACCACCGCAGCAGCGTGCTTGATGACAGAAGCACCAAGCTATGCAAATCCAAAAGCGTTGGAAGAGTTAGCGATTAAAACGATTGTACAAGAATAATACTGTAGGGGCGAAAAAATTTTCGCCCTTTTATATTAACAAGCGGTTGAAAATACCAAATAATTTACAAATTTAAAATGAACGCTTGCACTATCTTGTCGTTATCAAAACAAACTCTGCTGTCCTAGTAACATTTCTGGTATAGGTTTTATCTGAAATCCTTTCTCTGCCAAAAAGCCTTTGAGCGTTTCAATATTATAAAATGCGTGGCTGTTGGTGGTGTTTTCAAAGTAGAGATAAAGCCTGTCAAATTCTGAGCTTCGGTTAAACAGCAATTCGGCTAATCCTTTTAATTCCTCGTCTGAATAGCGGTAATCGTGGCGTTCTGCTGCACTCTGCCCTTTCCACCAATTCTGGTTGCGACCGTGTAAGCGTAAATAAGCAGTGCGTTGGTTGGCAAAAAAGTGAAATGCCGGCAAACCGATATTTTGTGGGTAATCCACATTACACCAAATCAAATTAGAGCTTTTCGCAAAGGTGTCGAACACTGCCGGAATATGCCAGCTCGGGTGGCGAAATTCAATCGCTAACGGATAATCCGCAAACCATTGGCACAACTCGGCAAGGTAACGGCGGTTAAGTGGCGTACGTTCAAATTGAGTTGGGAACTGAACAAATAAATTTGCCAATAACCCTTCAGAGGTGAACGGAGCTAACGCATTAAGAAATAATTGTGCTTGATCTAAAGTCGCCGTGCGTTGATGGCTGAAATCTTGATGCAGTTTTACCGAAAAATTCAGACGCCCTTCCGCCTTTTGCACCATTCCTTCAAAGGCTTTCTGCCCGATAGGTGCGTGGAAAGTGCTGTTGATTTCCAGCGTGTCGTAATGTTGGCTATATACAAAGAGAAAATCCTCTTTGGCTGTGCCGAAAGGGTAAAGTGTGCCGATTAGATCGGTGTCGGCATAGCCACCTGTGCCGATGTAAATATGAGGGAGCATTGTGTTATTCGTCAAAAAATTTTTGCAAATTTTAATAGTTTTTTAACCGCTTGCAAACTGCCAATAAAAGAGTAATATTTCGTTACTTTTTCTTATTTCATCATCACTATGTGGATTTGGTTTACCTTATTAGCTGCTGTTGCTCAGGCAGGTCGTAATGCCTTCCAAAAACAGTTAAGCGTAAATGTGCCTGTGCTAGGCGTAACGCTTGCCCGCTTTTTCTATGCCGTGCCGCTGGCAAGTGGCTATTTGTATTTTTTGTATCAATATGATGAAACACTAAATATCTCTCACTTTCCGCCATTATTTTTTGTCTATGCGATTGGGGCAGGATTGGCTCAAATTATGGCAACATCGCTGATGGTTCAGCTCTTTCATTTAAAGAATTATGCAATCGGCGTGGGGCTCGCAAAAAGCGAGGCTGTATGGGCAGCATTACTTGGTGTGATGTTCTTCGGCGTAACTATTAGCGGCATTGGCTGGCTTGGTGTAATACTCGGTGGTGTAGCGATCTTTTTAATGACAGGCAGTGGCAATCTCCGACAAGTTTCGTGGAAAACGTTATTTCTCGGCATTGGCAGCGGCTTATGCTTTGCCCTAACTTCCCTTTGGGTACGAGAAGCGAGCTTACAACTCAATAGCCATTATTTACTTTCCGCCGCTTGGGGACTATTTGCAGTGATTACTTTTGAGGCGGTTGTGCTAGTGGTCTATTTAGCCCTGTTCCAACGAGCAACGCTTACAAAATTTTTCCGTTTTCCGAAATTGGGAATGCTGACGAGCTTGTTCTCTTTTCTCGGCTCATTCGGCTGGTTTAATGCAATGAGTTTAAACCACGTTGCCTTTGTAAAAACGCTCGGGCAGGTTGAGATCTTCTTTATTCTTGGTATATCCTATTTTATCTTTAAAGAACGGTTGAAAATTCAAGATTTTGTGGGGTTAATTTTGGTCGTAATCGCAGCCGTTTTAGTTGTGCTTGGCTAAAGCCACAAGCGGTCAAAATAATCAAATATTTTGCAAATAAAAAGATGAACTATAAAAACCCGAATAGCGTATTGGTGGTTATTTATGCTAAAGATACCAACCGAGTATTAATGCTGCAACGCAAAGACGATCCCGATTTTTGGCAATCGGTAACCGGCTCTCTGGAGATTGGTGAGAAACCGATTGAAGCAGCCGAACGCGAAGTATTGGAGGAAATTGGTTTATCCATTTCTAATTTGCAAATTTCAGGGGAAAAACAACTGCTTGTTGATTGCCAAAAGCAGATAGAATTTGAAATTTTTCCACATTTTCGGTATAAATACGCACCTAATATCACACATTGTGTCGAGCATTGGTTTTTGTTACCACTTGAGAGTGAACAAGAGCCGATTTTAACCGAACATTTAGCGTATCGTTGGGTTGAGCCTACAGAGGCAATCCAAATGACTAAATCGCCAAATAACGCACAAGCAATCAAACAATATTTAATAACTTCAAAATAAGGAAACTACAGAATGGCAGGCCATAGTAAGTGGGCAAATATTAAACACCGTAAAGCAGCACAAGATGCACAACGCGGTAAAATTTTCACAAAATTAATTCGTGAGTTAGTTACAGCAGCAAAATTAGGTGGTGGCGATGTAAGTGCAAACCCACGCTTACGTTCAGCTGTTGATAAAGCATTATCCAGCAATATGACGCGTGATACCATTAACCGTGCGATAGAGCGTGGTGTGGGCGGTGGCGATGACACCAATATGGAAACCAAAATCTACGAAGGTTATGGTCCGGGTGGCACGGCGGTAATGGTAGAGTGTTTAAGCGATAACGCTAACCGTACAATTTCACAAGTTCGCCCAAGTTTCACAAAATGTGGTGGTAACTTAGGAACGGAAGGCTCTGTAGGTTATTTATTCAGTAAAAAAGGCTTAATTTTAATTGCTTCTGGCGATGAAGATGCTTTAACCGAAGCGGCAATTGAAGCAGGTGCTGATGACATTCAATCACAAGAAGACGGTTCATTTGAAATCTACACCGCTTGGGAAGATCTAGGCGATGTCAGAGATGGTATTGAGCAAGCAGGCTTTAAAATTGAATCTGCGGAAGTCACAATGATTCCATCAACTACTGTTGAACTTGATGCAGAAACCGCACCAAAATTACTTGATTTAATCAACCGCCTTGAAGATTGTGATGACGTGCAAAATGTTTATCACAACGGCGAAATTAGTGATGAAGTAGCAGCTCTTCTTTAAATAACATCAAGAAAAATAAGCATAATTTCGGTTATGCTTATTTTTATGAACTTTTTCAACATAGTACGTTCTAAGCATACAGGAGCAATTGCTTCTAAATTCTATGAAATTACTTAAGGAGAAAACTATGAAATTAGTAAAATTCGTTCCAGCTTTAGCAGCAACCGTAGTATTAGCCGCTTGTTCTAATGCAAATAACCAGCCGGCCCCTCAACCAACAGTAGATCCTGTAGCGAAAGCAGCCGATCAGGCAGCCCAACAAGTAAACGAGATTGCAGGCAAGGCTGTTCGTGGTGCAGGTGCAGTAAAAGTAGAGAAAGCAACCGATGGTTCAAAATCTATCGTATATCGCTGCCAAAGCGGTAAATTAGTAACTGCAAACTATGTATTCCAAGGCGAAGAGCCTAAAGCAGTAAACATCGTGTTACAAAACGGTAAAAAAACACAAAAAATCCCAACATTAGCTATCGATCCTTCAGATAAGGATTCAACAGTATTTAAATCGAAAAAATATTCTTGGGAATTAGAAAGCGGCTTTAACTTAGCTTCAACCGAAAAATCAGGTATGCTTTTCAAACACGAAGCGAAGGTAAGCAATATCTTAGCGAAAACCTGTGATGTAGATAAAGCATTAACATCACGTTTAAATAAATAATCCCTTGATTTAAAACATAATAAGCGAGAAGATATCCGTCTTCTCGCTTATTTTATTGTCAAAAATGTCTATTATTTTAGGAATTGACCCCGGCTCAAGAGTAACAGGCTATGGTGTAATACGCCAAAACGGGCGACATTTGGAATATCTTGGCAGTGGTGCTATCCGTACTACTGCTGATGATTTGCCAACTCGCCTAAAACGCATTTACGCGGGTGTGAGTGAAATTATCACTCAATTTCAGCCAACTATGTTTGCAATTGAACAAGTCTTTATGGCGAAAAACCCTGATTCAGCATTAAAACTTGGGCAAGCACGAGGAACTGCTATTGTCGCCGCAGTTAATCACGATTTACCCATATTTGAATATGCTGCTCGATTAGTTAAACAAACCGTTACAGGCATTGGCTCGGCAGATAAAGTACAAGTGCAAGATATGGTTACCCGCATGCTCAACCTTTCCGCCAAGCCCCAAGCCGATGCAGCTGATGCCTTAGCTATTGCTATTACTCACGCTCATTCTATGCAACATTCTTTAATTGTAGTAAAACAGAGCCAACAGAGCGTAAGTAGTGAGAAAGAGCAGATTTTAGCCCTGATGAAAACCAGATATAGTCGAGGACGATTTAGGTTGAAAGGATAATAAAAAAACCGCTTGATAGCTTTCTAACAAGCGGTTACTTTTGTAGAAAATTTTGCAATTACTCGCCTTCAAATGGAGCTGAAAAACGTTCAATTCTCGCTCCAATACCACGTAATTTTTCTTCGATGTGTTCGTAACCACGATCGATATGATAAATACGATCAACGATAGTTTCGCCGCTTGCAATACAGCCTGCTAATACTAAGCTAATTGAAGCACGGAGATCCGTTGCCATCACTTCTGCTGATTTTAAGCGTTTTACGCCGTAGCAAATTGCGGTATTTCCTTCAATTTCAGCCTTAGCCCCCATACGAATTAACTCTGGAATGTGCATAAAGCGGTTTTCAAAAATGGTTTCCGTAATGCGGCTCGTACCGTCTGCAACGGCATTTAACAAGGTAAATTGAGCTTGCATATCCGTTGGGAAGCCGGGGTGAGGCATTGTACGAATATTTACCGCTTTCGGGCGGCGACCAAGTGAATCTAAGGTAATGGTATCTTCCGTCACATCAACTTGCATACCTGCTTCACGCAATTTTTCAATAACTGCATCAAGTGTATCTGCTTTGGTGTTACGACAGGTAATACGACCACCAGAAATAGCAGCAGCGACTAAGAATGTTCCTGTTTCGATACGATCTGGCACAACACTATGCTCACAGCCACCTAAGTTTTCAACCCCTTCGATAGTGATCATATCTGTACCGGCTCCTGAAATTTTAGCTCCCATTGCATTTAAGAAATCTGCGGTATCCACAATTTCAGGTTCACGAGCTGCGTTTTCAATAACGGTAGTCCCTTTTGCCAATGTTCCAGCCATCATTACCGATAAAGTTGCACCCACGCTCACTTTATCCATATAGATTCTTGCACCGTTTAGACGACCTTGAGAAGTCGATTTTACATAGCCTTCATCTAACTCAATTCTAGAACCCATTTTCTCTAAACCGGAAATGTGCATATCTACCGGTCTAGCACCGATAGTGCAGCCACCCGGTAATGAAACTTGACCAACTTGGAAACGTGCCACTAATGGTGCTAATGCCCAAATAGAAGCTCTCATTGTCTTAACTAATTCGTATGGTGCAACGTAATTATTGATGTTGCTTGCATCAATATGTACAACACCTTTTTCCTCTGCCTTTTCAACCACTACACCTAATTGACGTAAAATTTTAAAGGTTGTGTCAACATCTTTCAAATCAGGCACATTTTTTAATGTAACCGGCTTTTCTGCTAAAATAGAGGCAAATAAAATAGGCAGGGCGGCATTTTTTGCACCTGAAATATCAACGGTTCCGTTCAAAGAGAAAGGACCGTATACGCGGAATTTTTCCATTTGGGAGATCCTAAAATTAAGAATTATAATTTTGTTTCAATTTTTGTAGGGGCGAAATATTTTTCGCCCATCTATTAACCAACCATATTCAATAAACGCTCAGTTTTCCATTTTTCTGTACTGAACACTTTAATGGTTAATGCGTGAATTTCATTTGTAGTGAAATAGTCTGCTAGTGGTGCGTAAACCGCTTGTTGCTGTTTTACTTTTGAAAGTGCAGCAATGCTATCACTCACTACAATTACCCCAAAATGGGCATTTTCGCCTTGTGCGTGAACTTCGACTACATCGGTTAGGCTTTGTTTTAAGATGTCTTCAATTTGTGCTGGGGTCATTATAAATCCTAATGCTTTGCTAATTTTTTTAAATAATAAATTGCTCAAACCAACCGTCTAAATCATAGAGTTCTGATAATGCCTTAACAGAATCCGGCGTATTAATTAAACTGCTTGGTGTGATTTTATGGTAATGATTTAATAATTCAGCAAGTAATGTAAAACCGGCAGAATCTACACGAGTGATATCTTTTAAATCCCAATATAGCTTTTGATTACCTTTCGGAGATAAAAAAGAAGCACGTTGCTTCCATAATGGAAGCAACGTGTCACGAGTTAATTCGCCTGACAGTTTCACAAAAAGACTTTCATTGTTTTGCTGAATGTCCCATTTTAATGTTTTTTGAGGCATAACTAAACTATTTATTTTAAGGTAATTGGTTGTTTTGCTGATTGAGCAACTTGTGCGGTTAGTACATCAATACCTTTTTGACGGATTACACCAGCCCACTCATTTTGCTTAGTTGCAACCATACTTACACCTTCAGCAGCCATATCGTATGCTTGCCATTCTCCTGTTCTCCTGTTTTTACGCCATTTAAAGTCTAATTTAATTGGCTGTGCAGCACCTTTACCAGATACATTTACACGAATGCTTACAATCGATTTACCCTCAACGGATTTCGGGCTTTCAATTTGGAATGTTTGATCTTGGTATTGGGTTAATACTTGTGAGTAAGATTGTTCTACAAACTGCCCGAATGCGTTAAAAAACGCTTCTTTTTGTGCATCTGTAGCAGAAGATAAGTTTTTACCTAATACTAACTGACCTGCATATTTAACGTGAACGTGCGGCATTAAGTCGTTACGCACAATGGTACGCAAGTATTCAGGGTTTGATTTAATTTTGCTTTGATTTGCTTTGATATTGCCAAATAATTTATCTGCTGTTTGTTGCATTAATACATAAGGGCTAGTTTCAGCAAATGCCGTCGTTGAGAATAATGCAGAAACTGCGACTAAACCAGTTACGATAATTTTTTTAATGTTTTTTAACATTATTACTAATCTCCAAAAACTCTAAATTAGAGGTTATTGTTAAGTTGATTATTCTGCGATGGGGGCAGAATCAATCGCTTTTTCATCTTCAGTTTTATCTGGCTTTTTATCACCATATAAGAACTGACCAATCAAATCTTCTAATACCATTGCAGAGTTTGTATCTACAAAAGTATCGCCTTCTTTCATTATTGCGGTTTCGCCTTCAATCATAAAGCCGACATTTAACGCAACATATTGTTCACCTAATAAGCCAGAGGTTTTAATTGAAAGTGAGCTGGTGTCCGGAATTTTGTTAAAACTTTCATTCACAGCTAAGGCTACTTTTGGCGTGTAGGTTTTGTTATCGAGTGAAATATCAGCTACTCGACCTACTACTACACCTCCAACTTTAATAGGTGCACGAACCTTTAGTCCACCGATATTGTCAAAAGTTGCATAAAGCGTGTAAGTTTTCTCACTTGAGAATCCTTGTACATTTGCCACTCTTAAGCCTAAAAAGACAAGAGCTGCTAACCCTAGTAGTACAAATAATCCTACCCAGAATTCATATTTAATTGATTGACGCATTGTCTGTTCCTTTTACTAAAATCAACCGCCGAACATAATCGCAGTTAAAATAAAATCTAATCCTAAAATCACAAGTGAAGCATTTACCACTGTCTTTGTTGTTGATTGGCTAATACCTTCTGAAGTTGGTACACAATCATAGCCGTTAAATAATGCAATCCAAACTACAGCAAAAGCGAAAATCACACTTTTAATAAAGCCGTTGATTAAATCACTAGCATTAACCGAGTTTTGCATTACCGACCAGAAACTACCGCCATCAACGCCTTTCCAATCTACGCCAACAAGTGAGCCGCCCCAAATACCAATCGCCGTAAAAATGGCTGCTAAAATCGGCATTGAGATCACACCTGCCCAAAAGCGTGGTGCGATAATTCGTCTTAAGGGATCAACTGCCATCATCTCAAGGCTAGAAAGTTGTTCTGTTGCTTTCATTAAGCCAATTTCTGCGGTTAATGCCGAACCTGCACGCCCTGCAAATAACAATGCAGTAACCACTGGCCCAAGTTCTCGCAATAACGATAGGGAAACCAACGTACCTAAGCTACTTTCCGCTGCAAAATCAACTAATACTACATAGCCTTGCAAGCCTAATACCATACCAATAAATAAGCCTGAGAGCATAATAATTAAAAGTGATTGCACTCCTAGCACATAAAGTTGTTTAATCAGCAATGGAGTATGTTTTCTAAATTCAGGCTTACCGATTAATGCTCCCCACAACATAAAGGCTGAACGCCCGAGTGTACGGATAAAATTAATCACAAAAGCCCCAATAGAGCTAATAAAATTAACCATTAAATAGCTCCTCCGTGTAATCTTTTGCAGGATAGTGGAAACGTACCGGCCCGTCTGCTTTACCCGATAAGAATTGTACCACTTGCGGATCTTGGCTTTCTAACAACATTTCTGGTGTACCTTCCGCAATAATACGTTTATCCGCCACAATATAGGCATAATCAGCAATACTTAACACCTCTTTCACATCGTGAGATACCACAATAGAGGTGAGATTTAAGGCTTGATTTAGTTCTTTGATCAATTCCACGATCACGCCCATACTGATCGGATCTTGCCCAGTGAAAGGCTCATCATACATAATCAAATCAGGATCAAGTGCAATCGCACGAGCAAGTGCCGCACGACGTGCCATACCACCAGATAATTCAGATGGCATTAAATTTGCTGCACCTCGAAGCCCTACTGCTTCAAGTTTCAGCAACACTAATTTTCTAACAAGTTCTTCGGGTAAACGGGTATGCTCTCGAATCGGGAAAGCCACATTGTCAAAAGTAGAAAGATCGGTAAACAACGCCCCAGATTGGAACAACATTCCCATTCGCTGACGAATTTCGTAAAGTTCTTTGTTGTTCGCTTTACAAATATCTCTACCATCAAACAAGATCTCACCCGATTCAGGTAAAATTTGCCCGCCAATCAAACGTAACAAGGTGGTTTTACCGATTCCAGACGGCCCCATAATGGCAGTTACTTTGCCTTTTTGCACTTGCAAATTGAGATTGTCATAAATCACTCTCTCCCCTCGTTTGAAGGTTAAGTGCTTTACTTCAACCAAATTTTCTCTAGACATCAAATATAGGACTCATATTAATAAAAGTAATGTATGGTCTATCAAATTTCAGCGAATGTCAAAAAACTTTTAATAAGATGACAAAACTTTGCTTTGCTAGCGGTATGATTTTAGAAAAATTTTGCAAATTGATGAACTGACAAAAAAAGGGCTTGTCTTAGTAAACACGAGCGACTTCACTCGTAGATTATAAAAAACATAGGATATGAGGAATATACACAATATGAATAAAACACTCAAAAAATCATTTTTAACCGCATTAGTTTTAGGCTCAAGTATTGCAGCAATGCCAATGATTGCACAAGCTGCATTACCAACAGCAGTTGATGGTCAAGCCGTGCCTAGTCTTGCCCCAATGTTAGAAAAAGTACAACCTGCGGTAGTCAGCATTGCCGTTGAAGGTAAAACAAAAGGCAATTCTCGCCGCACCCGTGATATTCCACCTGAATTTGAATTTTTCTTCGGTCCGAATGCCGATTTCTTCGGTGATCGTCAATCAGCCCCTCGCAACTTTCGTGGCGTAGGTTCAGGTGTAATCATTAATGCAGAAAAAGGCTATATCATCACCAATAACCACGTTATTGATAATGCAGACAAGATGACGGTAAAACTGGAAGATGGACGTGAATTTAACGCAAAATTAGTTGGAAGCGATCCGCTTTCAGATGTTGCATTAATCCAAGTTGAAAATCCGAAAAACTTAACTGAAATTAAATTTGCAGATTCAGACAAACTACAAGTGGGCGATTTTACCGTCGCTATCGGTAATCCGTTCGGTTTAGGGCAAACTGTAACCTCTGGTATTGTTTCTGCGTTAGGTCGTTCAACAGGTAAATCAGATGAAGGCTATGAAAACTATATCCAAACTGATGCTGCGGTAAATCAGGGTAATTCAGGCGGCCCATTAATTAACTTAAAAGGGGAATTAATCGGTATCAATACTGCAATCATTTCCCCTAGTGGTGGCAATGCAGGTATCGCTTTTGCCATTCCAAGTAATATGGCAAACAGCCTTGTAATTCAAATTATTGAATTTGGCGAAGTAAAACGTGGAATGCTAGGCATTAAAGGCGGTGAGCTAAATGCAAATCTTGCCAAAGAGTTTAACATTTCAACCCAACAAGGGGCTTTCATTAGTGAAGTATTACCAGATTCTGCCGCTGCTAAAGCAGGCTTTAAAGCAGGCGATGTGATTACTGAAATCAACGGTCAAAAAATCCGCAGTTTCAGTGAATTAAGAGCGAAAGTGGCTACTTCTGGTGTGGGTAAAGAGATTGAATTAACCTACTTGCGTGATGGCAAAGAAGACAAAGCGAAAGTGACGTTACAATCCGATTCGGAAGCTAAAACTACCGCTTCAAACATTATTCCTGCATTAAAAGGAGCAGAATTCAATAACTACAATGCGAAAGGCATTAAAGGCGTTGAAATTTCTAATATCGAAAAAGGCTCAATAGCAGAAATGAGAAGCCTCAAAAAAGGCGATATCATCATTGGCGTAAACCGCCACTCGGTAGAAAATATTGCTGATTTACGCAAAATTTTAGATTCAAAACCATCTGTAGTTGCACTCAACATTGTGCGTGATGGCGCGAATTTCTATGTAATTTTGCAATAAATTATGACAAAAAATAAGGTGGGTTTATCCCACCTTATTTTTTAGAATTTAGTACTAACAAAATCCAAAAACGCCCGCATTAAAGCCGACTGATGGCGGTGTTTAACATAGAGTAAATGCACGGTAAAATCAGGCTTTGTCGTATCCGCCAAAATCTCAACCAAGCCATACTCCTCAATCAAGCGATTTGCCATTGTGTGCGAAAGCATTCCAATCCCCCGACCATTTTTTATCGCATTTTGTATCGCATAAACATCATTGCTGGCAAAAGTGTATGGCAGTTCCAGTGTTTTTTTGCCATTGGGAATGCGTAACAATTTTTGGTCGGATTTGGCATAGCCGACAAGGGGAAACTTGGCTAAATCCGCCAAAGTCTTGGGCGTGCCAAATTGCGCCAAAAGTTTGGGGTGGGAGAGCCACTTGGTTTGGGTGGTAAATAAGGGTCTGGCAACCACGCTATCTGTATGCAAATCGCCTACCCGAAAGGCAAAATCTATGCCATCTTCCACCAAATCCAGCACACGGTCGGTAACTTCCAAATGCACACTAACCTTTGGATTTAACACGCAAAACTCATCAAGCAAATCCCACACTTCGCTCATCGCGGTTACCGTAGAAATGCGTAATTTGCCTGTCAGCTCGCTACTCTCGGCAGAAAAATGTTGGGCGATTTGGGTTAGGTTATCCACACTTAACGCAATTTGTTCATAAAACTGTTGCCCCGCCATTGTCGGCTTGACCCCTGTTTTGTGGCGGTCAAACAGTTGTACGCCCAGCGATTTTTCAAGCTCCACAATCTGACGGCTGATGGTGGCAATCGGCACGCCTGTCTGCTCGGCAGTTTTAGAAAGTGAGCCTGTTTGGATAATGTGGGTGAATAGGGGGAGGGTGTTGAGGTTCATAGAGTTTTCGCTTTTGATAAGATTGGGTTATTTTAATCAATTTACCTTTCATTTTTCAATGATTTTTTAAGTCAGTCCAATCATTAAATTTTCCAAATACGAAAACCATCTTCCCATTTTTCGTCATTCTCATTCCCTATCCAAAACCCTATAATACCTCTATCTATTTATCCAAAAGAGCAATGTTATGAACCGCATTACCCAAATTTTAAATATCAAGCACCCTATTATCCAAGCCCCAATGTCGTGGCTGACCGATGCAAAACTTGTGGCAAGCGTGGCGGAGGCTGGCGGACTGGGCTTTTTAGCCCCACACGCAGGACAGACGACCAACCCCACTTCAAGCGATGAAGTTTTAGAGCGTATGCGTAACGAAATCCGCAAAGTCAAAGCCTTGACCGATAAGCCGTTTGGCGTGCCGTTTATTTTGTCTTACGATTTTTCGCTGATTCCGTTAATGGTAGATTTGCTGATTGAAGAGCGTGTACCTGTGGTGCTGGATAATGGTTGGCTTGATAAAGAGATTTATACCAAATTCAAACAAGCTGGGATTAAAATCATCTGCCGCCTGCCTAACCCTAATTTGGCGGACGCTTTAAAGGCACAAGATCTGGGAGCAGATATTTTGGTTCTGACAGGCTTTGATGAAGGCGGTACTTTGCCGATGAAAGAAGTGGGCAGTTTTAGCGTTTTGGCGGAATTTGTCGGTAAGGTGGATTTGCCGATAATGCTGGCGGGTGGGATTGCCGACAAACGCAGTGTTCAGGCAGCCTTAAACTTGGGGGCGGAAGGCGTATGGGTTGGCACAGCGTTTATAGCCACGACAGAGTGCCGAGCAAGCGAAAAAGTCAAAGAATGGATTGTCAGTGCAACGGCTAATGATTTGTTATTGTTCCGCACCGAGCCGTATTATTACCGCTCTTTGCCAACCGAACTTGCCAAAAAATGCTTTGAAATGAGCGAAAACGGGGAAAATCGCTCTGAAATCGCCAAAGTGATGAACGCTGGCACAGGAATGCGTTTGGGTATGCTGGAAGGCGATTTTGATAATGGTTATGTGTCGGTGGGCAATGGCATTTCACAAATTAACAAAATCAAAAGCGTGAAAGAATTGATTGATGAGTTGATGGGGGATTTTAGATAGGTTTTAAACACCGTTTTTATTGGGTTAAAAGCGGTGGTTTTTTATCTAAATTTTGCAAAATTATTTTCAGACAGCCTGAAAATTAAAATTTCCAAATCCGAAAACCACCTTCCCATTTTTCGCCATTCAAATTTTAAAAAATTAAACCTTATAATACGCTTATCCTATTCAAGCAAAAGAGAAAATTGATGAAAAAACTCACCACCACCGTCCTTGCCCTAACCCTTGCCACGCTTGCTGTTGCTTGCACCCCAATCCTGCCAAAGTGGTCGCCACCACACGGCTTAATTATGGCGTGTTTGATAATCTGCATTGGGCGGGCGATAAGCTCGTTACCGCAGGTTCGCAGACGGTAACTTGTGGCGAGATGATGTCGTTTGACTGTTTAAAAGATTATCACATCACCACCATCACCCCTGATAATTTGGCGTTTCTACCGTTTTACCAGTTGGCAACACTTATTATTTAGGCTCGTTTTATCGGGATAAATTGGCGTATTTTGAAGGGAAGTGATGGATTTGGGATCCCGCAGGCAGAAAGAATGATAGAACTTTGTCATTTAGCTCGCAGTCAGTTCCTAGCATTGGAAAACTTGAATTTGAGTCAGCTAATGAAAGCAGAATAGCACTAAAATAAGCGGTCGTTTTTTAGCAAAATTTTGCAAAAAGTTGAGTAAAAATGACCGCTTGTTATGACTAGAAATGATATTAGTATTTTAATACTTCACTTTCATTTGGTACGGCAACACGTTTTTCAAATGCTTTGCCGCTGATGAAAGCTCGCATATCGGCTTTGCTGGTTTTGCCGTGATTTACAGTATCCATATGTACGGTAATAATTGAGGCATTTGGCATCACTTCTGCCATTTTTGCTACATCATTCGTACCCATAATAATGCTATTAGAAGAGTCTGCTAATTCTGCGTGTCCCATATTCATTACAATCACCTCAGGTTTATGTTGATTTAATGCCGTTTCTACCTGCTCATTCCAAATAGTATCGCCTACAATATAAAGGGTTTTCTCATTTTCAGATTTGAATACAACACCCATTGCATTACCTAATAATTCAGCTAAAGCTGGGTTGGAATACATCGCATCTTGCACAAAAATTGGTAAGTTTTTATCAATCAGCTTTTGAGCCACTTCGTCCCAATGATCATCGTGAGTGTGCGTAACTATAACCGCATCAATATCTTTTAATATTGATTCCACAGGCTCTGCAAGCTCAATTAGTGGGTTGCGTTGCTCACTATTTTTAGTGCCGGCAAAACCTGCATATCTACCTTTTTCAGCTAAGTAAGGATCAACTAAAAAAGTGGCATCGCCATAAGTTATTTTTGCCGTAGCGTTACGAATATGTTGATAACTGATCTCAGCATTTGCTGTGCTGATAAGCATTGAACTTAACGTGAGGGAAGCAAGAGTAGCTTTTAATTTCATTGTGTTTCCTTTTATGTATGTAAAATTTTAATAAAAAATGACCGCTTGTTGATAGAGGCTATTATCGGCAAAAATAGCAGTAAGAAATATTGACTCTTAGAGCAGTAATCGAAAGAATTGGGTCAATTTTATTTGTTAGGGGAAAATGATGTATTTACCTAAAGTTGCTTTCGTACTTTACCCAAATTTCAATCCGATTGTTCTTGTGCCGCCACAAATGATTTTTATGTCGGAGATAGACGGATTGCCACTTTTTGAATGCAAAATGGTTTCGGAGGGAGAGCTACAAGCGGTCGGAAATGGTGGAAAAATTACCATTTCTGCTGATGAGGATCTAAATTACTTTGATGAAGCTGATCTGATTGTTATTGCAGGTTGGGCGGATCTGGATACGCCACCTAGTTCTCTATTTAGAGATGCTTTACAACGAAACTATCAGCGTGGTGCAACAATTATAGGGCTGTGCTATGGCACTTATGCGTTGGCTTATAGCGGTTTATTAAACGGCAAAACGGCGGCAACACATTGGCTTGCAGAGGCAGATTTTAGCCAGTGTTTTCCACAAGTGAAATTAGATTTAAATACCCTTTATGTTGAGCAAGACAGATTAATTACCTCTGGGTTCAATGGCTAGTCTAGATTGTTGCTTGGCGATTTTACGAAAATTTCACGGTGTGAAAATAAGTAATCGTTTAGCCAGAATGCTGGTTTCTGCTCCTCATCGAGAAGGTGGGCAGGCACAATTTATTGAGCAGCCGATTGCAATGCGAACCAATAATCAAACTATTAATCAACTACTGGATTTTCTAAGGGAAAATTTAGATAGTCTCCATACTATCGATGAACTGACTGAACGTTTAGCAATGAGCCGCAGCACATTTACTCGCCATTTTCGTAAAGCAACAGGTATGGCGGTAGGAGAATGGCTAATTGAGACAAAATTACAAAAAGGTCGGGAATTGTTAGAAAGCAGTGATTTGAATATAGAGCAAATTGCGGAACAAATCGGCTTTCAAACGGCTATTTCTTTCCGCCAACATTTTAAAGCTAAACATTTTATTAGCCCAAGCCAATGGGGGCGGAATTTCGGCAGTTTAACCCTCTAGCACAATAAAAATTGCCATTAATAATGGTGCAGCGAGATTAACAATAAACCCAAAACTAATTGCCAATGGCACAATTTGAATACCGCCTGATTTTTGAATGATAGGGAGCATACAATCTAGCGAAGTTGCACCACCAAGCCCTACAGCCGTAGAGGGAAATCTTTTCATAAAAATAGGAATTAAAAATAGGCATAAAATTTCACGGGAAATATCGTTAAAAAAGGCGATACTACCGTAAATTGGGCCCCAAGCATCATTAACTAGCACGCTCGAAAGTGAATACCAACCAAATGCGGAAGCAAGGGTTAAGCCTTTAGCAAGAGATAAATCCAGTACAAATGATGCGATCACACCGCCAACCAGTGAGCTTGCGACCATCACAAGAGAGGTATAAATGCCTCGTTTGTTGAAAAATACTTCACGCAGGGGAATACCACTATTACGAAGCTGAATCCCTACGCCGAAAATCATTACTTCTAAAATGTAAGTACTTGAGTGTAAAGGAAAATCTACCGTACCTTTTGTGAAATAACCGATAATGCCACCGAGTAATGTTACCCCGATTAATTTTAAAGAGTCGAGCAATAGATGCAGGCGAGAAGGGAGTTCGTCTTGGCTGACTAGCTCTCTTTTCATTGGTTGTAGTTTGTCATAAATGATTAATCCTACAATATTGGCGAGGAGCAAAATAGCAAGTAAGCTAAATGCCATTCCACCGATTTGTGGGAGCTCAGTCAAGATATTATCAATTTGCCCGAGTGAGATCCCCATTACCAATAAAATCAGGTAAAGGCAGATATTCACCACTTTATTGACGATTGCCATATAGCGGTGATTTTTAACCCTAATTAAGTAGCCGAGAAAAAGCGGAATCAGCACAATGGCTAAACCGTAGAGCATTTTTTATCCTTATTATTTGTATTGATTTAAAACTTGAAATTGTAGCAATAAGGGCATAAAATAAAACTGTTTTTATATACAGTTATTTGGCTGTAAGCGGTCATTTTTAGGGAAAATTTTGCAGATGGCAACTCAATTTCAACGGAAAATTATTCACATTGATATGGACTGCTTTTATGCTGCGGTAGAAATGCGAGAAAATCCTTCGTTGGTAGGAAAACCTATTGCGGTAGGAGGAAGTCCGAATCAGCGAGGCGTGCTAGCCACTTGCAATTATGAAGCGAGAAAATTTGGTCTGCACAGTGCAATGGCAACCGCAACCGCCTTGAAAAAATGCCCGAATTTAGTGTTGCTGCCTGTTAATATGCCGTTATATAAAGCGGTTTCTGCACAAATCCACGAAATTTTTCACCGTTATACTGATGTGATTGAAGCCCTTTCGCTCGATGAGGCTTATTTAGACGTAAGCGACTGCGAGCTTCATTCAGGCTCTGCCACTTGGATTGCACAGGCGATTCGGAACGATATTTTCAATGAACTAAAATTAACCGCCTCTGCTGGCGTTGCTCCACTCAAATTTTTAGCAAAGATCGCCTCCGATCAAAATAAACCAAACGGACAATTTGTAATAAAGCCTGATGATGTGCAAAATTTTGTGAAAAATCTACCGCTTGCAAAAATTCCCGGCGTGGGCAAAGTAACCAATGAAAAGCTAAAACAGCTCGGTTTTGAAACTTGTGGCGATATTCAGCAAACAGAGAAAGCGATGATTTACCGTGAATTTGGTAAATTTGGGCAACGGCTATGGGATTTTAGTCACGGCATAGACGAAAGAGCAGTAGAGCCTTATCGCCGAAGAAAATCATTAGCGGTGGAAAACACGCTACTTGATGATATTTGGACGCTTGAACAAGCTAAGTTTGTTATTGCAGAACTATTTGATAAATTAACATTTAGGATTCAGCGAAATGTTCCTGATACTCCATTATCTGAATTTAAAAAATTAGGCTTAAAACTTAAATTTGATGACTTTACTCAAACCACGCTTGAACGGACTACAGAAGGTTTTTCCTACCCGCGGTTTGAAGAATTATTAGAGCAAATATTTGTGCGTAGAAATGAGCGAAAAATCCGATTAATCGGGCTAAATGTGCATTTCTCTGAGAAAAAAGTAAATAAACAGTTAAATTTGTGGGAATAATTGTGAACAAACTCTTGAATTAGCTGACAAAATCATTATCTTAATTAGGCATTAGTGCATCTATTATTTTTTGGAGACTTAACAGATTATGGCAAAACGTGTCATTCTATTTTTATTAACTAACTTAGCGATCACCTTTGTTTTAGGAATCGTTTTAAACATTATTTTTAATGTAACCGGCATTCAAGGTCAAAGTGTTGGCGGCATTTTAATTCTTTCTTTACTGTTTGGTTTTAGTGGTTCTTTAATTTCATTGTTCTTATCTAAATCAATGGCATTACGTTCTGTTGGTGCAGAGGTCATTAAACAGCCTCGTAATGAAGCAGAGCAATGGTTATTCAATACCGTTCAACACCAAGCACAGCAAGCAAATATCCCGATGCCGGACATTGCAATTTACCACTCAGCAGACGTAAACGCATTCGCAACAGGGGCAACGAAAAAGAATTCATTAGTTGCGGTAAGTACAGGCTTACTTAACTCAATGACCCAAGATGAAGCGGAAGCGGTTGTGGCACACGAAGTAGCACACATTGCGAATGGCGATATGGTAACAATGACATTGTTACAAGGTGTATTAAATACCTTCGTGATTTTCTTGGCTCGTATTATTTCAACCGCTGCGGCAAGTTCTCGTGACGAAAACGGTAACTCAAGCACCAACACATTAGTGTTTTGGGTTGTGGATATTGCGTTACAGATGATCTTCGGTGTATTAGCTACAATGATTGCAATGTGGTTCTCTCGCCAACGTGAATTCCGTGCAGATGCAGGCTCAGCTCAATTAGTGGGTAAAGAGAAAATGATTGCAGCTTTACAACGTTTACAACGTATCCATGAGCCACAAGAATTACACGGTTCTCTTGCCGCATTTATGATTAACGGCACACGTGGTAAAGAATTATTTATGAGCCACCCGCCGTTAGAAAAACATATCGAGGCGTTAAGAGCTTTATAGCCAAATACAAGCGGTTGTTTTTAGTAAAAAATTTACTAAAAACAACCGCTTTGTTCTTTATAAAAAATATTTCAAAACAGGGTAGAGCGTTGCCAGTAGAAAGAGGTATCGCAATAGCTTGCCAATCATAATCAAAATAATGCTTTGCCAAAGGCTAAACCTGAGCCAGCCTGCAATACCGCAGAAAATATCGCCAACAATGGGTAGCCAACTAAAAAGCAAGACTAAAACGCCATATTTTTTACTTTTTTCTAATGCCCATTTGGTGTAACGATTGTCTGCTTTTTTCGGACGGGGCAGTAATAAGCCCATTGCATAAGTAATTAAGCTTCCCAAGCTATTTCCTAAGGTAGCAACAATGACCAAAGCAGTTAGCGAAGAAGTTGGTATTTCATTTGTAACGATGTATTGGCTGGCAAGGGTGGTAAAAATAATTTCAGAATTTCCTGGCAATAGAGTTGAGCTGAGTAATCCACTCAAAAACATTGTGATGAGTTGATTTTGTTCAGAGAAAAACAAACTGAAAAATGAAGCCAGATATTCTGTCATAAATTTATTGTTAATTTGTTAAAACTTTGTTTGCTTAAATTTTATTAAATGTTATGTTTTTAGAGGATTTTGTTCTATGTCAAAAAAATGGGTAGAAGTACCTCTGATTGTGTAAGATTTTATTTAAAGATGAACTGAAGAGGTCTATAATTTCTACATAATATATCGGTTTTTCAATTCTCATTGTTAAGGTTGTCTGATGTTTTCTCCTGCTGAAATGGCAAAAATCGCAGAAGATGGTGCGGTTTATAAAGCAACAAAAAATCAATTATATTCCTTTCTCTCTGCCATTACTGCGGGCGGTTTTATTGCAATAGCATTCGTATTTTATACTACAACCCAAGTGGGTGCGAGCGAAATGCCTTGGGGTATGGCGAAACTAATTGGCGGTTTGGTATTCTCACTCGGCGTGATTATGTGTGTAGTGTTTGGGGCAGAACTTTTTACCTCATCAACACTTACGATTGTAGCCAGAGCGAGCCAAAGAATTAACTGGTTACAGATGTTTAAAAACTGGGTAGTGGTGTATTTCGGTAATTTTGTGGGGGCAATCTCCATTGTATTGTTGATTTGGTTTAGCGGTCAGATTATGGCGGCGAAAGGGCAATGGGGCTTGGTTATTTTAAATACGGCACAGCATAAAATTCATCACGCTTGGTTTGAGGCATTTTGCTTAGGTGTTTTTTGTAACATTATGGTATGTATTGCGGTGTGGATGTCTTACGCAGGTAAAAGCCTAACCGATAAAGCCTTTATTATGATGTTGCCGATTGCAATGTTCGTTGCTTCAGGCTTTGAACACTGCGTGGCAAATATGTTTATGATTCCAATGGGAATTACAATTTCTCACTTTGCCGGTCCTGAATTTTGGACGGCAATTAATGTTGATCCTGCACAATTTGCGGATTTAGATTTGTATCACTTTGTTTTTAAGAACCTGATTCCAGCCACACTGGGCAATATTGCTGGTGGTGTGTTTTTTATTGGTTTAATGCAGTGGTTCTTATACATTAGAAAGCACTAGATTTTAGAATCAAGCGGTCAAATTTTTGCAAAATTTTACCAAAAATTAACCGCTTTCCCGTTTTAACTTACTAACATAGAGGACTTAAAATGACTCAATTAACAGACGCTCAACAAAAAGCGTGGGAAGGTTTTGCCGGTGGCGATTGGCAAACTGAAGTAAATGTGCGTGATTTTATCCAAAAAAACTACACACCTTATGAAGGCGATGAATCTTTTCTGGCTGAAGTAACACCTGCAACAAGTAAATTGTGGGCAGATGTAATGGAAATGATCAAAGTAGAAAACAAAACGCACGAACCGTACGATATTGATTGCGACACGCCATCAACCATTACTTCACACGCACCGGGTTATATTGATAAATCATTAGAGAAAATCGTGGGTCTTCAAACTGATGCACCATTAAAACGTGCCATTATGCCGTTTGGTGGTATCAATATGGTAAAAGGTTCTTGTAAAGTTTATCGCCGTGAATTAAAACCTGAAGTAGAGCAAATTTTTACTGAATACCGCAAAACTCACAACCAAGGTGTATTTGATGTTTACACTCCAGATATTTTACGCTGCCGTAAATCGGGCGTAATTACAGGCTTACCAGATGCCTATGGTCGTGGTCGTATCATTGGTGACTACCGCCGTATGGCTCTTTACGGTGCAGATTTCTTAATGAAAGACAAACAACGTCAGTTTGCTTCATTACAGGCTCGTTTAGAATCGGGTGAAGATATTCAAGCAACCATTCAATTACGTGAAGAAATTGCCGAGCAACACCGTGCATTAGGCAAAATGAAAGAGATGGCGGCAAGCTATGGCTTTGATATTTCAGGCCCTGCAACCAACGCACAAGAAGCGGTGCAATGGACTTATTTTGCTTATCTTGCAGCAGTTAAATCACAAAACGGTGCGGCAATGTCATTCGGTCGTGTATCTTCATTCTTAGATATTTATATCGAGCGTGATTTAAAAGCGGGCAAAATTACCGAGCAAGAAGCCCAAGAGTTAATCGACCACTTAGTAATGAAATTGCGTATGGTACGCTTCTTGCGTACACCTGAATACGATCAATTATTCTCAGGTGACCCAATGTGGGCAACTGAAACCTTAGCAGGTATGGGTTTAGATGGTCGTACATTAGTAACGAAAAACAGTTTCCGTATTTTACACACGCTTTATACAATGGGGCCTTCGCCAGAGCCAAACTTAACGATTCTTTGGTCTGAGCAATTACCAGATGCGTTCAAACGTTATTGTGCGAAAGTTTCTATTGATACCTCATCAGTACAATATGAAAACGATGACTTAATGCGTCCTGATTTCCAAAACGATGACTATGCGATTGCGTGCTGTGTAAGCCCAATGATTGTCGGTAAAATGATGCAATTCTTTGGTGCTCGTGCAAACTTAGCGAAAACCTTATTATACGCAATCAATGGCGGTATTGATGAGAAATCAGGCGATCAAGTAGGGCCAAAATCTGAAGCAATCACAAGTGAATACTTAGATTACGATGATGTAATGACTCGCTTAGACAGCTTTATGGACTGGTTAGCAACCCAATATGTGACGGCGTTAAATATCATTCACTTTATGCACGATAAATATGCATACGAAGCAGCATTAATGGCTCTTCACGATCGTGATGTATTCCGTACGATGGCGTGTGGTATTGCTGGATTATCGGTTGCAGCAGACTCACTTTCAGCCATTAAATATGCGAAAGTAAAACCAATTCGTAGTGATATTGAAATTAAAAACAAAGCGGGTGAAGTTGTTGGTGTGACGAAAAACGTGGCGACTGACTTTGAAATTGAAGGCGAATATCCACAATTTGGTAACAATGATAACCGTGTAGACGAAATTGCTGTCGATTTAGTTGAGCGTTTTATGAAAAAAATTCAAAAACTCAACACATACCGCAATGCAACGCCAACTCAATCTGTACTTACTATCACATCTAATGTGGTTTATGGTAAGAAAACAGGTAATACCCCAGATGGTCGTCGTAGCGGTGCACCATTTGGACCAGGTGCGAATCCAATGCACGGACGTGACCAAAAAGGTGCGGTTGCTTCACTTACTTCTGTGGCTAAATTGCCATTTGCGTATGCGAAAGATGGTATCTCTTATACCTTCTCAATCGTACCAAATGCGTTAGGTAAAGATTACGAAGCACAAAAACGTAACCTTGCAGGTTTAATGGATGGCTACTTCCACCACGAAGCAACAGTAGAAGGTGGTCAGCACTTAAATGTGAACGTATTAAATCGCGATACATTATTAGATGCGGTAGAACACCCAGAGAAATATCCACAATTAACCATTCGTGTATCAGGTTACGCGGTACGTTTCAACTCTTTAACTAAAGAGCAACAAATGGACGTAATTACCCGTACCTTTACTGAAAGTATGTAATAGCAATTTGCAAAACTTTTAGCCACAAAACGCATTGCGTTTTGAACGTTGGCTTTGCCGACGGCTCCGTAGGAGCGAACAAAATTGGAAACAATTTTGTGAGTAATAATCAACCGCTTGTAGCATTTATGCCGCAAGCGGTTTTTTTGTGATCTCGCTCGAAAAATTGGCTATTCATTGACACAGCTCTTACAATATTGTTTATAATTACAGTATTCTATATGGGAGAAAGAGATGTCTAAGCAAGATTTAATTCGTTCCTCTGTGGCGGAATACCTCACTTTTATTACAGCCAGCGGCGAAAGCCAGGCTGATGCCATTTACGCCGATGAAAATGTCTGGCTCAGCCAAAAAATGATGGCGGTGTTGTATGATGTTGATGTACGAACCATTAGCTATCATCTCAAAAAAATCTTTAGTGACAATGAGTTAGCTGAAAATTCAGTTATCCAATTTTTTTGGATAACTGCCCAAGACGGCAAAAACTACCACACCAAGCATTATAATCTGTCGGCAATTATTGCGGTGGGTTATAAAGTCAATTCCGAGCGAGCAGTGCAGTTTCGCAAATGGGCGACCGAAATTGTGCAGAGTTTTGCGATTAAAGGCTTTGCGATGGACGATGAACGGCTGAAAAATGACGGCACGATTTTGGGCAAAAAATACTTTGAAGAACAGCTTGCCCGGATTCGGGAAATTCGCTTATCCGAACGCAAGTTCTACCAGAAAATTACTGACATCTACGCCACTGCCGTGGACTACGACCGCACTGCAACCGCCACCAAGCGTTTTTTTGCGACCGTGCAGAACAAGCTCCATTGGGCAATTCACGGACACACCGCCGCCGAACTGATTATGGCACGAGCCAACGCTGAAAAACCAAATATGTGGCTGACGAATTGGAAAGACGCTCCGCAAGGCAAAATTTACCCTTTCGATGTAGTGGTTGCCAAAAATTATTTATCGGATAACGAATTGGCACAATTACAACGGCTGGTCTCAGCCTATTTGGATATGGCAGAAGATATGGCAGAACGACAAATTCCGATGACAATGGCAGATTGGGAAACCCGCCTCAACCGCTTTCTTGCCGCCACCGACCGAGAAATCTTACAAGATGCTGGCAAAGTTACCGCTGAAATCGCTAAATCTTTCGCCCTCAGCGAATTTGAAAAATACCGAGTTAAACAAGATCTCACCTACGAAAGCGATTTCGATTTACTGGTAAAAGAGGTCGCCGCCAAGTACCACGCTGGCTAGGTTTGCAAAGTTTTCAGAAAAACCGACTGCTTGCAAGCGGTCGAAATAGTTTTAAAAAATGCAAAAATTTAAATATAGCGTATAATTCCAATATGTTATTAATTTGTTTATATAAGGTTTCTTTAATGTATCAAAATTTTTCTGCTGAATTAAATTGGGCAACACTACATATGACCCGTACACGTGCGGCTGTTGAGGCTTTACCTGATTTATCTCACGTCCGCTTGGCGTGCAATATGCACTTAGATTTGAAAATGGCTCCGTTAGTGAAAGGTTTGCTAGATAAAGGGGCAAAAGTGTTTTTAACCACTTGCAACCCAACCACCGTACAAGATGATGTTGTAGCCTATTTAGTGGAGCAAGGAGCAGAAGCCTATGCTTGGCGAAATATGTCACACTCGGATTGGCACGACAGTTTTCAAAAAGCGATTGATTGGCAACCAACTCATTTATGTGAGATGGGATCAGATTTAACCTCATTAATCCACTCTAAAGGTTTAAAAACAGCGGTAAAAGCAGGTTTAGAAGCAACCGGATCAGGCGTGAATCGTTTAAATGGCTTGAAGCCAAATTACCCCATTTTTAACTGGGACGACTTACCCGTAAAAGAGGGCTTACATAACCGCCATATGGTAGGTTTAACGGCGTGGCATACTTTCTTTAATACTACCCATTTAAGTTTACACGAGAAAACCGTTGTCGTAATTGGCTATGGCTTAGTTGGACAAGGTGTTGCAGCATCAGCCAAAGCCTATGGCGGAAAAGTGATTATTGCTGAAATTGATAAAGCTCGTGCATTACAAGCCGAATATGACGGTTGGCAAGTAATGCCATTAGCAGAAGCGGTAAAAATTGCTGATGTGATTGTCACTGCAACAGGGGCAAAAAATGTATTGAGTGGCAAGCTACTTGAGCAAGCAAAATCAGGTTTATTTATTTTAAATGTCGGACACGTTGCAGAAGAAATTGATGTACCTTTCTTAAAACAGTACCCGATGAGCGAGCCTATTCCCTATGTGAATGCTTACCGAGTCGGAGATAAAACGATTTACTTGCTGGCTGATGGCTCTATGTTTAACCTCACGGCAGGTTACGGCGATAGTATCAACGCCTTTGACGTTACCCTTGCGGTAATGACAAGCGGTATTGGACATATTGTCGGCGAAGGGGAAAAAGCAGAAAAAGAGGTTTATCTACTGCCGCAAGGCGTTTGGCAAAAAGTTCTTTAAAAATAACCGCTTGCAAGCGGTCGAAATAGCTTTAAAAATTGCAAAAATTTAAACATATTCGCTTGATATGTTGATGGCGTAAACATATCGCCAAAATAGGTTTAAAAAAGTCGATTTTTTAAAGATGAGGTTTGAAGTGTAAAGCAAAACAGCCCTGAATTGGGCTGTTTATTAAAATGAGAGCTAAATACAATAAACTTGTTTTACACCTTTAGCTTTGGGCTGATAGCACTGCCCTCTAAAGTTAGTAGGAATTCCTTTTAAGCGTTTGGTTTCTTTTGCTTCTTTCCCATTGATATAAACATCAGTTTGATAGCCATTTCCACCTGTTGTCATAGCTAAGTTTATATTGATAAAACTTACCATAGTAACATCATCAAAAGTATGGCTCTGTTCTTGCATTCCATTTGAACAATTTTCTACCTTGCTTTTGGTTAGCTTACCATTTTTAAGATAGTAACCTGTAGAGTAACGTTGACCCTGACCGTAATCTTCATCGCAGGCGAGGGCTTGGGTAGAGAGAGTAAAAGCAATTAGGCTCAGTAGATATTTTTTCATTAGCTATCCTTATATTAAAAAGTTAATTAAAAACTATCGTTTCAATAAATAACGACATTTTTTATAGGCTTCTAGTTTAGAGGCATATTTATGATCTTCAAGATATGCATCAACACAACGAGTTGTATCTGTTTTCCGAAAGGTAGCATTTACTATAGAATATATAGTTACACAAAATATAAGACTAATACCTAAGATGATTGCAATTTTTACATTGGGATTTTGTTGGTTAAAATTGAACATAGTATTCCTACTTAATCTTCAATATCAAAAAACTTATCAACAAATAAACCTAGACAAAGGCATATAAAATACCCTGTAAGTTTAAGCATACCTCAAAAGCCAAAATTTAGATCAAGTGATAAAAACCAAATAAATATACCAATGAAAGTAATAAACATTAGAGTTCTTACTACATTGATGGTAGTTTTTGTATGGCTGGGAGCTAAAAAGATAATTGGAAGTATAAAACCCGAACTAAAGATAATGCTTCTTAAACATTCATAGAAATAGGTATCAAAGCTGGTGATTTCATAGGAACCAGCACCGACTCGAAATAATCTTCCTTCATCGAATCCCACAAATATACTAGCAATTATATATAATATAAATGGACATATAATGCACATAAAAGGAAGTAATAACCAACGGATAGCTGGATTCCAAGATGTTAAAATTTTATCAGACATCTTTTATTTTCCTTTTGCAAATAGTGAAAAGAATAATCCAAGTAAAATATCTATTCCAAAACGTATCACGAATGCAATAATATAAACACCCATACTAAATCCAAGAAATCTAATAAAACTTTCTGGTTGAAAATAAGTATAAATTGCTGGAGCAAGAATAAATACTGCTATTCCTTCTGGAATAATACTGCTTGGGTAGCCTTGTATCAGATTTCCTAAAATAGAACCAATAAGTAATGCAACCAAGAATGAAGTAGAACTTGGTTCAATAAAATAAGCAATGGCTAATGTGATAAATGAAAGCATAATAAAAACTCCTATAATCCAAATAATTTTGTGAAAAATCCTTTTTTTTTTCTCTTTTTTAGGTAGTCCTGTATCAGGATGACCATAAGCTTGTTCTATATTTCCAATATATTTTTGTTCACCTGTAAAATTAATATAATCAGCTATAACTTCTCCTAAAAAAGAGCTGATCTCACTTTCAGGTAAGATATCGACAGATAATTCACCACAGTTATATCTGTGACCGTTAAAAAATAGTCCTATCATTATTGGTGGATTTTTTCCTAATATTTCTACTATTTGTTTATTATTTGGATGTTCTACATTCATTTGTTCTAATGTAGCTATAGCAATCGGAAGTAAAGATGCCTTTGGGTTAATATCCCTACGTTCGAAAACTGAAAGAGAATAAAGGTATTTTAAAGGAGAATCGCTAGTTCTTTTGGCATAGATTGGCAAGGGATTTTTTTGTAACTGTAACCAAAAATTCCCCCAACTGAATATTAAGCCACTATCATCGAAAGGATAACAAACAGGAGATGTTGGAAATTCTGTTTTAGATATAGGAATTAAATTTCTCATAGATAACACCATAAATGAATAATTTATTAAAATTTTAATCCTTTATGTTTCTTCTTGCAAGCATAAAAAACTCTAAGAATATGCAATTAATGAATAATTTTAGAGAGTATAGTTATGGCAAAGTTTGTGCCAAGTAACATAGATCGGCTAATAGGTCAACGCATTCAACAAAAACGTAGAGAAATGGGGTATTCGGCAGAAAGGCTGTCAGAGTATGTGGATATTTCCCAGCCGCAGCTTTCACGCTATGAGCGAGGGGCGAATAAGATCAATGTGGCACATTTGGTGGCGATTGCGACCTTTTTGAAAACACCGATTAGCTACTTTTTTGCCGATTGTATGGAAGGGTTTGATTGGAACAGCGATGAAGCCGACCGCTATTGGCAGGAATTAACCCAAACGCAAAAATCGTTATTTATTGATTTTCTGAAAGAGATCAAAAAATAGTATGAATTTCTCCTTTCTTAAAATATACCGGCGTGATTTATTTCTGCGAACAACATAAAAATTTGCTACAATTTCTCAAAATTTTTTGAGGGTTGAGGTGACAAATGTCTGTTGTTGGACGTATCCATTCTTTCGAATCCTGCGGTACGGTAGATGGACCGGGGATTCGTTTTATTCTGTTCTTGCAAGGCTGTTTGATGCGGTGCAAATATTGTCATAATCGTGATACTTGGGATCTTGATGGTGGCAAAGAAATTACGGTTGAAGAGCTGATGAAAGAAGTCACGACTTATAAGCATTTTATGAAAGCGACCGGCGGTGGTGTCACGGCTTCGGGTGGGGAAGCGGTGCTGCAAATGGAGTTTGTGCGGGATTGGTTCCGTGCCTGTAAAGCGGAGGGCATTAATACCTGCTTAGATACCAATGGGTTTGTTCGCCATTATAGCCCGGTGGTTGATGAAATGCTTGAAGTGACCGATTTGGTTTTGCTGGATTTAAAACAGCTCAATGATGAAGTTCACCAAGATTTAGTCGGGGTATCGAATAAGCGTACCCTTGATTTCGCCCGTTATCTGCACAAATTAAATAAACCGACTTGGGTTCGCTATGTGGTCGTGCCGGGTTATACTGATGACGATGATTCTGCCCATCGTTTAGGGCAGTTTATTCAAGGAATGGATAACATTGAGAAAGTGGAACTTCTGCCTTATCATCGTTTAGGGGCTCACAAATGGGAAACCTTAGGCTATAAATATGAGCTGGAAGGGGTAATGCCACCGCCTAAAGAGGATTTAGAGCGTATCCAAAAAATCATTGAAAGTTACGGGCATACAGTCAAATTCTAAAGACAAGCGGTCATATTTTGTGATTTTTTTGCAAAAAATTATTGAAATATGACCGCCTGTTTTCTTTTCTCTCTCACTTTGTGTATTATCTTGATACGAATTTTCATTTTGACCATAAAAGGAAAAAATAATGTCTAACCCTCTTTTAAATTACACAGGCTTGCCTGCGTTCTCACAAATCAAACCTGAACATATCAAACCGGCGGTAGAAGCGGTGATCAAAGAATGCCGTGAAACCGTTGAAAAAGTCGCACAAATTGAAAACCCGACGTGGGAAAATTTCTATATGCCACAAGCAATGGCAGGGGATAAATTCTCCCGTGCGTGGTCACCGGTAGGGCATTTGAATGCGGTGAAAAATTCCCCAGAGTTGCGTGAGGCTTACCAAGCGTGCTTGCCGTTATTATCGGAATACAGCACTTGGGCGGGGCAACATCAGGGGTTATATCAAGGCTACTTAAAATTAAAAAACAGCCCTGAATTTGAAACTTATTCGACTGCACAGAAAAAAGCGATTGAAAACAGCCTACAAGATTTTGAATTATCGGGTATTTCTCTGCCAGCAGATAAACAAAAACGCTATGGCGAAATTTCTGCACGCTTATCTGAACTCAATTCGCAATTTAGCAATAATGTGCTAGACGCAACGATGGGTTGGGATATTGTGATTACTGACGAAGCACAATTAAAAGGCTTACCAGAATCTGCATTAGAGGCAGCAAAATTATCGGCAGAAAGTAAAGGCAAAAAAGGCTATCGCTTTACCCTTGAAATTCCAAGCTATTTGCCAGTAATGACTTACTGTGAAAACAAAGCCTTGCGTGAAGAAATGTACCGTGCTTATGTAACCCGTGCCTCTGATCAAGGCCCGAATGCAGGCAAGTGGGATAACAGTGCGATTATTGATGAAATTCTTAAACTTCGCCACGAAAGATCGCAACTGCTTGGCTTTAAAACCTATTCTGACTACTCATTAGCCACTAAAATGGCGGAAAATCCGCAGCAAGTGCTGGATTTCTTAAATGATTTAGCCACTCGCTCAAAAGCACAAGGCAAAAATGAATTATGCGAGCTGAAAAAATTTGCGAAAGAGCATTTTGGCGTAGAACATCTGGATTTATGGGATATTACCTTCTACAGCGAAAAACAAAAACAAGCGTTATATTCAGTGAATGACGAAGAGCTTCGCCCATATTTCCCAGAAAACCGTGTTTTATCAGGCTTATTTGAAGTGATGAAACGTGTTTTCGGTATGCGAGTAGAAGAGCAACAAGGTGTAGATGTTTGGCACAAAGACGTGCGTTTTTTCAATATTTTTGATAAAAATGACCGCTTGCGTGGTTCGTTCTACCTTGATTTATACGCTCGTGAAAATAAGCGTGGCGGTGCGTGGATGGACGATTGCATCAATCAAAAACGCTTGGCAGACGGCACATTACAAAAACCGGTTGCCTATTTAACTTGTAACTTCAATAAACCGATTGGCGACAAACCAGCGTTATTCACTCACGATGAAGTAACCACTTTATTCCACGAGTTCGGACACGGTATTCACCATATGCTGACCGAAATTGATGTGGGCGATGTAGCAGGTATTAACGGTGTGCCGTGGGACGCGGTTGAATTACCAAGCCAATTCTTAGAAAACTGGTGTTGGGAAGAAGAGGCGTTAGCTTTCATTTCAGGGCATTACGAAACAGGTGAGCCATTACCGAAAGCAAAATTAGATCAACTACTTGCAGCGAAAAACTTCCAAGCAGCAATGTTCGTACTGCGTCAATTAGAGTTTGGTTTATTTGATTTCCGCTTACATACAGAATATGACCCGAACAAACAAGGACAAGTATTAGCATTACTTAAAGAAGTGAAAGATCAAGTTGCTGTTGCAAAAGGGGTAGATTGGGCAAGAACGCCACACAGCTTCTCCCATATTTTTGCAGGTGGCTATGCGGCAGGTTATTACAGCTACTTATGGGCGGAAGTGCTTTCTGCCGATGCTTATTCACGCTTTGAGGAAGAAGGTATTTTCAATGCAGAGACAGGACAGTCGTTCTTAGATAACATCTTAACGCGTGGTGGTTCAGAAGAACCAATGGTGCTATTTGAACGTTTCCGTGGACGCAAACCAACCCTTGATGCATTATTACGCCACAAAGGAATTTTAGGGAATGCTGAAAGAGTAGAGTGTGTTTCTTAATTGAACATAGGGAGAACAGCGTTCTCCCTAATTTTTACGAATATAGAAAGGGCGAAAAATTTGTCGCCCCTACGTTTTTTTATTTAATATTTAGTGGTATGAACCTACTTTCGGGTGGTTCGCTGGTTTTTCAAAGCCTTTTTCTTTCAAGCAAGCTTCAAATTTTGCACTATCTTCAACGCTCTTAACGCCTTTGTGGCATTCTTTCACGGCTTTCGCAAATTTAGGGTTTTTATGTTTATATTTGCCTTTCATTTTTGGGTGATTGGCTGGTTTTTTAAACCCTTTCTCTTTTAAGCATTGCTCAAAAGTAGGCATATCTTTTTTATCTTTCAGGGTGCTGTGGCACTCTTTCATTGCTTGCATTAATGCAGGATTTTTATGGTGTACATCAGGGTTATGTTTCTCGTGTTTATGGGGCTGTGTACAAGCCGCTAAAAGTGCTATACACGAAAGGGCAATCAGTTTTTTCATTGTGAACTCCTTGATTAAGTAATAATCTTTGGGTTAAAAGATAAACTATTCTAGCAAAAAAAGTAAAGGAATAAAGGTTGCTTTCTCTATTGATTTGATTAGATATTTGCAAATTTTTAGGCAAAAGCGACCGCTTGTCTTTTCTTTATTTTTGAACAGGTTATAATTCCGACATTCGTTATTATAAGAGAATATATTAATGTCTTTAGATTTATCCGATATTCGAACACAAATTACTAATCTTGATCGCAACTTATTAAAACTACTTGCAGAACGCCATCGCCTTGCTTTTGATGTGGTAAGAAGCAAAGAAATCACACAAAAGCCATTGCGTGATTTAGAGCGTGAGAAAGCCTTACTTCAAGAGCTGGTGAATTTTGCCGAAGCTGAAAATTATCAGCTCGATCCACAATATGTGACCCAAATTTTCCAACGTATTATTGAAGATTCCGTTCTTACCCAACAAAATTATCTGCAAAATAAACTAAATGCACAAAAAGAAGAGCAGATTGCTATCGCTTTTTTAGGAATGCGTGGTTCTTACTCGAATATGGCTTCTCGCCAATTTGCTAAAAAATATCAAGGTGCATTAGTTGAATTAAGTTGTGGCTCATTTGATGAGGTATTTGAGAAAGTTCAAAGCGGCGAAGCTGAGTTTGGCGTATTACCATTAGAGAATACTACCTCAGGCTCAATCAATGAAGTGTATGATTTATTGCAACACACAGACTTAACGCTGGTGGGGGAATTAGCATATCCAATCAAACATTGTGTATTAGCAAACGGAAATGTAGATTTAGCGGAAGTTGATACGGTTTATACCCACCCACAACCAGCTCAGCAGTGTAGCCAATTTTTAGCAACGCTTGATAAAGTCCATATCAAATATTGTGAAAGCAGTTCGCACGCAATGCAAATGGTGGCTCGCTTAAATAAGCCAAATATTGTGGCACTAGGCAATGAAGATGGCGGAAAATTATATGGCTTGACCAATGTTAAAACGGATATTGCAAATCAGCCAAACAATATCACTCGCTTTATTGTGTTATCAAAAGAGCCTGTGCAAGTTTCGCCACAGGTACAAACAAAAACCTTGCTCTTGATGACAACGAGTCAGCAAGCAGGTGCATTGGTTGATGCGTTAATTGTGTTTAAGAATCACAATATCCGAATGATGAAATTGGAATCTCGCCCAATTTACGGTAAGCCTTGGGAAGAGATGTTCTATGTGGAGCTTGAGGCGAATATTCATTCAGAAAATACGCAAAACGCATTGACAGAGCTTAAAAAAGTAACGAGCTATGTGAAAGTATTAGGCTGTTACCCAAGTGAAATTATTGAGCCAGTGAAGTTATAAAGATGATTAAAGGGCTACTTCTTCTAAGAAGTAGCCCTTTTGAATAAGGTTTAACATTTTTGTTCTTGTTGTGCTAAATAATCCAAATGTTGGCGACTTTGAAACGGTACAATAGACAGCTCGCCATTAGGCGAAATTAGCTGGTAAAACTGTGGGTGATTAAAACTACCGAATGAGGCTTCAGTTTCTGTTTTTAGCCGTTTATTGTGCTGTAACTTATTGATTTTTCTTATTTTCTCTTCTTTATTACCGGAACAATTATAGTAACTTTCCACACTATTTTTTTCATCAACCACATATACATTAAAACTACTGTCTTGGTTGTCTTCAAAGAAGAATTGTAAAAAGCCTTCGCTGGCAAATTCGCTGATTTTTTGAGGAAATACTTCTTTTACTGTATTAGCAGCTAGATTTGCAAAATTTTCACGATTTTCGACCGCTTGTTCGTCAATCTGCTTAATGCCTACCGTTTGTTTACGGAAAAGTACCTGCCAGGTTTTTCCTGCAATTTTTAAGTGGCGGAGTTCATCAGCTTGTAAGAAACAACCTGTTTGGATCGTAATACATTTATGTACTAAGTCGGAAACAAACTCACGCAAATTACTACGTAGATATTTACTATAGCAAAAAATATTCACTGAATTTGGTGATGCTGCACCTTGATAAATACGGTTAGAGACCAATTTAAGGGCTTTTAAAATTGCATCTTCGCCATCAAAATGCTGAGTACGGATTTCATTCCAAACATTGCGATAAATAATACTTACACTTCCTACTAAAGTTTTTTGTGTTTTACCGAAGTTGAATAAATCACTTTGGGAAACTTTTTTAGGTAAATCAGTAATGGTTTCTGTCGGATCTTGCACTAAATTAATTGCAATCGCTAAATTGCGAATTTTATTCGGGTGATGCATATCCTCATTTGTTATTTCTGGTGCTTGAATTGGGAAAGTTAAGCGTAAGTCAGTAATAAATTGACGTAATTTCTGCGTATTCAGATTATCGCTTACTGTGTGTAAATGGGTATTGGCATTTATAATGCCATTAAAAAGCCCCCAAGCAATCAGTTTAATAGGGCTTTTGTTGTAGTGAACATAGCGAAGGTTCGAATCATACTGACTTCTCGGTGCTTGGTTTACCAAATACCAGCCCGCTTGCATTGATGAACTGCCTGCTTTCACTTCAATAAAAGTTACCGCATTTTCTGCTAAATTTGATGATATTTTCGGATTAATTAGCTGCACTTTACCCGGTAAGGTTTCAAATACCGAATAAAGTCTTCGCATCAAAATATCGGTATCATTGGTCATAATACTTGGATTAAGATGGAATTTCCGAGCAAAGTGGATTAAGTTACGATAGCTTTGCAGTAGATGATCGATCAGCATATTTTCGTGATTCATCACTTGCTTAATTTTCCAATTTTGGCGGTTTTGTAGCAACAAAGTTTGTGCTTCGTTCCAAGACCATTGCTCAACCAAAGATTGTAATACTTCTGTACGCCAATTTTTTCTGATTTCCCCTTCAATTGCTTTGGCATAAAAACAGACACGCAAGCGGTCTAATTTTACCCATTCCTTGCGAATAACAAGTTGCTCGGTAACCAGCTCAAGCATTGCCAAATAAGGGTCAAAATGATATTCGATTGCCTCATCACTTAAAATTCTTTTCTTAAATTCTTTTGAAATTAATTTAGTTTTCGGGTAGGTGTGGGCGTAGCACTCTAACAACAAAATCTTAATAGCGGATTTATAAGGATTATTGATCCCTTTATAGAGTTGCCAAAGGCTTGCCCCAAAAAATTCGCTGGCAGAAAGACTCGAAAAGTCGCCAAAATCCACCCATTCAGTTAAATCAATTTCAGGATTATTATGGGCATTTTGATATTCATCTTTATGCAAGTGTAGCCACAGCAAGCGTTTACCCGCCAGTAATATGGCTGAACGGTAAAATTCATCAAGTAAGAAAAAGTGCTGAGCAGAGCCACTGTGTTCATTTGTTACACCGCTGCTGTAAGTTTGTGTTTTAAATTGCTCTGGGTTCATTAAGAAAATATTAATGTCCACATCAAAGGTTTTTGCCCATTCTTGTAGCTTAGTAATTTTAAGCTCCATTAATTTATATTGTTCAATAGTGAGCGTATTTGAATAGCAGAGCCATAAATCTAAATCTGACAGGCTGGTTTGGGTAATAGAACCTGTGCTGCCCATACAATAAAGTGCATCAAAATGGGTTTGATCTTTTAAACGATAGTCAGAGATTGCTTCATTGAAGCTATAAGACATCAATGAATTTTTTTGATAATCAGATAATTCAAAATACCAAATGCCTTGCGGTGCATTTTCAACATAGGCAGGAAGACTTGGGTGATTAAGATGAATAAGTAACGGAACTAATGAAAAAACGTGAACAAAACTTTGATTGTTGGCACTAATTGCTCGCTCAATACGATAAGCATTGAGTTTATCGATTCTTTGTTTCGTCAAAGCTAATTTTTGGGAAAAATTCGCCTCACTTGCTTTAATAGCAGTTCCTTCTACAATTGTTGCTGTATTAGCTTCAAGGGAGAGTGTTTTCACGTCAATTTCCTTCAAAAAATATGTTCTGCTTAACATTTTAGCTGAAAAGTCTAGATTATGTAATGAAATATACTAAAAAAGTTAAGAAATTGAGCAGATCCATTTTGCCTAAAAAACACCATCTTGTGGTTATTGTGACTGAAAAGAGTTCAGACCAGTCATAATTTTGTGTAAAATAAGCAAGTTTTAGTAGCTAATTTGAGCGAACAAGTGTAAGCTGAATTAACTATTTTTTCAGAACAAAATGATGGATGAAGGAAACAAAATGAAAAGAGTTGTTATTACAGGTGTAGGTGTTGTTTCAAGTATTGGTAACAATAAAGAAGAAGTGTTAGCTTCATTAAAAGAAGGTAAATCAGGCATTGAATTTGTACCTAGTTTTGCTGAAGTAGGTATGCGTAGCCAAGTTGCAGGTACAATTAAATTAAATCCTGCTGATTTGATTGACCGTAAAGTGTATCGTTTTATGGGGGATGCAGCAGCCTATGCTTATATTTGTATGAAAGAAGCAATCGAAGATGCTGGCTTAGCCGAAGAGCATATCTCGCACGAGCGTACTGGTTTAGTTATTGGTTCTGGTATCGGTTCAGCTCGTGGTCAAGTTGCGGCAACAGATGCAGTACGTGGACCTCGTGGAGTAAAAGGTATCGGTCCTTATGCGGTAACTAAAACAATGGCATCAAGCGTATCAGCTTGCTTAGCAACACCATTTAAAATCAAGGGTGTAAACTATTCGATTAGCTCTGCTTGTGCAACCTCCGCTCACGCAATAGGACACGCAATGGAGTTAATCCAATTAGGCAAACAAGACGTTGTTTTTGCCGGTGGAGCAGAAGAGCTTTGCTGGGAAGGTGCAACACAGTTTGATGCAATGGGAGCTGTTTCTTCTAAATATAATGACACACCAACCAAAGCAAGCCGTGCTTATGATGCAAACCGTGATGGCTTCGTGATTTCAGGTGGCGGTGCGGTATTAGTGGTGGAAGAGTTAGAACACGCTCTTGCTCGTGGTGCAAAAATCTATGCCGAAATCGTGGGCTATGGTGCAACGTCTGACGGTTATGATATGGTTGCTCCAAGCGGTGAAGGTGCAGAGCGTTGTATGAAGCAAGCAATGGCAACCGTAAACGGTGACATTGAATACATCAATGTACACGGCACATCAACTCCGGTAGGTGATGTCAAAGAACTTGGTGCAATCCGCAATGTATTTGGCGATAAAACTCCAGCTATTTCTTCCACCAAATCCATGACAGGGCATTCACTTGGTGCAGCAGGGGCCCACGAAGCAATTTATTCATTATTAATGCTAGATAACAACTTTATCGCACCAAGCATTAATATTGAAACGCTTGATGAACAAGCAGAAGGAATGAATATTGTGACCGAACGCCAAGATAAAGAATTAACCACGGTAATGTCTAACAGCTTCGGCTTCGGTGGAACGAATGCGTGTTTAGTATTCCAACGCTATTCAAAATAATCTCATCTTAATGATAAAAAGTGCGGTAACGCACTTTTTTATTGCCTGCAAGCGGCTGAATTGTGCTAAAAATTTACAAATTTATCTCTGTTTCGTATCTTTTCTATATTTTTAATAAAAAAATTAAATTTTATTTTTATCTGATTACGATTATATTTTTAGCATTAAATGTTGTTAAATTGTTTTTATTATCGTTATGTAAAATAGTTTCAATTTATTAAGTAGCATAATAATTTTAGCATTTTTTTAACAAAGATTTGAGGTGTCTATTTTTCACTTTATTTTATGGGTAGAATGGAAGTTCATTTAAGGTCTTACACGTATTTTGGAGAATATATGACACAACAGGCAGAACAATCTACTTGGCAAAGCAAATTTGCTGCAATGGGGCCAGGTATTTTAATGGCATCTGCGGCGGTAGGTGGCTCACATATTGTTGCTTCCACCCAAGCAGGGGCAATTTATGGCTGGCAATTAGCTATTATTATTATTTTAGCGAATTTATTTAAATATCCATTTTTCCGTTTTGGTGTGCAGTACACTTTATCTAGTGATAAAAGTTTATTAGAAGGTTATAAAGATAAAGGTGGAATTTATCTTGTTATTTTTTTCATTCTTAATGTGCTTGCTGGAATGATTAATACAGCTGCAGTTGGGATTGTTTGCGCTGCAATTTTAAAATTTATTTTCTCTGCATTAGGTGTTTCCTTTGATCTAAGCATACCGATGGCAGGCGCGATTGTAATTGCAGTAACTTGGGGAGTATTGATTTTAGGGCGCTATCGTTTCTTAGATTCACTATCTAAATGGATTATGATTGCATTAACTATTTCTACTGTTACAGCAGTAATTATTGCAGCATTAAAAGGTGGTATTCCGGTTGCACCCGATTTTATTGAACCATCACCTTGGAATTTAGCCGCACTTGGTTTTATTGTAGCGTTAATGGGTTGGATGCCTGCTCCGATTGAAATTTCGGCAATAAATTCAATGTGGGTAGTAGCAAAAAAACGTTTTAGAAAAATCAGTTTCCAAGATGGTATTTTTGATTTTAATGTAGGTTATATCGGTACTGCTATTCTTGCGATTGTATTCTTAGCTTTAGGGGCATTAGTGCAATATGGTTCTGGTGAAAAAGTAGAAGCGGCTGGCGTGGCTTACATTGGTCAGTTAATTAAAATGTACGCTTTCGCTATTGGCGATTGGGCTAAGCTGTTAATTGCATTCATTGCCTTTATGTGTATGTTTGGTACAACTATTACCGTTATTGATGGCTATTCTCGTGCGAATGCGGAATCATTACGTCTTTTAATGGGGCGTAAAGAGCATTCACAAGCTGAATTAAGCATTTGGATGACAGCAACTTCAATCATCGGAATCATCATTATTACCGTATCTATGAGAGATGTAGCAACTATGTTGAAATTTGCAATGATCTCTTCATTTGTTTCAACACCAATTTTTGCGTGGTTAAATTTCTCGTTAGTACTGAAAGGTGAACACCGTGCAACGGGCGGGTTATTCTGGTTAGCAGTAGTTGGTCTAATTTACCTAACTGCTTTTGCCTTACTATTCTTAGCACAGCAGTTTGGTATTATTGGGTAATTCAGTAAAGAAGATGAAAAAAAGCGAATTTAATTCGCCTTTTTCTTTGCTTTGCTTTGCTAAAATATTGTATTTATTTTAAGCATAAACTGGTAAACGTTTGCAGATTTCTAATACTTTCGCCTTCGTCTCTGCGATTACTTGTTCGTGGTTGTCTTTACCAATGCTTTCTAACACATCACACATCCAACCTGCTAATGCAACCACATCATCTTCTTTGAAACCACGGCGAGTTACCGATGGGGTACCTACACGAATACCTGAAGTGATGAATGGTTTTTGTGGATCGTTCGGTACGGAGTTTTTATTTACCGTAATGTTCGCTGCACCTAAAGCTGCATCTGCTGCTTTACCGGTTAAACCTTGTTTTACAAAGCTTACAAGGAATAGGTGATTTTCCGTACCATTTGAAACTACCTCAAAACCACGTTGTTTAAATACTTCCACCATCGCTTTTGCATTTTTCACCACTTGTTGTTGGTAAGTTTTAAACTCTGGCTCTAATGCTTCTTTGAAACATACCGCTTTTGCCGCAATAACGTGCATTAATGGGCCACCTTGACCTGCTGGGAATACTGCAGATTGTAGTTTTTTATATATTTCTTCATCACCCGATGAAGATAAAATTAAACCACCACGAGGGCCGGCTAATGTTTTATGGGTTGTGGTAGTCACAACGTGTGCGTGTGGAAGCGGGTTAGGATAAACACCTGCTGCAATTAAACCTGCAACGTGAGCCATATCTACAAATAAGTAAGCGCCTACTTCATCAGCGATTTCACGCATTTTCGCCCAATCCATCACTTGTGAATAAGCAGAGAAGCCACCAACAATCATTTTTGGTTTTACTTCAAGTGCTTGTTTGCGTAACGCATCGTAATCTACTAAACCTTCAGCAGTAATACCATATTGTTCTGCTTTATAAATTTTACCCGAGAAGCTTACTGAAGCACCATGTGTTAAATGTCCGCCATGTGCCAAGCTCATACCCAAAATGGTATCACCCGGATTCAATAATGCCATATACACGGCAGCATTTGCTTGTGAACCTGAATGTGGTTGAACGTTCGCATAATCTGCACCAAATAATTCTTTTGCACGATCAATGGCTAATTGTTCAACAATATCCACATATTCACAACCACCATAATAACGTTTACCTGGGTAGCCCTCAGCATATTTATTTGTTAATTGTGAGCCTTGAGCCTGCATTACACGCGGGCTTGCATAGTTTTCTGATGCAATTAATTCAATATGCTCTTCTTGACGACGATCTTCATCTTGAATTGCTTGCCATAATACTGCATCGTAATCGGCGATATTCATATCACGTTTTAACATTTTGGACTCCTATAAGCTTAAGTAAACGTTTGCGTAAGTTGATTTACCGATATTTTACGCATTTTTTAATAGAATAGATAGTGTTAATTTTAATAGTACTCTCTGATTCTAGACTAGAAAACAACAAGCGATCATATTTCGTAAAAAATTTACCAAAAATGACCGCTTGCATAGCTATAAATTAATGATTATGATCTTTTAGGTGTTTTGCTCATTGCATTGCAGCAAAACCAAGAGCTGCCAAAATAAGCAAGCCAACTGTTAATCCATCCATTTTACATCTCCTCTGCTGTTTCTCTAAATTCTCTTGCTGTAACTAAGTAAAGAATATACAACCACAAGTAATGTAGATAAATGTATGCATTTCATCAGCAATGAATACTGTCCATAAAGAATAACAGGAATTGCTAGAATTGCAACTTTTGCGACATCGTCCATTAATTTTGCCCACGCTTCAAATGAGCTTTTCTTAATCGGCTTTTTAAATAAATTTAGCATATTGCCCCTTTTTCTCCATTTTGAGATGAAAAAGAAAAATCAGCAAAGGGCAAAATTTATTTTTTCGATGCAGATCGCAAAATTAACCTTCTAGTTCTGCTCGTAAAATCGCTGTCCCTTGACTTAACGCATTGAGTTTGCCACGAGCCACTTCACGAGAAAGCGGAGCCATACCGCAGTTAGTGCTTGGCCAGAGTTTATCTGCATCAACAAATTGTAAGGCTTTGCGTAAAGTGTCAGCGACTTGCTCCGATGTTTCGATCACATTGGTCGCCACATCAATCGCCCCTAACATCACTTTTTTGCCACGCACTAACTCGATTAAATCCATCGGGACTTTCGAGTTTTGGCACTCTAACGAGATGATGTCGATGCTTGATTGTTGCAGTTTCGGGAAGCTCTCTTCGTATTGACGCCATTCGTTGCCGAGGGTCTGTTTCCAGTCGGTATTCGCTTTAATGCCATAGCCGTAGCAAATATGCACCGCCGTTTCGCATTTTAAGCCTTCCGCTGCTCGTTCAAGAGCGGCTACACCCCAGTCGTTTAACTCATCAAAGAACACATTAAACGCTGGCTCGTCAAACTGGATAATATCCACACCCGCCGCTTCTAACTCTTTCGCTTCTTGGTTGAGGATTTTGGCAAATTCCCACGCTAATTTTTCACGGCTTTTGTAGTGACCATCATAAAGGGTGTCGATCATTGTCATCGGCCCCGGTAACGCCCATTTGATTGGTTTATCGGTATGTTTGCGTAAGAATTTCGCATCTTCCACGAAAACCGATTTCGGGCGGCGAACCTCACCGACCACGCTCGGCACGCTCGCATCATAGCGATTACGGATACGCACGATTTCCCGTTTGGTGAAGTCCACTCCTTCTAAATGTTCAATGAAAGTGGTTACAAAGTGCTGACGGGTCTGTTCACCATCACTCACAATATCAATGCCGGCGGCAGTTTGTTCTGCCAATGACACTAACAGGGCATCTCTTTTCGCTTGTAACAGTTCGTGGCCGCTGAATTTCCATTCAGACCAGAGTTTTTCAGGTTCCGCCAGCCAAGCTGGTTTCGGTAAGCTGCCTGCGGTAGAGGCTGGGAGAAGGATTTTGCTCATAATGTATATTCCTGTATATGTAGGGGCGTGCATCGCACGCCCGAAAAAATTCAAATAGGCGTATGACATACGCCCCTACAAAAAATTATTTCTCATTCACCCAAGCTTCTAAAATCGCTTTATACGGCTTGATGAAATGTTCTTCGGCATATTTACCTTGCTGAATGGCTAATTGGGTGCGTTCCACACGGTCATATTCCACTTTGGTTAAAGAGTAATCTTCATAAGTCAGGCTAGGTTTGTAGGTTTCGCCTGCGACTGAGTTTGCATTATAAATTTCCGGGCGGTAAATTTTCTGGAAGGCTTCCATTGTTGCAATGGTGCTAATCAGTTCTAAGTTACTGTAATCATTCAGCAGATCGGCATTGGCTTCAAAATAGAACGCATACGGTGCAACTGATTTCGGCGGCATAAAGTAACGCACTTTTAAGCCCATTTTTGCAAAGTATTCATCGGTTAATGAATAGTCGTTTTGCACATATTCCACCCCTAAAATCGGGTGAACATTGGTCGTTTTGTGGTAAGTACGGGTGGTTGCCACACTTAAACAGAGTACCGGTGCTTTATTAAATTGAGCCTTGAACTCTGCGGAGGCTAACAGGTGCTTGTACAATTTACCATGCAAATCGCCATAGCCTTCCGGTACGGTAAAGCTTGGTTTGTCTTTGTTGAAATCAAGTAGTAACACGCTGAAATCGTAGTCACGCACGAAAGAAGAGAAGCTGTTGCCGAGAATACCATCAATCGTTTTGCCGGTTTTGTGATCCACCACGGAGGTTTTTAACCACTCTAACGCAGGGAAAAACTCGCCTGTGCCTTCCACATCAATATCCATCGATACAATGTCTAATTTCACTGCATAACGATCCGCGGACGGGTTATCCCAGTTGGCTAAATCATTGAAGCGGTTGTTGATCATCGCAATCACATTTTGCAGATTTTGCTTACGGTTTTCACCACGGGCAAGGTTAGCAAAGTTGGTAGTTAAACGAGTATTGTCTGCTGGTTCGTAGTCTTCGGTAAATTCAAGGGTATGCACTCGGCATTGGAAATTGGTTGTCATCTAACGTCTCCTTTTGAGCTATTATTGTTGTTGAGATGACTTATTGAACCATAAATTATTGTTGAAGAAAAATGATATGTTTTGAAGTTGAATATGAATATATTTCATATTCAACTTACAAAATGGTCAGAGAAAAGTGACCGCTTGTAAGCTAAATATCATATATAAGCAAGAATCTGTATTCAGGTTTCAGTAACAGCTCTATTTTCTCATTAGGTATAGTGTATGAAACAGGCCCAAACACAGATGGCAACAAGCTGCCTTGTCCGTACTTGAATTCTAATCCATCAGGGGTAAATTCAAAATCGCCACTGATTTCAAAATCGCTTTTTTCAATAGTGAATTCTTTCCCTTGTTCAGAATTTTGAAAAGTATTCCACAATAGCTCTTTTGCTTGAGCCAAGTTTGATGGCGTAAATAGCGAGTCTAATGAAAGGAGCAATTTTTTCTCTAAATCAATATATAACTTGTGATAAGCATCTATGATGTAATTACCACCAAAATACTGTTCAATATGGTTAGTAAAAACGGCGATATGATGTTTTTGCTCATCAAAGGTAATGCTTGATTTATTCCAATGTTCAGAAATTCCCCCGATATTCGCTATATATTCTTGGAAATCTTCTTCCATTTCTTTTTTAATTTCTTCACGAGTTGTTTTCTTTTCCCCATAAGGTGCAAGTAGAAAATCATCTAGCCATTGAATGCCCGTTGTAACAGTACTGAATGAATATGTTACGGCATAAGGCCCATATCCATCACCCTCTACAATTTCACGTTTATCAAAAATATAGACTCGCCTCACCTTGTCGTGAGTAATCACTTCGGTAGGGTTACTCTCCTTTTCAGCCGTTTCATCTGCTAAAGAAAGATTGTCTTTCATTGTTTCTAACTCGTGAGCTCTTTGCTCATTTTGCTGCATTAAGCATAACGAGGGATTATCTTTTGTTTTACACTCTTTATTGCGATTAGCGATCCACTCTTTTTGAGCATTTTCAAAATTTGATGCGATGACAGGATTCGTTTTTTGGAAGCGATCAAAAATTTCAAGGTAATATTCAGTAATATATTTTTTATAGAAATCAGAGGTTTTATCGGCACAAGTTGCTTTCGCTGTTTCGCTAGATGTGCCAGCTTGTTCTAAGCATTGTTGATAGAGCACTTCGCCTCTATCAGCTGCAAAAGTAGGGTAAGCGATCGCAATAGCGAAAGCTAGTAATAATTTTTTCATCGTATTTTCCTAAAATAACTTACTTGCCCAGCCCAATTTTGAGCCTAGCACGGTAAAATAGTTGTAATCTTTTAAATGCAGTAGTTGCAATTTATCAAGGCTTTTTCTAACTAGCACACGATCTTCAGGACTAAAGCTCATTTTTTCTTGCCCATCGCAAATTACTTCCAAATCAGGGGTGTTATATTTTGCAAAACGCAATGAAATTTGGCTATCTCCATCAATAACTAACGGGCGGGAAGAAAGCGTGTGCGGGTGCATTGGCACAAGGGCAATCGCATTCATATTCGGGGTAAGAATTGGGCCGCCAGCAGAAAGTGAATAAGCCGTTGAACCTGTTGGGGTTGCCACAATTAAGCCGTCTGCTCGTTGTGAAAAGGCAAATTTGCCGTCAATATAAACTTCAAATTCAATAATTCGAGCCACCTGTGTGGGGTGAACCACAATTTCATTTAACGCATTATTGGAAGAAATAATTTTGCCGTTACGCTCAATATAGGCTTCGAGTAAGAAACGCTCTTCAATGATATATTCATTTTTCACTAAGCAGTTATAAAGCTGTTCAAAAGCCGTTTGAGGGGCGATATCGGTTAAAAAACCTAAATTACCACGATTAATGCCAATCAGCGGTACACGATATTTCGCTAAAGCACGGGCAACACCTAACATATTGCCATCGCCGCCAATTACAATCACAAGTTCGGCACGTTGCCCGATTTCATCTAAGCTGTAGCTTTCAGTTAATTGCAACTGAGTAGCAACAGCAGCTTCTACCAAGATGGTGTAATCTCTGTCTTTCAGCCAGTTATACACAGCAAGATGTGTTTCAAAAGCAGTATCATGACGAGGTGTGCCAACAATGGCAATCACTTCAAACGGTTTTTGTTGGTTCATTGTCTATTCCTACTCAGATTAGAGAATATGGGTTTGGTACCATTGGTTAAGCAAAATACCGGTATTCACAGCCACATTTAAACCACTATTTAACGGATTGCTAAATGAAAGCTGAATAGTGGTATCTTCTGTATAGGCAATATCACTTGCAGGAATTTCACTTAATATAAAAACCACTTTCTCCGCCAATTTTGTTTTAGTTAAAGAAGGAGCTTGCTTGTGGCGAGTTAAATGCACAATTTGATAACCTGCTTGGCGTAACTGCACTAAGGCAATTTGCTTATTCTTCGTTTCTAAAGCACGCACAAACTCCAAACCACCTTCTGCCACACGAGCCGAAGCACTTGAATTTAAGCTATCCACATTTTCCGTGATGATCCCTGTCACACCATAGAATGCACAGGTGCGGATAATCCCCCCCACATTTTGTGCATTATTTACCCCATCTAGCAAGACCAAACAATCTTGTTTTTTCGGTACTTGCAGGTAGCCTTCTAACACAAACGATGGCGATTTTTTCACTAATAAACACATATCGCCGTGATGTTCTGTACCCGTTACACGTTCCATTTCTTCACGATCGATAACGTGATACGCCTTTTTATTTTCGGCTAAATAACTCATTACATCGCCTAGCTTCTTCGCCCCTTCAACCGTTGCCCATAAACGAACAATCGCTTCAGGACGCTGTTGGAATAACGTAATACACGCATTCTCGCCATAGACTTTCATCTCTTCCAAACGGTTTTTCTTGATTTTTTCCGGCGCTCGAGGCGAAAGTGGGCCTGTTTTTTTCTCTTTTGCTGAACCACCGCCTTTTACCCAAATTTGTACGCTGCCTTCGCCGCTCGCTTTTCTGCCTTCAGTTGGGTAGATATTTTGTGGCTTTTCAAATGCTCTATCTTCACGAAAGCCACGACGTTCAGGCTTACGCTCGCTTTCTTGGCGTAGCTTTCTATCTTGAGATTTGAATGATGAGCGTTCTTGGAATTTTTTCTCTTCCACTGTTTTGAAACGTGGAGCTTTGTTAAATTTGGTATTCATAGCAATTTCTCTCTTAAAAATTGAACGAAGTATAGCACGACAAGCGGTGTTTTATTTGCAAAATTTTACGAAAATCCAACCGCTTGTTTCCCTATTGAACTCGGGCTTTCCCCAAACTGCCGTTTATATTCTCTGCTGAACTGGCTAGGGCTTTCATAACCAATTTGGTAAGCGGTTTCACTTACCCCTAAACCTGATTGTAATTTCTCTCGAGCAACATTCAACCGCAGCGATTTTTGATATTGCAATGGCGTCATTGCTGTTACATTTTTAAAATGGGCGTAAAACCCTGCCACACTCATTCCTACTCGTCGTGCCAACTCTGTCATATTCAAAGGCTTTGCAAATTGCTGAGCCAAAATTTCTGTCGCTTGGGCGATTTTGGCAATATTTCCCTCTTTGGACAGTAATGAACGTAGGTAATCGCCTTGTTCCGACTGCAATAAATAGAAATACAATTCACGCAATATCAAGGGAGAAAGAAACTCGATATAATTTGGAAAATGAAGCAGATTGATTAGCCGAATAAGGCAATCTTCAATCTCATTCTCTAACCCCCATTTATGGCGAGATGATGTAGCTTCACTGATTTTTTTAGAGGGAAGTTGCCTGATAACTTGCGAAATCAACTCAAAATCCAACTGTAATGAAAGTGCAAGATAAGGCTGGTTTTCGCTGGCGGAAATACTTTGCGTGACAATCGGTAAATTCACTGGGCAGAACATCATCTCTTGACGAGAAAATATCTGACATTGCCCATTAGTACAAATTTGTCGTTCCCCTAACAGCACCACACACAAACTTGGCTCTTGCACATAACCACTAAATGCCAAGGCGTGATCTGCAGCGTGAATAGTTAGCCCCTTAATTGACGTACGCCAAACCTCATTTTTCGGGGCAAGTGTAAAAATAGAATGAATAATATCCTGAGAATGTTGCATTGTTTTTAGTATTTTAGAAAATTAGGCAAATATTATAGAGAATTTGGCAAGACAGCAAGTCGAAAAATCCGCATACTATACCTATTCAAAGCAAACATTAAAGAATGCAATATGAACCACACAAACCCTATTTCCACCTTGCAACATTGGCTTAATCAACATATTCCAGCTTGCGAAAGTTTAGGTCTAGCGTTGGAGCAAACAGATAGCGATTGCGTGAAAGTCAGTTGTGATTTTGACAAAAATCACAATCATCACGGCACAATGTTTGGCGGTAGCCAATCGCTGTTAGCCACCACTTGTGCTTGGCTGGCGGTGCATTTAAATTTCCCTCAAGCGAATGGGAATATCGTGATCCGCCAAAGCGATATGCGTTATCTTGCCTCTGCGAAAAGTCGAGTGTCGGCAATTTGCGGTAAGTTAGAAAGCAAAGAAGTGGGAAATTGCTTGGTAATGCTTCAAAAAAGCGGCAAAGGCAAAATTAACGTGCAATGTGAATTGGTTTGTGATGGAAAAATCGTTTGCGTATTCCACAGTGAATTTGTGATTTTTTGTAATAATTAGGAGTAACTCAATGAAAATTTTTTACCATACTTCAGCAACGGCAACAGGCGGACGTGACGGACACACTCGTGTGGACGATGACTCAATCGGCTTTGATTTAGTTGGTTTCCAAAATGAAAGTGGCAAAGTCGGCACTAATCCTGAGCAGCTTTTCGCAATGGGCTATGCAGCTTGCTTTGACAGTGCAATGAACCACGTTGCCCCAACACTTGGCATTAAACCGAGCAAATCTTCCACCACTGTTGGTGTGGGTATCGGACAGAAAGAAGGCGGTGCATTTAGTCTTGATCTTGATATCACGATTACAGTGGAAGGATTAAGTTTAGAAGAGGCGAAAAAGCTGATTGAAAAAGCCCACGAAGTTTGCCCATATTCCAATGCAGTGCGTGGCAATGTAGAATGTCGCTTGCACGTTAAAGTGGTAAACGAGTTTGGTTTATAAAAAGTAGAACAAAATACCGTCTAAATGAAAATTTAGGCGGTATTTTTATTCCGGTGCCAAGCCTATTTTTAATCGCATTTTCAATGATATACACATCATTATATGTAAAGGGCAATTCAAGCGGTCGTTTTCCATTAGAAATTTGCAAAAAAATCCGCAAAAACGACCGCCTGTCTATCTTTTTATCGCAATATTCTCTATAATCGCCTATCTTCTATGTTCTTTAAAATCTGGTGGAAATATGAACCCAATGTTAAACATTGCTATTCGTGCTGCACGAAAAGCAGGCAATATTATTGCCAAAGGCTATGAGCAATCGCCTCAAGATACTCAAGTTTCACAAAAAAATACAAACGATTATGTAACCGAAATTGATAAAGCGGCGGAAGCGGCGATTATTGATGTGATCCGTAAATCTTATCCTGATCACTCAATCGTAACCGAAGAGAGTGGCGTATTAAGCGGTAGCAATGAAAACGTGCAATGGGTAATTGATCCATTAGATGGCACCACCAACTTCGTAAAACGCTTACCGCATTTCTCTGTTTCAATTGCCATTCGTGAGAATGGTCGCACAACCGTAGGGGTAGTTTATGACCCTATCCGTAACGAGCTTTTCACCGCTGTGCGTGGCGAAGGTGCAAAATTAAATGAGTTCCGTTTACGCATTGATGCTGAGCGCCGTGATTTAAAAGGCACTATTTTAGCAACAGGTTTCCCTTTCAAAGTGTTAAGACATCGTGAAGCACATTTAAATATGCTTGAAGCGTTAATGAACAACGGTGTGGCAGATTTCCGCCGTACAGGTTCTGCAGCATTAGATTTAGCTTATGTTGCAGCAGCTCGTTTAGATGGTTACTTTGAAATTGGTTTAAAACCTTGGGATTGTGCCGCAGGTGAATTAATCGCTCGTGAAGCAGGTGCGATTGTAACGAACTTTGTTGGCGGAACTGATTACTTAAAATCAGGCAACTTAGTGGTTGGTAATGGTCGTGTCGTAAAAGAAATTTTAAACAGCATTCAGCCAACTTTAACCGAAGAATTAAAAGCTTAATTTTATAACAATAGTATTGATTGTTGTGGGTAATAAATATGATGGAAAATAAGTATCCTCTGTTAAATGAAATCAACTCTCCCGAAGATTTGCGTTTGCTGCCAACCGACAAACTGCAAGAGGTAGTTGATGAATTGAGATCCTATTTGCTGGAGTCTGTGAGCCGAACAAGTGGTCATTTAGCCTCTGGTTTAGGCGTGGTGGAGCTTACGGTTGCATTGCATTATGTTTATCAAACCCCATTTGACCAACTGATTTGGGACGTAGGTCACCAAGCATATCCACACAAAATCTTAACAGGTCGCCGTGAGCAAATGCACACCATCCGTCAAAAAGACGGTATTCACCCTTTCCCTTGGCGTGAAGAAAGTCCTTATGATGTATTAAGTGTGGGGCATTCTTCAACCTCCATTAGTGCGGGGTTAGGTATTGCCGTTGCGGCTGAAAAAGAAGATGCAGGACGCAAAACCGTTTGTGTAATTGGCGATGGTGCAATTACCGCAGGTATGGCGTTTGAAGCGTTGAACCACGCAGGTGCGTTGCATACCGATATGTTGGTTATCTTAAACGATAACGAAATGTCGATTTCGGAAAATGTTGGGGCATTAAATAATCATCTTGCTCGTATTTTCTCTGGTTCGTTTTACACCTCTGTGCGTGATGGCAGTAAAAAAATTCTTGATAAAGTGCCAACGATTAAAAACTTTATGAAGAAAAGTGAAGAGCATATGAAAGGTGTTATCTTCTCGCCGGAAAGCACATTGTTTGAGGAATTGGGCTTTAACTATATTGGGCCTATTGATGGGCATAATATTGAAGAGCTAGTTAAAACGCTAAGTAATATGCGTGAGCTGAAAGGCCCGCAGTTCTTACACGTCCGCACGAAAAAAGGGAAAGGCTACAGCCCAGCAGAAAACGATCCGATTGGCTACCACGGTGTACCTAAATTCGACCCAACAATAAATGAGCTACCAAAATCAAAAGCATTACCAACCTACTCTAATATCTTTGGAGATTGGTTATGTGAAATGGCGGAGCGTGATCCAAAAGTCATCGGCATTACCCCTGCAATGCGTGAAGGCTCTGGTATGGTGGAATTTTCCAAACGTTTCCCAGAACAATATTTTGATGTGGCGATCGCCGAACAACACGCCGTTACCTTTGGCGCAGGCTTAGCTATTGCAGGCTATAAGCCTATAGTGGCAATTTATTCGAGCTTCTTACAACGTGCTTACGATCAGCTTATTCACGATGTAGCAATTCAAAACTTACCTGTTATTTTTGCGATTGATAGAGCGGGCATTGTGGGAGCTGATGGTCAAACCCATCAAGGGGCATTTGATTTAAGTTTTATGCGTTGTATTCCTAATATGACGATTATGGCACCTAGCGATGAAAATGAAATGCGTCAAATGCTTTACACTGCTTATACGATGAATACGCCAACTGCAGTTCGTTACCCTCGTGGTAATGCAAAAGGTGTGGAATTACAACCGATGCAAGCCTTAGAGATTGGCAAAGCTAAAGTCCTCCGAGAAGGGAAAAAAGTCGCTATTTTAAACTTCGGGGCATTATTAGACGAAGCAAAAATTGTGGCAGAAAAGCACGATTATACTCTTGTTGATATGCGTTTCATCAAGCCTCTTGATGAAGCATTACTCCAAAAAATGGCGGATTCTCACGATCTGCTCGTTACACTGGAAGAAAATGCGATTCAAGGCGGCGCAGGTAGCTTTGTAAACGAATATTTGCAAAGTATTGGCAAAATTAAACCACTTGTAATGCTTGGTATTCCTGATTTCTTCGTGCCTCAGTCTACTCAACCAGAGGCGTATGCCGAACTTGGTTTAGATGCAAAAGGTATTGAAGCAAAAATCCAAAAATTCTATTCTTAATCATATAAAATCCCCTTTTAGTAGGGGATTTTTGACATAGTTCACATTTTTGACAAAATATTTCACACAAACCTCACAATTTATTTTACTTTATCTATACTCCTCCTTACAATGACACGCCTTTTTAGTATTTTCTACTAAAAATATTTCTTCATTCATTTAAGATTATAGGAATTCTACTATGTTGTGGTTCTTCTTCTGTGTAGCCATACTTGTTCTTGGTTACTTTACCTACGGAAAAATTATCGAAAAAATCTTCGTGATTAATCCAAATAAGGTAACACCCGCTAACTCAATGAGAGATGGTGTGGACTATATGCCAATGTCTAAAACCAAGATTTGGCTTATTCAATTATTAAATATTGCGGGTACAGGTCCTATCTTTGGACCAATTTTAGGGGCATTATACGGGCCGGTTGCGATGCTTTGGATTGTATTAGGCTGTATTTTTGCCGGTGCAGTACACGACTATTTCTGTGGTATGTTAAGTATCCGTAATGGTGGTGCAACAATGCCAAACCTTGCAGGTAAATTCTTAGGTCGCCCCGTTAAATTATTTATCAACGTAATGGCATTAATTCTACTTTTATTAGTGGGCGTAGTATTCGTTGCCAGCCCTGCTCAATTATTATCTACCATTACAATGGATATTGCAGGTGTAACTCAAGGGGCAATGGAATTAGGTGATGTGGAAGCTGTAAAAGAAGCTGTTGTAGCAGGTGGTGTAACCGTTTGGGGTATGGATAAAGCTCAGGTTATCTCTGTTTGGACATTAATCATTTTCGGTTACTACATTTTAGCGACTTTATTACCAGTTGATAAAATCATCGGGCGTGTGTACCCAATCTTTGGTGCATTATTGCTGTTTATGTCTGTAGGTATGGTTTACGGCTTAGTCTCTGCACATTTAAGTGCGGCTGATCCGATTGATTTCTTCCGTACGGTAAATGCTGATGGTCAAGGTTTAACCTGGGAAAAATTCACACAAAACTTCCAAGTAAAAGGTGATGTACCAATTTGGCCTTTACTATTCTTAACTATTTCTTGTGGTGCGTTATCAGGCTTCCACGCAACCCAAACTCCATTAATGGCTCGTTGTGCTGAAAATGAAAAAGAAGGTCGCTTTATTTTCTACGGTGCAATGATCACTGAAGGTGTGATCGCATTAGTATGGTGTGCAGTTGGTCTTTCATTCTATGAAAACCCACAAGCATTACAAGATGCAATCTCAGCAGGCTCACCGTCTAAAGTGGTTTATGATAGCTCATTACACTTCTTAGGCTTTATCGGTGGTATCTTCGCAGTATTAGGTGTGATTGTATTACCAATTACTTCAGGCGACACTGCATTCCGTGCTGCACGTTTACAATTAGCGGAAATCTTTGGTATCGAACAACGTACATTAGTAAAACGTTTATACATTGCTGTACCGTTATTCGTAATTGGTTTCCTTGTATCAAAAGTGGACTTCAGCGTATTATGGCGTTACTTTACTTGGGCAAACCAAATGACAGCAATGGTAATGTTATGGACAGCAGCAGGTTACTTATATCGCTACAACAAACTCCACTGGGTATGTTCAATCCCGGCGTGGTTCATCACAACCGTGTGTGCAACTTACTTAGCTTATAACAAAATCGGCTTTGGTTTAGATTACCAATTATCGGTGTACATCGGTTTAGCGATTACAGTAGTATGTATCATCTGCTTCTTCACATTACTTAAACCATATAATGTGCGTGATGAGGATGAGTTAGCAACTAGCTAAACTTGATTAAAAATGCAAAAGTGGGGACAATAGTCCCCATTTTTATTGGTTAGGTAGCTTTAACTATGAGATTTTTTGATACTCACACTCATCTTGATTACCTTTCAGAAAGCCTTGAATTAAGTATTTCTACGCTGGTAGAAAATGCTCGAAAACATCGGGTGAAAAAAATATTAGTGGTTTCTATTTTTGCAAAAAATTTTGAAAAAGTAACCACTTGTGCTAATGAGAAGCCAGAAAATATTGTTTATGGTTTAGGCTTACACCCACTTTATATTCAACAACATCAACTTTCTGATTTAGATTTATTAGAAAATAGATTAAGTCAAAAAGATCCACTTTGTACTGCAATTGGTGAAATAGGGTTGGAAAAAGCCGTGAGCGAAGTGTCTTCTCCCGAATTATGGAAAAAACAGTGCGAGTTTTTAGAGGCACAGCTTGCTATTGCGAAAAAATTCGATTTACCCGTTAATCTCCATTCACGCAAAAGCCACGATCAGCTTTTCGTCTTTTTGAAAAAAGCCCAGCTCCCGAAAAACGGTGTTGTTCACGGCTTCGCAGGCAGTTATGAGCAGGCAAAACGCTTTGTCGATCTCGGCTATAAAATTGGTGTGGGTGGCACAATTACTTATCAACGAGCCAACAAAACCCGTGAAGCAATCCGAAAATTACCGCTCGAAAGTTTATTGTTGGAAACTGACTCGCCCGATATGCCTGTTTTCGGTTTTCAAGGGCAGCCTAATCGTCCAGAACGACTTATTGCCACATTCAATAGCCTATGTTCATTAAGAACCGAACAGCCCGATCTGATTGCGGCAACCATTTGGAAAAATAGCAAAAGGTTATTTTCTCCTAACTTATACTAACTTTTTTGCCTAAAAGAGATTTAGCCGTTACAATGCTATTCATTCTGTAAAACTCATATTAAGGAAAAATCATTGAATAGCACTAAATTTTACTCCCTTTATGCAGGTATCTTTTTTCTGTTTTTCGGCTATGGTTTATTTCTAAACTCAGCCGGGATTAAACTTGCCGAAATGGGGATAACGGATATTATCATCGGTTTACTTAATGCCGCTTTCTTTATTGGAGCTGCATTAAGCACCATTTTTGCCCACCGAATTGTCTCCAGTGTCGGGCATATCCGCTCTTTTAGTGTATTCTGTGCTGTTTTCGCGATTGCAGCACTCAGCCATATGATGGTGGATAATTTATGGGTTTGGGGCGTATTACGCATTATTTTAGGCTTCTGCCATTACAGTTTGCTGCTTTTAGTAGAAAGTTGGTTAAGCGAAAAAACCAATGTTGATACCAGAGGTAAAGTGCTTGCTACCTATAATATTATCTTCTACCTTGCCTTTGTTTTAGGAGTGAGTTTGTTAAGCCTAGAACTCAGTAGCCAAAACATTTTTACCTTGTCTACCATTTTAGTTGTGATGTCGATGATCCCCATTGCTTTAACTAAAATGGTGCAACCCGATATTCCAGCTCGTGAACGCATTAGCATTCCTAAATTATTTGCGATTTCGCCATTAGCCTTAGTTACCAGTTTTATTAGCGGAATGTTGGTCAATGGTTTTTTCACAATGGTGTCGGTATTTCTGCTGAAATTTAGTTTTTCACTAAGCGAAATTTCGCTTTATTTGATGATCTCGATGATTGGTGGTTTTATCAGCCAAATGCCAATGGCGATATTATCTAACCGCATTGGTAGACGTAATGCCATTTTAGCTTGTGCAGTGGTTGCGACCCTTACTGCACTTGTTGGGCTATTTGCAATTTTTCAAGAAAATTTAACCGCTTGGATACAATATATCATCGCCTTTTTATTGGGCTGTAGTCTGTTTAGTTTATATGCGTTCAGTATTGCCCGAGCCAATGATGAATTGCCGAATAATATGAATACCGTTGAGGTAAGTAGAGGCTTACTATTCTGTTATGGTTTAGGGGCATTGATTGCTCCACCACTGATTGGTTTTGCGATGGGGATTTCTGCTGAATATGGATTTTATTCTCTATTTGGGCTGTGTTCGTTAATTCTACTTGTTTGTGCTATCTTGACTAAACCAATTCCGAAAGCAGAACGCGCAGAAATGCAATATGCTACCCCTATTGCAACAGCAAGCCCACTTGAAGAAATCGAAATAATTGAAGACGAGCTTATCCCATTTGATGAAGAAGCGGTGCAAGAATACCAAGCTCAACTTGAAACACTTGAAGAAGAGCTACAAAGCGAAAATGAAAATAGTGAACTTGATGAAGAAAAATCTGCAGATCGCTTAACTGATACGGAAAACAGTAAGGTTTAATTTTCCGTTGTTTTATGCTAAAATTTCCGCGCTTTTATTCCCCACTTGTAAGGGAAATAATAAGCAAATTGCAAAATTTTAATCAAAAAAGACCGCTTGTAAGCGGTTTTTTCATTCTCAAACTCAACAAGTAATCTCTCGTATGGATTACCACTGTAAGGATTTATTATGCCAATTATTACTTTACCAGACGGTTCACAACGTTCATTTGACAACCCGGTTTCCGTAATGGAAGTTGCCCAATCTATCGGTGCCGGTTTAGCAAAAGCAACCATTGCAGGCCGTGTAAATGGCGAACGCCGTGATGCGTGCGATATTATCAGTGAAGACAGTACGCTTGAAATCATCACTGCTAAAGATGAAGATGGTTTAGAGATCATTCGCCACTCAACGGCGCACTTATTAGGGCACGCCATTAAACAATTGTTCCCAGATGTCAAAATGGCGATCGGTCCGACCATCGAAAACGGCTTCTACTACGATGTGGATTTAGATCGTTCTTTAACGCAAGAAGATATTGATGCCCTTGAAAAACGTATGTTAGAGCTGGCGAAAACTAACTATGACGTAGTAAAATGCCCTGTAAGCTGGCAAGAAGCTCGTGATACTTTCGAGCAACGTGGCGAGCCATACAAAATGGCAATTTTAGATGAAAACATCGCTCGCACAGATACGCCAGCGTTATATCACCACGAAGAATATATTGATATGTGTCGTGGTCCACACGTGCCAAATATGCGTTTCTGCCAACATTTCAAACTGCAAAAAGTAGCAGGTGCTTACTGGCGTGGCGATAGCAAAAATAAAATGCTACAACGTATTTATGGTACAGCTTGGGCGGATAAAAAACAGTTAAGCGAATACTTAACCCGTTTAGAAGAAGCGGCAAAACGTGACCATCGCCGTATCGGCAAAGCATTAGATTTATACCATATGCAAGAAGAAGCACCGGGTATGGTGTTTTGGCACAATGACGGCTGGACAATTTTCCGTGAGCTTGAAACCTTCGTTCGTACAAAATTAAAAGAGTACGATTACCAAGAAGTAAAAGGCCCATTTATGATGGATCGTGTGCTTTGGGAGAAAACAGGGCATTGGCAAAACTATGCAGATTTAATGTTCACCACCCAATCTGAAAACCGTGAATATGCGATCAAGCCAATGAACTGCCCGGGACACGTTCAAATCTTCAATCAAGGTTTGAAATCTTACCGTGATTTACCAATTCGTATGGCGGAATTTGGTTCTTGCCACCGTAATGAACCATCAGGTTCTTTACACGGTTTAATGCGTGTGCGTGGCTTTACTCAAGACGATGCACATATTTTCTGTACTGAAGAACAAATTGAATCTGAAGTAACAAGCTGTATCAAAATGGTGTATGACATCTACAGCACGTTCGGCTTTACCAACATTGCAGTTAAACTTTCAACCCGCCCGGAAAACCGTATCGGTGATGATGCAATGTGGGATAGAGCGGAAGAAGGCTTAGCAAATGCACTTCGCAATAACGGCTTAGAGTACCAAATTCAAGAAGGCGAAGGAGCATTCTATGGCCCGAAAATTGAGTTTGCTCTTCGTGACTGCTTAGGTCGTGAGTGGCAATGTGGTACAGTTCAATTAGACTTCGCATTACCAGGTCGTTTAGAAGCCTCTTATGTGGCGGAAGACAATGATCGCCGTACACCTGTAATGATTCACCGTGCGATTTTAGGTTCGATTGAGCGTTTCATCGGTATCATTACTGAAGAATACGCAGGTTTCTTCCCAACCTGGCTTGCACCAACCCAAGCGGTAGTGATGAACATTACCGATAGCCAAGCAGACTATGTGCAACAAGTGGTCAAACAGCTTTCAGATGCAGGTATTCGTGTAAAAGCGGATCTTCGTAACGAGAAAGTGGGTTTTAAGGTGCGTGAACACACCCTACGCCGTGTGCCTTATATGCTAGTTTGTGGCGACAAAGAGATTGCAGAAGGCAAAGTGTCTGTGCGTACTCGTAAAGGGGCTGATTTAGGCACTTATAAGGTAGAAGAATTAGTTGAAATTCTGAAAAACCAAATCAAAGCTCGTGAGTTAGCTTTATTAGGCGAAGCCCAAGAGTAAATATTGTTAAAGATGAAACACCCTCAAAAGTATGACTTTTGAGGGTGTTTTTTTACTCTAGAGAAAATCTAATTGGCACAGTTATCGAAGACGGGAAACCCGCTGGCGGCGGTGGCATACTGACTGCCTGTGCACTTCTTACTGCGGCATTGTCCAAATTGCTGTTTCCTGATGAATTAACCACCGAAACATTTGAGATTGCACCAGATGAGGTAAGAGTAAATTTAATGGTTACTGTACCTGTTTTACGCATCATCTTTTCACGCTGAGGATATGAGTTATTCGCCTTGCGTTGTAACGCACGTTGTAATGCGGTTTTATAGGCTGAAAGCTCGCTCGCATTGCCTCCTGCTACATTACTTCCCGTAGTAGAGGTTGAATTTAATGAGCCACCTTTTTGTCCGCCCACAACGCCAGCAACCATTTTTTCGCCTTGTACCGCATTAGGAATAGCTTTTGCGACAATACCTTGTTTGACTTCAGGTCCACGCTCTAAGGCTTTGATTGGTTCTTGCTGAGGCTTCTCTTTGCGTTTCTTTTCTTTTGGTTTCTCTTTTTTCTGTTTGGGACGTTCTTTAGGCTTTTCTTGCTTTGGTTTTTCCTTTTTCGGCTCTTCTTTCTTCGGCTTTAGAACGGGCTCAGGAATAGCTTCAGGCTCAGGTGTTGGCTCAGGTTGAGGCTCTGGCTCTGGTTCAGGCTGTGGCTCAATTTCCTTTACTTCTTCCTCAATAGGATCAGGCGAAGCTGCCACTTGCGGCTGTTCTAATAAAGCCGCAACCATTTCCATTGATAGCGAATTTTGCTCCGCTGCATTTTCGATTTTTTGTTCATTAAGCAAAGCGAAGCTACCACCAATCAATGCACCGTGAATGGCTAATGAGGCAATTAATCCAATTCGAGAATGGTGTTTTTTCATCTCACTTATCCTATTAAGGGGTTACCGGTGCTTGAGTTGGTGTATCCGGTGTATTGGGAACAGGTGTGGCTGCGGTTTCTTTTTTCGTAATAATTGCCACATTTTTGATCTCATTTGCTGATAACACATCGGTTAATTCCACAAATTTTTCAAAAGCAACTGCACCATCAACTTTAAGCGATACTTTCTGGCTTTTATCCCAAGTGGAAACTTCCGCCACAAGCTGCTCTTTTGTGATAGGTTTATCATTAAAGAAAAACTCATTGTTTTCAGTAATGGTCAAAAGTTTAGCAAGTTCATCTGCTTGCATTGGCTGTGTTGTTGTCGCTTTTGGTACATTCACTTGAATTTTACCTTGTGAGATAAAAGAGGCAGTAACTAACACAATAGCGAGCAATACCAACATTATATCAATAAATGGAATGATGTTGATTTCATCAAATTTTTTCATCTTTATATCTTCTTAATGTGCAAAAATGGAGTAAATTAGACCGCTTGATGATTTTTAGCTCGTAGAGCTAACCATTTCAACTTGTTTTCTTCTACTTTACGACCAAAACCGTTATAGAAAACCATTGCAATAATTGCCACTAAAATACCTGCGGCAGTAGCTTTTAATGCTAAAGAAAGGTTTACCATAATTGCCGCAGCATTAATATCGCCGCCCGATTGCCCTAAATTGTAGAAAGTAAGAAGAATACCGATAACTGTACCTAATAAGCCGATATAAGGTGCATTTGAACCAATGGTAGAAATAGTAGTTAGGTTGTGGGTTAAGTCGATTTCTAAGTCTTCTAAGGTGCTGTATTTGGAAATATCGACTTTTGAATAGAACATAATACGTTCAATCGCTTTCCACACACAAATAACGCTTAATAAACCTAATAAGCCTAAAATAACGAAGTCAGTATAACGCTCTAAAAAATGAAAAAGTTGATCCATAAAGTCCTCAAAAAGTATCTGTTTTATAAAATTTATGCACTTGAAAAGTGTTCGCAATTATATCTAATAAGCATTGAATTTTCAACTTGAAATAATAGTCATTCTCTTCGCTATTTTATGATATAGTTTCGCCATTTTTATGAAGGATAAAATTTATTATGTCAGAAATCACATTTAAAGAAATTACCCCCCAGCAAGCGTGGGAACTAATGGAAAACGAAGGTGCGGTGCTTGCTGATATTCGTGATACTCGCCGTTATGTTTACAGCCACCCACAAGATGCGTTTCATCTAACCAACCAAAGCTACGGCAAATTTTTAGATGAAGTCGATTATGATGAGTCTGTTTTAGTGATTTGTTATCACGGGGTAAGCAGTCAGAGTACCGCTCAATTTTTGATTGAACAAGGCTTTGAAAACGTGTACAGCGTAAAAGGTGGTTTTGAAGCGTGGGAGAGAAACGGACTACCTATCGAAACTTCTTATTAATGCTATAATATAGAATGTAATTTTTAGCTTAAAGAAGGTTTTATGGACTACTTTGTAAACGTAAACGAACAAAACTTTAGCGAAGTATGGAGTGCGGCTGGACAAATGCCAACAGTGTTCCATTTTATTTCACCTCGTGAAATTGCCTCGCTAGAAATGGAAGCATTACTCCGCCGCATTTCAGACGAAAAACCGGGGCAATTTTTGCTTGCAACGGTAAATTGCGATGAACAGCAAGCATTAGCTGCTCAATTTCGTATTCAGCAAGTGCCAACGCTTTATCTTTTTGCAGATGGTCAGCCGATTGATGCGATTCAAGGTGCAGTAAGTGAGCAAGAATTGCGAATTCGCCTTGCCAATATTTTACCGAAAGAGGAAGAGCTGAAATTCAACCAAGCCTTAGAGCTTTTGCAAGATGAACGCTATGAAGAGGCATTAGTGCTGTTGAAATCTGCTTGGGAAATGACGGATAAGAAAAACAGCGATTTTGCCTTGCTCTATGCGGAAACTTACATTGCAATGAAAAATGTTGAGCCAGCTCGTGAAATCTTAAAAGCGATTCCAATTCAAGACAGAGATAGTCGCTGGCACGGTTTACAAGCTCAAATTGAATTATTAGAGCAAGCAAGTGAATCACCTGAATTACAACAGCTTCAAGCCGATTATGCTCAAAACAAAACCCCTGAAATTGCGATAAAATTAGCCAACCAATTACATCAATCGCACAAAAATGAAGAGGCACTCACGCTGTTATTCGATTGGTTAAAATCGGATTTAAATGTTGCAAATGGCGAGGTAAAAATACAATTTTTAGCGATATTATCTGCATTGGGAACTGATCCCATCGTGCCAAAATTCAGAAGACAACTTTATTCACTTTTATATTAATTTGCAAAATTTTTGCAAAAAACGACCGCTTGTAATAATAAAAGCGGAAGAAAATAAGGATTTATGATGACAACTAAACACGCAAAACTCTTAATTTTAGGTTCAGGTCCTGCCGGTTATACCGCAGCGGTGTATGCCGCTCGTGCAAACTTAAACCCTGTGTTAGTAACAGGTATGCAACAAGGCGGACAATTAACTACAACCGATGAAATTGAAAACTGGCCAGGCGAATTTGAACAAATCACCGGCACAGAATTAATGAATAAAATGCTCAAACACGCTGAAAAATTTGGTACCGAAATTGTGTTTGACCATATCCACAGCGTCGATCTTTCTAAACGCCCATTCACATTAAAAGGCGATTTAAACACCTTCACTTGTGATGCGTTAATTATCGCTACAGGGGCTTCAGCAAAATATTTAGGTTTACCCTCTGAAGAGCAATTTAAAGGCAGAGGCGTTTCCGCTTGTGCAACCTGTGATGGTTTCTTCTATCGTAATAAACTTGTTGCGGTGGTAGGGGGCGGTAATACTGCAGTTGAAGAAGCCCTTTATTTAGCGAATTTAGCAAGCGAAGTGCATTTAATTCACCGCCGTGATAGCTTCCGTGCTGAGAAAATTTTGCTTGGTCGCTTACAAAAACGTATCGAAGAAGGCAAAATCATTCTGCATACAGACCGCACGGTGGAAGAAGTGTTAGGCGATAATATGGGCGTAACAGGTTTACGTTTAAAATCGACCAAAGAAGAGCTAACCGAAGAAATTAAAGTTGATGGCTTCTTTGTGGCAATCGGGCACGCACCGAATACGGCGATGTTTGATGGTCAATTAGCGCTTGAAAATGGCTACATTAAAGTGAAATCAGGCTTAGACGGTAATGCAACGGCAACTTCTGTTGAAGGTGTATTTGCGGCAGGTGATGTAATGGATCACAACTACCGCCAAGCAATCACATCAGCAGGTACAGGCTGTATGGCAGCACTTGATGCAGAACGTTTCTTAGATGCTCAAGAAGCATAAGGATAAATGATGAACTTCACCGTGATTATTCCGGCTCGCTACGCTTCTAGCCGATTACCTCGTAAGCCGTTGTTGGATATTGCAGGCAAACCGATGATTCAACACGTTTGGGAAAAAGCACAACAAGCAGGGGCAAGCCGTGTGATTATCGCCACCGATCACCCCGAAATTGAAGCAACAGCAAAAGCCTTTGGGGCAGAAGTGTGTATGACTTCAGACAAACACAATTCAGGCACAGAGCGTTTAGCTGAAGTGATCGAGAAGATGCAGATTGCAGATGAGGAAATCATCGTAAACATTCAAGGTGATGAGCCATTAGTTCCACTTGTGATTGTGGAGCAAGTGGCTCGTAATTTAGATGCTTATCAAGTGAATATGGCAACGCTTGGCGTGAAGTTAGAAAACTGTGAAGAGTTATTTAACCCAAATGCGGTGAAAGCGGTGGCGGATAAAAACGGTATGGCATTATATTTCTCCCGTGCTTCTATTCCGTTTGCTAGAGACAGTTTCCCAGATTGCGATGATAACTTTGTTGCGTCACAAGGCTACTTACGCCACATCGGCATTTATGCTTACCGTGCAGGATTTGTAAAACAGTATGTGGCTTGGGAACCAACAGCATTAGAGCAGCTTGAATCCCTTGAGCAGTTAAGAGCCTTATGGTACGGCGAAAAAATTCATATCGAACTGGCAAAAGAAGCCCCACAAGTTGGGGTAGATACGCCGGAAGATTTGGAAAGAGTGCGAGCGATTTTAGCTCGTTAAGCTAACAAGCGGTTTAAATTGTACAATTTTTTGCAAATGTTGAAAAATAGGGCTGAGAGAAATCAGCCCTATTTTTATAAAGATTTCCCCGCTTCAGGCAGTAACTCAGGAATACCATTTTTAATTGGGTAAGCAATATTGAGCTTACGATTGATTAATTGATTGTTCTCTTTATCCCATTCTAATTTTTCATTTGAAACAGGGCAGACAAGGTTGTTGAGTAGTTTTTCGTTCATACTATTTTCCTAGTTTTTGTAGAATTGGGGCTAACAAACAAGCGGTCGAATTTTCTGAAAATTTTGCAGAAACAGGCACATACCACCAATTTGCTTGGGCGAATACTTTGCATTTTACCGCATCTTTCTCCGTCATTAATAGTGGCGTTTGGTTATCGGCTAATGCGGTAAGTTGGGTTTTATCGAAATCTTGATGATCAGCAAACCCTTCTGTTTTTCGAAGATTAATGCCTAATTTTTCTAACATCGTAAAAAAGCGAGGCGGATGCCCGATTCCTGCGATCGCCATACAAGGTTGTGTAAATTTACTTAACGGCTTGCGTTCATTAGTAAGCAGATTAATGGCATCAGAAGGTTCAAGCGTCATCAAATGTTCATTTGGTTTTGGCTCTCCACTATTGCAAATAATGGCATTAACGGATTTCAAACGACTTGGCAGCTCACGCAAACCACCTGCAGGTAACACGAAATTGTTGCCAAAACGCCTTACTCCATCAACTACCACCCATTCCATATCACGCCGCAGTGCATAATGCTGTAAACCATCATCGGTAATAATGATGTCTAGTTCAAACTGATTTAACAGCAATTCAATGCTTTGCTGGCGATTTGGCGAAATCGCCAAAGGCACATTGGTTCGCTGAACAATCAACACCGGTTCATCGCCCACCATTTCAGCCGAGCTTTCTTTGGTAACTAATTGTGGAAAAGTTTTCGCTTTACCGCCATAGCCTCGAGAAATCACGCCTACTTTCACACCACGTTGTTGCAGTTGTTCTACTAGCCAAACTACCACAGGCGTTTTACCGTTACCCCCAACCGAGATATTACCCACCACCAACACAGGCACAGGCGAACGATACGATTGCAAAATATTTAGAGAATATAACCGCTTGCGAACGTGGCTAATCAACCAAAAGATCAGCGAAAATGGCGAAAGCAGCCAAGTAATAAGGGATTTTTGTTGCCAGATTTTCATTTATTGTTACTCAATATAATAAACTCTACTTTTTTTCTCGCCTTCGGCAGTAAGTAAGCCAAGCTGAACGAATTTCACTAAGTATCTTCTTGTTGCTGATGGGCTGAGTTCTAGTAATTTTGTTGCTTTTTGATTAGTTAGGAAAGCATACTCAGATAAATATTGTTTAATTTTTTTGTATATTAATTGTTCTTTATCGCTCAGTTTATCGCTTGATTTATCGCTCATTTCTATTGTTGAATAGGATTTTACTGTGGCTAAAATCGCTTCAAGCATAAATTCGATAAAGTCAGTAGAATCATTTTTCCGATTGCTTGAGTTAAGTGCTTGATAGTAACGTTGCTGATGTTGGTGAACAATAGTTTCAATAGGCAACCATTCAAAAAGAGCGTTCCATTTGCTTAAAATTAAACTTTGCCAAAGTCTGCCAATTCGCCCGTTTCCATCTGCAAAAGGGTGAATAATTTCTAATTCAAAGTGAATAATGCAACTTTTAATTAAAGCGTGGATTTCACTTTTTTCTGCCCATTTAAATAGATCTTTTACTAATTTAGGTACAAATTCTGCTTTAGCACCAAGATGGATAATATCTGAGCCACTATAAATACCCACTTCTTTTGTTCTAAATTTACCTGATTCTTTGATGAGATCTTGGGTAAGTAATTTATGTGCAAGTAACAAATCTTTGATCTGATAAGGATTTAAGCCAAAAGCAATATCATAGGCTTGGTAAGCGTTTTCAACTTCTCTAATATCTTTAGGGTGAGCTAATATACGCTTACCATTTATGATTCCTGTAACTTGTTCAAGTGTTAGGGGATTACTCTCAATAGCGAGAGAAGATTGAATGGAGCGAATACGTTGATCTTTGCGTAATTGCAAATCACGTTTTTCGAATGATAAACGTCCAACAATGGAAGAAATTTCCACAATATCATTTAACATTTTATGCGTAATGGTAAATTTCGGTTCCATTCAACTTCCTTAATCAGTTATTAACAAAAAGGTGCATAATGCACCCTTTTATCAATGATTATTCCACCTTCAGCTTATCACCGTTTTCAACACAGCCTTTGCCGATAGTAACCTTTTTCGCATTTAAGGTTGGTAGGTCGTACATTGTATCAAGCAGCAAGTTTTCTACGATTGAACGTAAGCCTCGAGCCCCTGTTTTGCGAGCAATGGCTTTGCCTGCAATGGCGATTAATGCCTCTTTGGTAAAGTGCAACTCAACCCCTTCCATTTGGAATAAAGCTTGATATTGCTTGATAATCGCATTTTTTGGCTCGGTTAAGATCTGAATTAAGGCTTCTTCGTCTAACTCTTGCAGTGGTGTAACTACAGGTAAACGACCGATTAGCTCAGGGATTAAACCGAATTTAACTAAATCTTCAGGCTCAACTTGTTTGAATAATTCAGTTAAATCTTGACGATCTTTGTCTTTCTTCAATGCCGCACCAAAGCCGATACCACCTTGCGTATTAGTACGAGATTCCACAATTTTATCTAAGCCTGCAAATGCACCGCCACAAATAAATAGGATTTTTGAGGTATCAACAGGGATAGTTTCGCCTTTCGGGTGCTTGCGACCGCCTTGTGGATTGATATTTGCTACCGTGCCTTCAAGCAGTTTTAATAACGCTTGTTGCACACCTTCGCCTGAAACATCACGGGTAATTGAGGCACTTTCCGATTTACGGGTGATTTTGTCAATTTCATCAATAAACACAATACCTCGCTCGGCTTGTTCGGCTTCAAAATCGCATTTCATCAATAATTTTTGAATCACATTTTCAACGTCTTCACCCACATAACCTGCTTGAGTCAGGGTAGTAGCATCAGCTACCGCAAAAGGCACGTTTAAACGGCGGGCAAGGGTTTCGGCGAGTAAAGTTTTGCCGCTACCGGTCGGCCCGATTAATAAAATATTACTTTTGCCTAACTCTACGCCGTTGGTGGCATCAAAGTTTGACAATGCACTTCTTAAACGTTTGTAGTGATTATAAACTGCCACAGAAAGCACTTTTTTGGCGTGTTCTTGCCCGATAACATAATCATCTAAATGTGCGTGTAACTCGTGCGGTGTTGGCACATTTGTGAAGAAACTCGCTTCATCGTTTTGGTTTTCATCAATTAATGGTTCTTCTTCTCCATTTAATAGAGCGTAAGATTCCTCAATACATTCGTTACAAATATAGCCTTCAGTACCTTCGACTAATTGATCAACTTCAGTGCGTTTTTTACCGCAAAAACTGCAATGTGGTTCTTTTTCAAACGCCATTATGCCACCTCGCTACGAGAGGTTAACACTTTGTCGATTAAGCCATATTCAGCTGCTTCTTCCGCAGACATAAAATTATCACGCTCGGTATCAGCTAATACTTTCTCATAATCTTGTCCGCTATGTTCTGCCATACGGCGGGTAAGGGTGGCTTTTAAGCGTAAAATTTCTTCCGCTTGAATTTGAATATCGGTTGCTTGACCTCTCGCACCACCTAAAGGTTGATGAATCATAATGCGTGCGTGAGGGAGTGCAAAACGCTTGCCTTTTGCCCCGGCTGAAAGCAAAAATGCCCCCATTGAAGCAGCTTGCCCGGTACAAAGGGTTGCTACATCCGGCTTGATGAAATTCATTGTATCGTAAATTGCCAAGCCTGCCGTTACTACACCACCCGGTGAGTTAATGTATAAATAGATGTCTTTTTCCGGATCTTCGGCTTCTAAAAACAGAAGTTGTGCCACAATCAGGTTTGCCATATTGTCTTCCACCTGACCGTTTAAAAAAATAATACGCTCTTTTAATAAGCGTGAATAAATGTCGTAAGAACGTTCGCCTTTTGAGGTCTGTTCCACCACCATTGGGACTAATGCCATTATTATTTCCTCTATCGTAATACGAAAATCGGTCTATTCTAGCAAATTTTCAGAAAATCATTAACAACAAGCGGTCAGATTGTTAAAATCTTTTGCAAATTTATTGAGGACAGTATGAAACTAGCAGAGATTTACCAAAAATTTGAAAATTGCAAATCGTGGGAAGAAAGATACCGCTTGTTAATTCAATTTAGCCGTCAGCTACAAAAAACAACGGAACAGGAGCTTGTAAACTTACCCGAAATTGAAGGCTGTGAAAGCCGATTATGGTTTCAATTCCAAGCCGAACCACGAAAAGTGGTTGCATATAGCGATGCCCGCTTAATGCAAGGGATTTTATTTATTGTAACCGTAGTTCTAACCGAAAAAACAACAGAAGAGCTGAAAGGGTTTGATTTAAAAACGATGTTTGATGAGCTAAAAATTTCACAGAATTTAACCAGCACAAGGTTAAATGGGTTGGGGCAGTTACAGAAATATATAATGATGAATTTGTAATTTACCCTCGCCCCTTGTGGGAGAGGGTGAATAAAATCCGCAGGATTTTATTCGGGAGAGGGGAATACAAAAAAGCCTCTGATTTCTCAGAGGCTTAAATTTAGTGGCGGAACGGACGGGACTCGAACCCTCGACCCCCTGCGTGACAGGCAGGTATTCTAACCAGCTGAACTACCGCTCCGTACTGGTATTTGAATAATAGTGCGTTCATAGAAATTGAGCAATCAAATTTTAAAAAAATAGCGTTTGATTGATGGTAAAATAACCACATCGAAAATGAACCATTTACTATTTTCGCTTTTGTACTTTTACAAACAGCAATGGTGGGCGATGTTGTAAGTCTTTAAATTCATTATGCCATTCGGGTTGATCGGCAAGCATTGGTTCTTCTACTTGCATAATCTCAAAGCCTGCTTGGATTAAGTTATTTAATATGGTTGCCGTTGTGCGGTGATAGGTTTTAAACGGTTGCTGAAACCAACTTCTATCTCGTTCGCCTTCATCTCGATAATAATTTAACCTATAAGCAACTTGCTGTTTTGCTTCGTTTTTCTCCCAACGGTAGCCCTCTTTATAACAGGTTACAATCGGGTGTTCTTGAGAGAAAATTAACCTACCGCAAGCGGTCATTTTTGCTGAAATTTTTGCAAGTAAGTCGGCAAAATTGGCAATGTAGTGAAAGGCAAAGGAGCTGGTTACCACATCAAAATCGCTTTCCTCAATTTCATTTAGCCTTTCCATCGGCAAGCAGTAGAGAGAAAAATCGTTGCCTTTTTGCCAATGAGCAGAAAGCTCGGTTTCCGCCTGTTGTAGCATTAATTCAGATAAGTCCAGCCCTACCACTTTTTCCGCCCCAAGCGTTAAATAATGAGCTAAATGAACCCCTGTGCCACAGCCAAGATCTAGCACTTTTTTTCCTTTCAAATCGGGCAGAAGTGAAAACATTGTCGGCTTTTCCACTACTTCATTCATACTGATTGGATTTTGGCGAAGTTGTTGGTAACGCTCGAAGAAAATAGGGGTGTCGTAAATGCTTTTTTTCACGTAATAGCCTTTAAACAAATATAAAATAAGGCGGAGTAAAACCCGCCGCTACGATATGATTAATAAGTCGATAATTTTCGCAAAGTTTCAAACGCTTTTCCACTCTCAAGCGTTTCTTTTACTTTTTGCACGTTGGCTTTTAAATCATCTTCCCCAAAGGTTTTCATTAATAAGGCGACATTTGCCGCCACTGCATCAATATGAGCAGGTTTGCCTTTGCCTTGTAAGATAGCGGTAACTTTTTCGGCATTTTCTGCAGGTTCACCGCCTTTGAGATCTTCTAACAAGTGGCGTTTAATGCCAAAATCTTCAGGGGTTAATGTGTAGTATTCAATCTGCCCGTTTTTGATTTCAGCCACCTGAGTTTCGCCGTGAACCGCCACTTCATCTAAGCCTGCACCGTGTACCACAATGGTATGCTCACAGCCTAAGGCTTTTACTGTTTCAGCATACACTTTCACTAACTCTGGCGAATACACACCGAGTAGCTGGCGTTTAGCGTGAGCAGGGTTTACTAAAGGCCCTAAAATATTAAATAACGTGCGAGTTTTTAAGGCTTGGCGAACGGGAGCTGCGTATTTAAAACCGCTGTGGTAAGTTGGGGCGAATAAAAAGCAGATGTTGGTTTCATCTAAAGCAAGGCGAGCCGTTTCAGGCGTAACGCCAACATTAATGCCTAAATGGCTTAATACATCGCTTGAGCCTGTTTTGCTTGATACGCTGCGGTTGCCGTGCTTAGCAATTTTATAGCCCATTGTAGCGGCAACAATCGCACTGGTGGTAGAAATATTGATAGTATTATGCCCATCGCCCCCTGTGCCTACAATATCGGCAAAAGAGTAATCTGGTGTTGGGAACGGATTGGCATTTTCCAGAGCGGCTTTTGCAGCCCCTGCAATTTCATCAACGGTTTCGCCACGCAATTTTAGGGCGATTAAAGCTGCGGCAAGTTGTTCGTTCGAGACATTGCCTTTAATCACTTCACTGAAAAACGCATTAGATTCCGCCTCGCTTAAGGTTTGGTTTGCGAATAATTTATCTAAAAGTGCTTGCATAGAGATTCCTTTTTAGTTTGTTATTTCTAGCGATGTACTTGATATTCCAAATCGGTTGCTTCATTACCGGTCATTCCACGAAAGCCCCAGCAATGCTCAGGTTGCTCTTTAATAGTAATTTCAACGTCCATTGGCATAATGCCGACTTTCGATTGTAGGGTGCTAAACAACCCTTTGATCAGGCGTTTTTTGATTTGCTCGCTCCGCCCTTGCATTAGGTTAATTTCAATCACGATGAAATTTTCGCTGCGGTTAATTGGCGGATAGAAATCCTTTCGATCTAATAACTCAAAACGCAAAGCGTGGCGTTGTTTTGGTACACCTAAGCTCATTTCCATACAGTAAAAAATGGCTTCTGCGATTTTTGCTCGGCGGTCAGCTAAGGCGTGTCTTAAACCATAGATACTAATCATTTTCTCTCTCCTAATAACCATTCAACCGATTGTTTTAATAATTTTGTGCCTTGGACGGTTAAAATCGATTCTGGGTGGAACTGGAAGCCACAAATCGGCAGAGTTTTATGGCGAATTGCCATCACAATATGTTCAAATTTTGCATTCACGATAAATTCATCAGGCAATTCATCGCCCATTAACGAGTGATAACGTGCCACAGGCATTGAGTTGTTAATATCGGCAAACATCGCTTGGTTGTCGTGTTCAATGCGAGAGACCTTGCCGTGTAATACCGTGCCAGTATGCACCACTTTGCCACCAAAGGCTTCAATCAGGGCTTGATGACCTAAACAGATGCCAATCATCGGCACTTTATCTTTGAGCTGTCGGATAATTTCCAGCATATTCCCAGCTTCAGCAGGATTTCCCGGCCCTGGAGAAAGTGCTACCAAACAGTTTGGTGTGTTTTGTGCTTTAGCTAAAAAATCCTCAAGCGGATAATCATTGCGGAAAATCGTTACTTGATGCCCTAATTCACGAAATTGATCGACCAAGTTATAGGTAAAAGAGTCGAAGTTATCAATAAAAAGAATATTTGCCATTGTTTTTTTATCCTATTTTCTCTCCCCTTCTTTAGAAAAACTGAGCTATCAGGTTCTATCTTATATCCGTAGGGACGGGTCTCTGTGCCCGTCCGCTAACGATATTAATTTACGGGCGGGCACAGGACCCGCCCCTACAAACAATTATTATTTAGAACCTGGTAACCCCATCTTTTCTAAAGAGGGGAACTTAGTTACTGTCTATTCACTTGCCCAATCGCTTTTAACACCGCTCGCGCTTTATGGCGGGTTTCGTCTGCTTCTAATTGAGGATCAGAATCTAACACCTCGCCGCAGCCTGCTTGCACATAAGCGATACCGTTTTGCACAAAAGCAGAGCGAATCACGATACAAGTATCTAAATTACCATCTGAGGTTAAATAACCCACCGCACCGCCGTAGCTATGGCGTTTTTGCTGTTCCACTTGGTAAATAAGCTGCATTGCTTTGATTTTGGGAGCCCCAGTTAATGTGCCCATATTCATACAAGCTTGGTAGGCGTGAAGAGCGTCTAAGTCAGCACGAAGTATGCCGATCACACGGGAAACAAGGTGCATAATTTGCGAATAGCGGTCAATTTGCATTAAATCGACCACACGGCGGGTGCCTGATTCGCTTACACGGGCGACATCGTTTCGAGCTAAATCCACCAACATTAAATGCTCGGCAAGCTCTTTTTGATCGAGGCGTAATTCCAGCTCTAAACGGCTGTCTAGTTCAGGATCGATATTGCCTTGTTCATCAAAACCACGAGGGCGAGAGCCTGCAATCGGGTAGATCTCTAACTGGCGGTTGCCTTGCGAATACTTCAACGCACTTTCAGGCGAAGCCCCAAATAGCGTGAAATTTTCCCCTTGCATATAGAACATATAAGGGCTTGGGTTGCTAATTTTTAACTGTTTATAACTAGCAAGCGTATTCGGGCAAGGCAGGCTAAAACGGCGAGATGGCACAATTTGGAAGACATCGCCAATGTTAATATGGTGCTTGAGCTTGCGGATAATCTCTTTAAACTCCTCATCTTCAATATTGGCAATAGCTTCATCACTCGCTGCTTTAATGGATAATGAAAGATCAGCTTCTGAAACATTTGCAAGTTTTTGGGCAAATTCGACCGCTTGTTGTTGAAGATTAGCTTGCTCGTTAGGCTCAAAACAGAACGTATTTAACACCGCTTTTTCGGTTTGATGATCGATAGTAACCAACTGTTCTGCCAAATAGAAACTGTAATCAGGGCAGCTTAAGCCATCATCTTGCAAGCTGATATTTTCCATCGGAATAAAGTTCGCCACTAAATCGTAGCTAAATAAACCACCTAAATAGATTGGCGATGTGGAACTCGCAAACAGTTGGCTCACGGTGCGTAAACCATCAAAAACGGTAGTGGTTTGGAGTTTGCTATCTTCATCTAAATGATTGCTGATGGTTGGAAAAGTGGCTTGCAAGCGGTCATTTTTTTCCAACATTTTGCAAATAGGAGCAGGGGAAAGTTGGTTTAACGCTTTTTCAATTAAAGGCAATACCGCCTCGCCATTTTTGGTTAAGGCGTGAAAGGTTACGCTTTGATCTTCACAAAAAATATGTACAGCCGATTTTGCAAATAACAAACTTTTTAGGCTGTTTTTGCTCTGAATTTCGGCAGAATCTAATAATAAGGTATGCGGACGTTCGCCACATAACGCATAGTAAATGCTTGTAGTGTCTGAAAAGTAAGGAAGCTCTGTTTGAGTAATGGTTAAGTAAGACATTGCTAATTCCTATAAAAAATTATTTTGCACTATTAAACTAGTACAAAAGGAATAAGTCAAGCAATTATTGTAGATATTTATAGAGCTTCGGGCATATTGGTGTATAATTAGCCCAATTTTTATCGAGCGAAAGGCGTGAAACGATGACACAATTTTTTTATATTCACCCCGATAATCCACAGCAACGCTTAATTAATCAAGCGGTTGAAATTATTAAAAACGGCGGTGTGATTGTTTACCCAACCGATTCAGGCTATGCCTTAGGCTGTGCGATGGGCGATAAGCACGCAATGGATAGAATTGTGGCAATTCGTAAATTGCCAGAAAATCATAATTTCACGTTGGTGTGCAGTGATTTATCAGAGCTTTCCACTTATGCGTTAGTGAATAATCAAGCCTATCGCTTAATTAAAAATAATACGCCGAATTCTTACACTTTTATTCTGCCAGCCACCAAAGAGCTGCCTCGCAGATTAATGACAAAGCGTAAAACGGTGGGCATTCGTGTGCCGAATAATGCCATTGCATTGGCACTCATTGCAGCACTTGGTGAGCCAATTCTTTCTTGCTCGTTGATGCTGCCTGATACGGAAATTACCGAATCTGATCCCGATGAAATTCGTGAACAGTTAGAACATCGGGTTGATCTCATCATTCACGGCGGTTATTTAGGACAACAGCCTACGACCGTGATTGATTTGACGGAAGATGCACCCGTCATTATTCGAGAAGGTTCGGGCGACCCGACGCCGTTTAATTAAATTGATATTGTGTGATAAATGCACAAAATTTTACGTAGGGGCGGGTCCTGTGCCCGCCCGTATTAATATTGTTATTAGGACGGGTCCAGTATCCGTCTCTACAATGCTTCAGACGCTTGTGAAAGCGACAAAAGGAACTTTATGACAACTTTTCAAAAGAAACCAAGCCACAACTTCCGCTCAGAGAGAAATACGGATAATCGTCCATCTTTCAAAAAAGGCGAGCAGAAATCGAATGCGAAATCTGAACGAAAATTTGGCAAGACTTCAGAGAAACCTCAACGCCCAACATCTAAACCATTAACCCCACGAGCTGCAAAAAAAGTGGAAAAAGCGACCGCTAGTGAGCCTGTTTCACAAGAGAAAAAAGCCAAAGTAGTGGGTGAAAAGCTACAAAAAATCTTAGCACGAGCAGGGAAAGGTTCTCGCCGTGAGCTAGAAGAGATTATCGCCAGCGGGCGTGTGAGTGTGGACGGCAAAATTGCCTCTTTAGGCGACCGTGTGCAAGTGAGCTCCTCAACTAAAATCCGTATTGATGGGCATTTAGTAAACTTAATGCCAGCACAAAAAGAGATCTGCCGAGTATTGATGTACTACAAACCAGAAGGGGAGTTGTGTACACGTTCAGATCCTGAAGGACGAGCAACGGTATTTGACCGTTTACCTCGCTTAACAGGCGCTCGTTGGATTGCGGTTGGGCGTTTAGATATTAACACTTCAGGTTTATTACTCTTTACTACAGACGGCGAGTTAGCGAACCGTTTAATGCACCCAAGCCGTGAGGTGGAGCGTGAGTATTCGGTGCGTGTGTTTGGTAATATTGATGATGCTATGTTACAACGCTTACGCAAAGGCGTTCAGTTAGAAGATGGCCCGGCTAACTTCAAGCAAATCAAAGTGGTTGGCGGAACAGGTTTAAACCAATGGTTTGATGTAACCTTAACTGAAGGGCGTAATCGTGAAGTTCGCCGTTTGTGGGAATCGCAAGGGGTGGAAGTGAGCCGCTTAATTCGCATTCGTTATGGTAACATTAAATTAGACAAAGGTTTACCACGTGGTGGTTGGGAAGAGATGGGGCTTGAGCAAGTGAACTACTTGCGTGAGCTAGTGGGCTTACCTGCTGAAACGGAAACGAAAGTGGAGGTGGCTGCAAATCGTCGCCGCACCAATATTCGCCAAATTCGTAAGGCGGTTAAACAACACCAGAAATATCGTGGTTAATCAATAAGAAACAGAGAGCTGATTATATTCGTGTAATCAGCTCTTTTTGTTATGTTTAAGTGAATAAAATTTAGAGACAAAAACAATAGCTTGATTTATTATTGCGGCTCCCATTTATAGTTAAAATTGGAGTAAAAGGATGTCTTGGGATATTGTGGCGACACTGGCAGTAACGGCTTTTGCAGTGTTTTTATTTGCAACCGAAAAAATTCGTATGGATGCAGTTGCCATCTTAGTATTATCGTCTTTGGTTTTATTAGGGCAAATTGATACTAAGTCGGCATTAAGTGGATTTTCAAATTCAGCAACAGTTGCTGTAACCGCAATGTTTGTATTAGCAGCAGGCTTACAAAATAGTGGTGCATTAGATAGTATAGGTAGCTTGCTGGCAAAGGTTAAAACGCCTTGGGTATTTATTTTAGTTTTATGTGGTATAAATGCTGCAATTTCCCCTTTTGTGAATAACACCGCAGTAGTTGCGGTATTAATCCCAATCGTGATTGCAGCATCACAAAATATTAATCTTGCACCGTCTAAATCCTTAATTCCGTTATCCTTTGCTTCTCAAATGGCAGGGGTCTGTACACTTATTGGAACATCAACTAACTTATTGGTAAACTCAATTGCACAAAATCAAGGGCATTCAGGCTTCGGAATGTTTGAATTTGCTCCTTTAGGGATAATTTTCTTCCTGGTTGGTACTGTATATTTGCTACTTACTAGTCGCTTCTTATTACCCGAATCGCGCTTACAGCTTGAAGAAGGGATTGGATTTGGTAAATATGTCTCTGAATTAAAGGTAAATAAAAATTCTGTCTTAATTGGCAAGAATTTAGCAGAATCAGGGTTAACCGAAGAATTTAACCTATTTGCTGTGGGGTTATTACGCAATGGAGAGCGTTTATCCACCCCAAGCCACCAAGTATTACAGAAACACGATATTTTATTATTACGTGGTGAATCGGCAGATTTAGCTGGGGCTCGAGAGAAATATGGCTTACACCACGTTGTTTATGGTCGTCGTGATCTTGATGAAGATGATTTTGACGACTTAATGATGGCAGAAGTGATGATTTCGCCAACCTCTCGTTGGGTTGGTGGTACTATCCCAATTTTGCAACAACGTTGGAATAAAGATGCAACTGTATTAGGTTTACAACGTCGTAGCCGTATCATTAGAGAACGCTTGCGTGGTATTAGCTTTAAAATGGGCGATATTCTATTATTAACGCTTCCAAAAGAAGATATGGATGATTTACGCAAAGATAAAGATTTTATCGTGCTCTCTTCTGATTTAGTAAAAACCGAAGAGTCTTGGCGTGCTAAGTTTGCACTTTGGGTAATGGTTGGGGTGGTGGCTACTGCCGCAATCGGTATTATGCCGATTGCAATCAGTGCCTTAGTAGGTGCGGTTGCAATGTGTTTAGCAGGCTGTTTAACCGCAGATGAAGCCTATCAATCTATCGACTGGAAAATTATTTTAGTGATTGCAGGTTTACTCCCACTTGGTGAAGCAATGGCGAACAGTGGAGCTGCTCAGTTTATTGTAGATAATACGCTTGGTAAAGTAGGACATTTTGGGCCTTTAGTGGTGCTTGCAGTACTTTATTTACTGACTTCTGTATTAACCGAATTTATGAGTAACGCGGGAACAGCAGTATTATTAACACCAATTGCGATTTCAACTGCTCAAGTGTTAGGTGTTGATGCCTCGCCGTTTATTATTGCGGTAATGCTTGCAGCCGCAACTAGCTTTATGACACCAGTAGGCTATCAAACCAATACGATGGTTTATGGTGCAGGCGGTTATAAATTTACAGATTTCATCAAGATTGGCTTACCGCTCAATATTATCTTTTGGATTTTAGGGGTTATTTTTATTCCTGTATTCTTCCCGTTTAATCCATAATAAATGAAAAAAGTGGCTAACTAGTTAGCCACTTTTTTGTTCTGTTTAATGTCCGCTTAACACTTTCGCCGGCTCTAATTTCGTTGCTCGGTTTGCAGGATAAAGGCTGGCAAACAGGCTTAATACAATAGTTGCAACCAGCACATAGCCAATATCTTGCCAATGTAATTCACTTGGTAAGAAATCAACAAAATAAACGCCGTCTGACAGTAATTTTATACCGAAGAAACCCTCAATCGCTTTAATGATAGCGGTTAAATTTAGCGATAAAATTACACCTAAAATAATCCCAAACAATGCCCCTTTCATACCTGAAAGCAAGCCATACCATAAGAAAATACGGCGGATAAACCCATTATTTGCGCCAAGTGTCCGCATAATCGCAATATCGCCTTGTTTATCTTTTACCGCCATAATTAGCGTAGAGATAATATTAAAACAAGCCACACCGATGACGAGAACCATTGCGATATACATTACGGTGCGAACAAGCTGAATATCGTTATACATATAGCCAAATTTTTCGATCCAAGTATTCAAGTAAAGTGGCTGTGGATAACCATTAAGCTGCGGCATCGCAAGACTTTGCACCGCAAATGGATTGCTTAAACTCATTTCAATCCCTGAAACTTGATTTGGCTGATATTCCATCAGCTCTTGGGCTTTATTGAGCGGAATTAACGCATAGCTATGATCTAACTGCCCATCTAAACGTAACACGCCTGTAACAGGCATATTAAAACGCAATGGCTGGGCTAATTTGCCGTCTTCTGTTGGTTGAGGAATCAGTAAGGTTACTTCATCGCCAGCTTCAACTTCTAGGGCTTTTGCAATGCCTGCCCCGAGAATTAAGCCATCTTCATCAGCGTTGAATTGAGCGGTAAAAGCCTGCCATTGTTCCGCTGGAATAAATTGGCTGAGTTTGCTTACCTGATCTTGTTTGTGCGGATCAACGCCTCGCACCTGTGCAATTTTAAGCTGTGAACCGTTTTCAATTAAAGCAGTAAAGCTTACAAAGGGCGAACTAGCGGTGATATTTCCCGATTTTTTCACCAATTCCTCTAGTTTTTGACTATCGGCAATCGGTTGAGCCTGATTTCCACGAAATGACACCAGCTCTGCGTGCGACACAACCGAAAGCACACGGCTATTTAGCTCACGCTCAAAGCCGTTCATCGCACTTAAGCCGATAATCAACACCGCGACACCAAGTGCGATCCCAATGCTGGAAAATAGCGAAATCAGCGAAACTAACCGATTTTTCTGCTTGCCCCGTTGGTAACGCCAGCTAATGAAAAAGGGCGTACTCATAAGCTCCCCTCGCTTAACACACCATCTCGCATTACAAGGCTACGTGAAAGTTTATTCGCTAGGTTTAAATCGTGCGTGACTAATAAAAACGCAATGTTTTGCTCTTGATTTAATTGTTGAATTAACTCAAAAATGCTTTCGGTCGTTTTTTGGTCTAAATTCCCTGTTGGCTCATCGGCAAGCACTAAGGCAGGGTTATTTACCAACGCCCGAGCAATCGCTACACGCTGGCGTTCCCCACCTGATAATGCAGACGGGCGATGTGTAATTCGATGAGCTAATCCGACCGCTTGTAACATTTTTTCGGCTCTATTTGCCGCTTCGGTTTTGTTCTGTTTGCCAATTAACATCGGCATCATCACGTTTTCAAGAGCGGAAAAATCTGCCATTAAGTGATGAAACTGATAAACAAAGCCTAAGTTTTGATTACGAAGTAAGGCTAACTTATCAGAACTTAAATGTTGTAATGATTGCCCACGTACCCACACTTCGCCACTACTTGGCTGGTCTAAACCGCCAAGTGTATGTAATAAGGTACTTTTACCCGAACCGGAGCTACCAACAATCGCCACTAACTCGCCTTCATTCATTGAAAACGAAACCTCTTTTAGCACTTGAACTTTCTGTTCGCCTTCATCGTAAAATTTGCTGATATTTTCACAGCGAAGTAATTCTGTCATTTTATTCATCTAAATTTTATATTCCTCGTATTCGTCGAGTTTCGTAATATTCTTCTGCAAGAGCTGTCATATGAAATTCAGCTTCATTTCCTGTTAATTCTTCAACAGCGTGTTTAATTTCTTCTAAATCTACTTCAAAGAATTCTCTTCTGATATTTACGGCATTTACACGTTGAGAATCAAAACGCTTATGTAACATAGATTCTAATGTAGGTGCATCTTCTGAATAGATAAATGCATGAACATCAAAGAAAAATGGTACGCTTGCATCACCTAATTCTTTTATCCTCTCCATAGGATCTAGACGACGTGTGAGACCTATTTTATATACATTCTCTCCGAAAGAACCTATATTACTAATGATATAAATATAGCCTCGTCTAGTTTGTTCAGCTAAACTTCTTGCTCGTTCTTCTCTACTTTGTGCTTCTGCTAATTGCTGCTCTAGTAATGCAATTTGAGCTTGAATAGCAATCATTTTTTCAGAGTTACTATATTCTAATTCTGCTCTAGCTTTATTGAGCAACTCTTGATACATTTTCTCTTCTCTTTCTGCATCTGCAATGGCTTTTTCGTACTCTCGTCTTGCTTTCTGCTCTTCTTTGATTTGCTCTCTTATAAAACGTTGCTCCTCGTCCTCTTCCTGCTTTTTCAATCTATATTGGTATTGAAGAGTACATTCGGTAAGCTTTAGTTCTATATATCTAATATTAAATTGGCACTGAAAATGAATAGATAATTTTTCTAATTCGTTTGCTAATTTTTCTATTCGCTCTAATGTTTTTGGGTAATATCCTGGTCTAACTTTGCTGATGAGCAGGTCGCAATCCTCATTGAAAGCTAAAAGCATCAGCTTTATCTGACCATCTAATACCCTTTTTGCATCTGAAGTTGTACCTAAAACAGTATTTAAAGCAGTTTCATTATAAAAAATAGCTTCTTTACTTTTGATTAAGTCTTTTTGTTCTTCTCTAACTCTTCTAATTTCTTCAGCAAAACGTTCAGATGTTTGATATAAATAGTCTGGAATTTCAAAATGACCAACATCTGAAAACTCTTCTAAAGTTGAATATAGATCAATCTTACTTTGAATAGCATAAACTCTATCTATATAATCTTGCTCTTGTGAAGATAATTCAGCAATTTTTTCTTGAATTTTTAATTTTAACTTATTATCTTCCACTACCTGTTCACTCAATATATTTGCATTTTTCTTTAAGTCCTGTAGTTCTTGAGTTTCTTCATTTATTTTATTGAATGACATTAGACTCTCATCTAATTTTTCTTGTGCTTCCTTAAGTTCAGATAAAGTTTGCTCAAGTATCTTTTTATTCTCATTAATTGCAGATTTGAAATTAGTATATGTCTCTAACTTTTTCTTAAAATAGAAATAAAAAAAGATACATATTACGAAAGATATAGCTAAAAAAATCAGTTCCATTAATACCCCCCAAATTATTTGATTATTTCATTAATAAAGCTATTTACTAAGTCTTTTCTCTCTAAACAACGAAAGTTATAATCGCATTTAGCTTCATAAATAAATGTTTTTATAAACTCTTTTTGTTCTCTTAATTTTTGTTTTTCTAAACGCTCTCGATTTTTTTCTGCTATAGCTAATTGGCGTTCTAAACTTCTCTGTTCTCTTTCAGCTTCTCTAATAGAACGCTCTTGAGCTTTTTGATTTAATCTAATTCTACGTTCCCTTTCTTTTCTCTCTCTTTCATTTATTCTATTGATTTGAACAATAGCTCGAGAGATTTGTCGAATAGATTTACTGAATGATGATTTTTTTGCCATTTTATTACCTTAATGAATTGCTAATCTAGTCGAACAATTTTCAATATTATTACTATTCATATCGCAATGCCTGAGCCGGCTCAATTTTTGAGGCTCGATATGCTGGGTAAAGGGTGCAAAGTAGTGAAAGTAAAATGGAAACACCTACAATCACCGTAATTTGTGAGCCTGAAATCAAGGTGGATAAATGAATGCTCGGGTTGAGCAAGAGGATAATTTGATCCAAATTAGACACCACTAGCACTCCAAGCAAGCCACCAATCATCGAGCCAATCACGCCCACAATCGCCCCTTGGAACACAAAAATCTGCATCACTTGTTTTTTGGTTAAGCCTTGGGTTTGCAAAATCGCAATTTCGCCCTGTTTATCCACCACCATTAAGCTCAAGGAAGTTACAATGTTTGAAATAGCGACCACAATAATCAAGCTAATTAGCAAGCCCATCATATTTTTTTCCATTTTTACCGCTTGGAAAAATTCGCCTTTTTGCTCACGCCAATCGCTGATTTGGTAACGTTCTGCATCGAAATGGTTGCTAAGTTCGGTAACTTGGAACGGATCTTGCAGATACAAACGCACACCTTGTACCTGATCTTCGGTAATTCTCAACAACCGCCCTACATCGGCTAAATTAGCAAAGAGAGTAAATTCGCTTGCCTCACGGTTGGAATGATAAATGCCTGAGATTTCAAATAACCGCTGCACAGGCACACGCCCCATTGGAGTGTATTGGCTGTTTTCGGTAATCATTAAACGGAGTTTATCGCCCACGTTTAGGTTTAGTTTATCTGCTAAGCGAGAGCCAACCAGCACCTTAAATTCACCTGTTGGTAATAATTGAGGCACATTTTGATCCACTAATAGCGGATCATCTGTGGCATTTTCAACACCAATTAGCTGCCCAGCATTAATCCCTTCCGAGCTTTGAATGACCACGTTCGCACGGTTAATTACTACACTTTGAGTAGCAAAGGCGGGTAAGTTTAGTTTTTCTTGTTTGGAAAAATGCCCTTCCTGCGGTGTAATAATGGCGTGCGGTAAGGTAGAAAGCAGGTTATTTTTCTGCATATTTTCCAAGCCGTTCATAATAGATAGCACAATCACCAACGCCATCACGCCCAGCACAATGCCAAGACTGGCAAGGTTGGTTACAAGCCGTCCGAAACGGTCTGCACTTTTCGACCTAAAATAACGAAAAGCAATAAAAAAAGGGGTTAAATTCATTTGGTTCTTCTAAAAATAGATCAATACAAGCGGTCGATTCCGCATAAAAGTTTGCAAATTTTCTTGAAAAAACGACCGCTTGTGTATTTACTTGCCTGTTGCGACAAACTCTTCCATATTTTGCGTTACTTTATTTACTAATGTAGTAACCGCAGAATCACTCGCCCACGCAACGTGTGGGGTAATCAGTAGATTCGGTAAGCGTCTTGCTGCAAGGATTAACGGATTATCTTTCTCTGGTGGCTCTTTAACTAAAACATCAAGTGCGGCACCTGCAATTTTACCCTGCTCAATAGCATTCAAAAGAGCTTGCTCATCAATTAACGGACCACGCCCTATGTTGATAATATAAGCCGTTGGCTTCATTAAGTCCAAGGTTTCAGCGTTAATTAGATTTTTCGTTTTATCGGTTAAAGGGCAGTGTAGAGAAATAATATCCGCTTGTTTTAATACCTCTTCAAAAGCGGTATAGCCTTCACGGATTTCCGTTGCTCCTTGATGTTCTGCAAAAATAACCTCCATTCCGACCGCTTGTGCTAGGCGAGCCACTTCAGCCCCAATATTTCCTTTGCCGACAATACCTAACGTAGAGCCTTGAATATCTTGAATTGGATAATCGACATAGCAGAACTGCCCGCACGTTGCCCAACGGTCTGAGGTGATTAAATCACGGTGATAATCCGCTAAACGATGTTTAAGCGAATAGATCATAGCGATAACGTGTTCTGCCATAGTAACCGTGGAATAGCCCGTTACGTTTTTAACCGCAATACCAAGTTCTTTTGCCGCCTCTAAATCCACATTATTCGTGCCTGTTGCCGTGATCGCAATTAATTTCAGTTTTGGTAATTTAGCCAGCAGATCACGCTGTAGTAATACTTTGCTGGTAACAATAATATCGGCATCTTTCACACGCTCGAACGTTTGCTCGGCGATGGTGGAGTCATATTCCGTCCAAGTATGAGGAAAATTCGGGCGAGGAATTTCGTGAGTAGCAGGAATGCCTGTACGGTCAAGAAAAACAATATTTAGCATTTTTTTCTCCTATTCTGTCTTTTACCTTTCTACTCCCTTCTGAGCTACCTGAGCGTGTTTGAATGGGTAGGAAAATTTACTCTGAGCGAAGCGAATGTAAATTTTTCGTTAAGCCCATTCACACTAAGCGAAGAAAAGTAGCGAAGTAGGGTCGCCTTTCTTTGCCTACTTTCTTTGGCGAAGCAAAGAAAGTAGGAAAGGATTTAATGAGGAGAAAGTTTATTTGGAAGTATCAATTTCTTCAAAGCTCTTAACCAACTCATCAATCGCTTTCATTTGTGAAACAAAGGCTTCTAATTTTGAAAGCGGTAATGCTGATGGGCCATCACATTTTGCTGAGTTTGGATCTGGGTGAGCTTCTAAGAAAAGCCCTGCTAACCCAATCGCCATACCAGAACGGGCAAGTTCAGTTACTTGTGAACGGCGACCACCTGAAGCAGCACCAAAGGGATCACGGCATTGTAAAGAGTGGGTTACATCAAAAATCACAGGACAACCTTTCGACACCTTTTTCATAATACCGAAGCCGAGCATATCTACAACTAAGTTGTCATAACCAAAGTTTGTACCACGATCACACAAAATCACGTTTTCATTACCGCATTCAGCAATTTTTTCCACAATATTTCCCATTTGTCCCGGGCTTAAGAATTGTGGCTTTTTCACATTGATGACCGCACCGGTGCGAGCCATCGCTTCAACCAAATCTGTTTGGCGAGCTAAGAATGCGGGAAGTTGAATCACATCAACCACTTCCGCCACAGGCTTACATTGGTAAATTTCGTGTACATCAGTAATGATATTTACACCAAAAGTCTGTTTTAGCTCTTGGAAAATTTTTAACCCCTCTTCCATACCCGGCCCACGATAAGAGTGGATTGACGAGCGGTTTGCTTTATCGAATGAGGCTTTAAATACATAAGGTACGTTGAGCTTGTTCGTTACTTCAACATATTGCTCACATACACGAAGTGCCATATCACGGCTTTCTAGCACATTCATACCGCCAAATAGCGTAAATGGCTTATTGTTCGCCACCTCAATGTTACCAACTTTTACGATTTTATCTGTCATAGGGATTCCTTGTTTATCAGTTCTAATCTTTCAAAAATAATTTGTTCAAATAATCTATTATCCACATAAAGTGAAGAGTGTTCTGAAGCATCGATCATTTCTTCTGGAGTTACATTTTGAAAATGTAAGCGATAATTAAATTTTAACGCTAATTGAATAATGAATTCTCGCTGGCTACGTCCGTTCCCCTCTCTAAAAGGATGTAGAATGTTTATTTCACCGAGATAATAAGCTAATTTCTTTGCAAAAGTAGCTTTATCATATTTTTCAAACTCTTCACTTATCAATTTCTGATGTAACTTATGAAATTCAGGCTGAATTCGATTTGGAGCAGCAAATACAGTTTTACCTTTTGTGATCCCAATTTCACGTAATTCTCCCGCCCATTCATAAATTTCAGAAAATAGCCGATGGTGTATTTTCTGCAAATGAGCTAAATCAAAATTCCCTTTTATAGGCTCTAACCTTAGGCTAAGCGTATTCATTGCAACTAATCGGCTTTCTAACAAATCTAATTCCTCGTCAGATTTAGCCCCAAGTTTATTACGCAATACACCATTTTTATCAGTGTAACGGTCGAACTCCGCATATTTCATATATGCTCCGCTTTACTTCGTCAAAACTGATCTGATTATCGATCCACGCATTAAATAACGCCATTGTTTCCTTATCAATGCTTAATCCTTCCAAGCGATTATTATCAACAGCTGCTTGCACCGCTCTTATACGGAATTCACGTTCTTGTTCAGTTAATTTCATTTTAATGCACCAAACTCTCTTGGCTTTTTCGTTCTAAGCCTTTGACTTCCATTTTTAAAATTTCAGCGGAAGGGTCTTCTGGGCATTGGTCGATAAAATAATTAATATCTTCCAACGCTGCTTGGTAGCAATCCATACTTGCTAACACCATTCCACGATCACGAATTTCATACGGATCTTCTGGGCTCATTGCCAAACGGTATTCAATCAAACGCAAAGTTTCTTCATATTTCCCTTCACGGGTGAGGGTCATCTTGAATACGGTTTCAATTCGCTCAAGCAATTCTTGTGGTTCAGCTCGTCTTAGAAGATCAGGGGTTACTTCCACGCCGAAACCGATTTCGCCCTCAAGCCATTTGTTAAGCATTTCGATTCCAATAAACTCGCCATTCCACGGGTTAATAAAACGAACTTTAGTTGCTCCGTTTGGCTGTTTCATTTCTGCTCTTAACACTAATTGGGTTGGGAAGTTTACAGGGTAAAGTGGTAAATCTAGCACTGCAGCCAAATAAAGCACTACCGCTCCTAATGAAACAGGCATTCCACGACGTTTTTTGATGACTTGATTGAGCAATAAATTTTCCGTGTGGAAATAGTCTTCATAATAACAATGGAAACCCCATTCTTTATAAACTAAATGGAGCAGTTGATTAATACGTTCTTCATCGCCCTCGCCATTCACGTTATAGCGAGCCTTTTTGGTTAGTGCAGACATCTGACCAAACACTTGTTGCTCGTTTACACTATCGTCAATTAGCGTAGTGAGCCGTAAGATTTCACGATAGAGAAATTTTTTCAACTCCGCATCGCTTATCTTAACTTTCGGCTCTGCCAACTCTTTCAATAATTCTTCAATAATATCGTCCATTTCCTGCCTTTATTTTAGGATTGCTTGGGTTACTCTATCATTGCCACCATAATCTTGAGCGGTTTCGATAGCTTCCCACAAATTTAAATCAAATAAATCTCTTACCTGCTCGCCCTGCTGCCAGCCGTGTTCTAGCATTAACGCCCCTTGTGGCTTTAAGTAAAGCGGTGCATTTTCAATAATTTTTTGCAAATCGCTCAACCCATTGTTATCGGCAACTAATGCGGTTAAAGGTTCAAAACGCACATCGCCAACTATTAAATTTTCATCGTTTTCGTCAATATAGGGTGGGTTAGAGACAATCAAGTCAAATTGTTGATTTTCAAGCGAGCCGAACCAATCACTTTGTAGAAATCTAACATTACTAAACCCAAGATTTTGGCGATTTTCTTTTGCGAGTTGCACCGCATTATGTTGAAAATCCACCCCGATAATTTGAACTTTATCGCCTAATTCACTAGCAAGAGCTAATGCAATCGCCCCTGTGCCTGTGCCTAAATCCAAAATTTGCAAATTTTTCTGATTTTCTAACCGCTTGTAAGCAAAATCTAACGCTAATTCAACTAATCGCTCTGTATCAGGGCGAGGAATTAACGTTGCGGCTGAAACCTTTAACGGCAACGACCAAAACTCCCGTTGCCCTAAAATATATGCCATTGGTTCACCCTTTGCTCGCCTTGCTAAGTATTCGGCAAGTTGTTTTAGCTCATTTTCAGTTAAGATAGTTTCGCTAAATGCAAAAATTGCTGATTTTGAGCGTTTTGTAACTGCTTGTAGCAAGAGGTTTGCATCAAGTTTTGCATTTAGATAGGGATCGTTTCCAGCATTCTTGCTTAGTTGCTGTTCGGCGAAAGTGAGCCATTGTTGGTAGATCATTTTTATTTTAATTAATATTTTTCTAAAATATGGAGATATTCTAATGTTTTATCATCACTATATTCTCTATTACTATCGGCTTTAAAACGAGAATACTCTTTTCCTACAAAATCATAATGTCCATATTTAGAACAAATTTCTTTAATATCAGAAATAGACATTAATCCTTCATTATTATAGCTAATAAAGATATGCTTAAACTCTGCATTTTTAATTAAATCTTCAAAAACAGTTTTTACAATTCCTTTTTGACAGTAGCTTGATTTTTTATATTCTCTTAACCCTGTTTTACCTTTAGGAACAAAATCGTCATATAAAGCAATTGTATTTAAAAGATGATAGTTTGAACCATATTGTCTAGCGTTGTAAGGAGGATCTAGATAAAGAATATCTCCATAAATTTTTGTAATGAGAGAGTTACTATCTTGGTGGTAAACTTCTGTTTCTGCTTTTCCATTTTCACTATATTCTTGAAAAATAAAATCTCTTTCTGAATAAGAGATATTTTCTTCTAAAAAATTAAATAGGGAAAAATAATCAAAAAAACTATTATTACTAATATAGTTTTTAGATAAAACATAACTATAATACTCTAAATCATTAACAATGATTTTTTTACTTGGTCTTTTAATGCACGAGAAATAATTCCCGTTCCTGCAAAAAGTTCAGCAAAAACTTTATCATCTAAACAGCCTACTGTTTCTTTTATTGTAGAGATAACAAAACTAGATAATTTATTTTTTGACCCTATATAATTCATTAGCTATCATCATTGGTTAATAAAATTACAAATGCCTCAGTTTGATATGCCGTTTCATCTCTAGACTAATAAGAAGAATTAATTTGCTGCACAAAAGTATCAAATTGACCTTGTGAGAAAGGCCATTCTATTTTTCCAAAACCAAGTTGTTTCCATTTTTGTAAAAGAATAGCTACATTATTTTCTCCGGTTAAGCCTTTCTTATATTTATCTGTCTGTTTAAATAATTGTCGGATAATTTGATATGCCTTCTGATAATCCCAATGCTCAACAATTAGATTATATGCTTCTTTAGCATTTTTAACTTTTGTTTGGATACCTAATAAAGCTAAAAAAGCCATTGCATTTTTCTGGTTACCAAAAATCTTTTTTAACTAATTCTTGGCTAATCATTCCCTGAATATCAATAGAGTTCATAAATTATCCTTCAAGTTTATTCTAATAAGCCAAAAAATTATAAAATCCTTACACAATTCCCCGAACGGACGGCTTCAGCAACTTTCTGTTCAATGCTAAATGCTTTGGTGGTAAAGTTACTTACGGCAAGGTTTACATTAGTTTTACCTGATTTTTTGGTTTGTTGGTTTAGGGCATCGAAATATTGTTGTTCTAAACTTTGTAATTCTTGGTTTGCTTGCAGATTAGCCTGTACTTCATCAGCGTGAGCTCGAGAAACTTTGCTCTGAGTAAAGCTATAAGTTAAGGTGTTATCTGCAAATTTCCAACTGCCTGAACGCTCTAGGGCATAATTAAAAATTGGCTTTTCAGCAGGGAGTGTAACATTACCCAGATAGTTCGCTTTACCATCTTTGCCTAACTTCACTTTGTTTGTGGTTGCCGCAACGCCATTCATTGCACATTCCCATTCGCCGACAAAATGCTCGGTGGTTGGCGTAATCACTTCATTTTTTACTATTGGGCTTGAGTTGATAAAGCTGTTACAAGCAGCCAGTAGAGTAGTAGTTGTGATTAATAATAGTTTTTTCATATTGATATTCCTTTCATTGCTTCTCTTTCAAGCGGTTAGAATTTGCAAAAAATCTGCAATATCTCACCGCTTGTAAAATTAATTTTGTTCAGACAACGCCGCTAACTGATCCGCTTGATATTCAGTAATAATCGGCTGGATTAATTCATCAATTTTACCGTTCATTACTTCATCTAAGCGGTAAACCGTTAAGTTGATACGGTGGTCAGTTACACGCCCTTGTGGGTAGTTGTAGGTACGGATTTTATCCGAACGATCGCCCGAGCCCAATAAGTTACGGCGAGTGTCTGCCTGCTCTGCGGCTTGGCGTTCTTGCTCAACTTGCACGATACGAGAAGCAAGTACTGCTAAGGCTTTCGCTTTGTTTTTGTGTTGTGAACGCTCGTCTTGGCACTCTACCACAATCCCTGTTGGAATATGGGTAATACGCACCGCAGAGTCTGTAGTATTAACGTGCTGACCGCCTGCACCTGATGAACGGTAAGTATCAATTCGCAAATCAGATGGATTGATTTCTGGCATTTCGCTTTCTGGTAACTCTGGCATTACCGCAACGGTACAGGCAGAGGTGTGAATACGCCCTTGTGATTCGGTTTTCGGCACACGTTGCACGCGGTGTCCGCCTGATTCAAATTTCAGTTGCCCGTAAACGCCTTCGCCGCTGATTTTCACGATAATCTCTTTATATCCGCCTTGCTCACTTTCGTTAGCAGACATTTCCTCAATTCTCCAGCGTTTACTTTCGCAATAACGGCTGTACATACGGTATAAATCGCCTGCGAAAATACCTGCTTCATCGCCACCTGTTCCTGCACGGATTTCAAGGAAAGCGTTATATTCATCGTTCGGATCTTTTGGCAACAATAGAATTTGTAAATGCTGCTCAAGGTTTTCAATTTCCGCTTTGTTTTCGGCAATTTCCTCTGCTGCCATATCCTTCATATCAGGATCATCTAACAGTAATTGAGCTTCCTCAATATCGTTGTTTAATTTTTTCCAACAGTTAAAGGTGCCAACCACTTCTTCTAATTGGGAATATTCTTTTGAATAGGCACGGAATTTTTCTTGGTCGGAAATCACAGACGCATCGCCAAGTAATGCTTGGAGTTCTTCGTGGCGTTCGCTCAAGCTTTCTAATTTATTGATAATAGAATCTTTCATTGAAAATATCTCTTAATATTTGTGTAGGGGCGAAACATTTTTCACCCTTACTGATTAGATTTTAAAAGGAAATAAACTAGCGGATTATAGCCGATTTTCCGTTAAAAATCTTGCTCAATCGTAAGCCAATTTTTCAGCATCTCTTTTCCGTATTCGGTGATAAAAGATTCAGGGTGGAACTGCACCCCAAAAATCGGCAAACTTTGGTGTTTGAACGCCATCAGCACATTTTGCTCACACACAGCAGTGGCTACAAGTGGTGTATTTTCCAACGAATTTTGCAAAATTCCCCACGAGTGATACAGCCCCACTTTCAACTGTTGCGGTAAACCGTCAAACATTGGATTTGGCTTAATTTGCGTTAGCATACGTTGCTGACCGTGCCGAACATTCTCTAAATTGTATAACGTGCCACCAAAAAACTCGCAAATCGTTTGATGCCCTAAACAAATCCCTAAAATAGATTTGCTTTGATAATAACGCTCTAACATCGCAAAAGTTTGTGGATACGCGCTCGGCACATCAGGGCCGGGCGAGATGAGAATATGCGTGAAGTTTTCCACTTCGTCTAGGTTTAATTCTTCCACTAATACGACCTTTGCAGGCACATTGAGCTTACGGAGTAAATCCACCAAGTTGAAAGTGAAAGAGTCGTGGTTGTCAATGATTAATAGCTTTTTTTGCATTTTTGTGTAGGGGCGGGTCCTGTGCCCGCCCGATATTTCAGATGATATTCTTGGGTGGGCACAGGACCCGCCCCTACAATTTTAGGTAAATAACGAGATTTGACCTACTCTTCTAACAATTCCTTCGATACCATTTCCAATTTAATCGTATCCACTTCGTTTTCAATCAGCTCTACTTGTGGCACAAGTTGGCTTGCCTTGCTAGAAAGATGTTGGAATCGTTCCACTTTTCCGAGCAAGCCTTGTCGTCCAACAAGAGAAGTAACTGCTTGATTATATTGATTATTTGCCGTATTGAGCGTATTACCTAATTTTGCCAAGCGATCCGCCACAGCACAAACTTGGTTATAAATTTCGCCTGCTTTCTCGCTGATTTCACGAGCCTCAGAATTGCCTCGTTCAATTCGCCACAAATTCGCTACGGTGCGTAAAATTGGCATTAGCGTGGTGTGCGAAACCAAAATCACATTGCGTTCATAGCCAAAGTTAAACAACTGCGGATCGTGCTTCATCGCTTCAATATAAGCAGGCTCAATCGGTACAAACATCAGCACAAAATCAGGGCTTTTGATACCAAGCAAAGCACTGTAATTTTTCTTCGATAAACCCTCGATATGGGAACGGAGCGAACGGCAATGTTCGTCCAACGCCTGTGAAATTGCAAAATTTTCCTCAGATCTGACCGCTTGATCGTAGGCTACTAACGACACTTTGCTGTCAATAATCAGGTGTTTTTGATCGGGCAAATGCACCACAAAATCAGGGGCAAAACGTCTACCTTCTTCATCACGGAAACTTTCTTGGGCTTGATAATGCTCGCCTGCTAACAAACCCGCTGACTGCAATGCGGTTTCAAGCTGAACCTCGCCCCAGTTACCCGCCACTTTGTTATTGCCTTTCAACGCATTCGTGAGGTTTTGAGCCTCTTCCGACATTGAAACACCAATTTGTAGCACACGCTTAATTTCGGCTTCTAAATTCGCAGAACCTTTAAGGGATTCGCTATGTACCTCATTCACTCGTTTTTGAAAGCCCTCAATTTGCTCTTTAAAAGGCTTAAGCAGAGCTTCAAGCGAGCTTTGATTGGTTTCACTAAATCGCTTACTTTTTTCATCTAAAATCTGTTGAGCGAGGTGTTGAAATTCCACATTAAGCTGTTGTTTTACTTCCACAAAATTACGTTGCTGCTGCTCAAAATTCGCCTGTTTTTCCGAAAGCGTGGTGCGTAGCTCGGTCAGCTCATTTTGCACTTCATTTAAGCGACTAAAAAGCGATTGATTTTCTCGCTCTTTTTGCGAAAGCGAACTCTGGCTAAATTGCAGCTGTTCTTCCAAACTCTCGGCTTTAGCGTGCGAAGAACCCACCCTTTCTTTCAGCTCATTGATATAGCGTTCTAGCTCGTTTTCCTGCTGTTCGGCAAGCTCAATTTTTTGTTGAAAACGTTGTAGCTGAGCATCTCGTTCACTCAAGCGTTCGCTTACGGCTTCATATTTCGTTTGTTGTTGCACCGCCCATTGCTCAAGTTGATTTTTCTCTTGGCTAAGATTCTCATATTTTTCGCTGATTTGGTGAAAATCTGCCGTGATTTTGTTGAGATCTTGGCTTAACTCATAAGCATCTCGCTGATAACGTGATTGCAGAAAAAACAAATAAATGCCAATCAGCACACAAACGGCAAGGGCAACATAGAGCCAAATTTCATCAATATTAAGTGAGGCGTTCATCGGTAAAACCTTTTTCAAAAAATGCTTTTCAAAACTATTACTTTGCATTATAACAGAGCTTTCCAATATTAAGCATTTCAGTTTTATGCAAGATTTTATAGACAAAGCCAATCAATATGGGCGAGCCAAACGTCCTTTTTTCTTTTTAATTGATTTTGAGCAGGAAAAGCCGCTTATTTTTCCGCTCGAAGAGGCTCATACAAGCGGTCTTTTTTTTGAGTTTTTTTGCAAATCGAATGCAAAAAGAACCTTTGAAAAAGTGGCTAAATCTTTTGAATTTTCAGCAAATCCAATTACTTTTGCTGAATATCAAGCTGGTTTTGAATTAGTGAAGAAAGAAATTCAAGCCGGTAATAGCTATTTGCTGAATTTAAGCTATCCAACAGCCATTGAAACCAATTATTCATTAGCGGAGATTTTTGCAAGTAGTAAGGCAAAATATAAATGTTATCTGCAAGATCAATTTGTCTGCTTTTCGCCCGAATGCTTTGTGCGAATTGAGCAGAACCGCATTTTTTCTTACCCGATGAAAGGAACGATTAATGCGAGCGAAGAAAATGCTGAGCAGAAATTAATGGCTTCTGAAAAAGAGTTTACCGAACATAATACTATTGTAGATTTGATCCGAAACGATCTCGCCTTAGTGGCTAAAAATATCGAAGTAACAAAATATCGCTATGTGGAAAAAGTCCAAACCCATCGTGGAGCAATTTTGCAAACAAGTTCTGAGATCTGCGGCGAACTGGCTGAAAATTGGCAGGAAAATATCGGATCTATTTTAGCCACTTTATTACCTGCTGGTTCTATTAGCGGTGCTCCTAAAGAGAAAACGGTTTCTATTATTCAGCAGGCAGAACAAGGAAAGCGTGGTTATTACACAGGGATTTTTGGCTATTTTGATGGCGAAAGTGTAGAAAGTGCGGTGGCAATTCGCTACATAGCCCAAACCCTGAGCGGACTTGTGTTCCACAGCGGCGGAGGAATTACCTCACAAAGCGTGTTAGAAGATGAATATAACGAAATTTTAGAGAAAGTCTATGTACCAATTTCCACTCTTTGAAACCATTTCAGTGATTGGTGGCAAGGTGAAGAATTTGCCTTATCATCAACAACGTTTTGAACAGGCGGTGCGAGAATATTTTGGTTGTGAGCCAACTTTCACATTAGCACAAATTTTAGTTGTACCAGAGCCTTATCAACAAGGCAAAGTACGCTGCCGAGTGGATTATAATGCGACTGAATGTGAGATAAAATTTTTCCCTTATTCGCCAAAACAAGTCGAGCGTTTTCGTTGTGTGGAAGTGGAAAATTGGGATTATCACTTAAAATTTAGCGACCGCAAGCGGTTCGATTTACTCAATATTTTGCAAAATGAAGAAGTGATAATTATCAATAATGGAAATTTTAGTGATTGCTCTATTGGTAACTTGCTTTTTCTAAAAGGGGGTGTTTGGTACAGTCCGCAAGATTATCTACTAAAAGGCACACAATTAACTCAATTATTAGATCAAGGAAAAGTCCATTTAACTAAAATCACTCAAGCTGATTTAGGGCAATATGAAAAAATAATGTTGATTAATGCTCTTAATCCCTTTGATGAAGCAAGGGCATTATCTTGCTCACAAATTTATTTTTGTGAGCTGGATCGAAAAGTTTAAAAAAACACTTGCAACTGGATAAGCATATACTATAATAATATACAGTTATTTTTACGCAGTAAGCGTGTATCAAATTGATAAAGGATAAAATATGGCTGAGAAGAAAAGTCAAAAAAGCACACCTGTAAAGCAGGTTGATCCCGCACAAAAAGAGAAAGCACTAGAAGCTGCTCTCGCTCAAATTGAGAAACAGTTCGGTAAAGGCTCAATTATGAAATTGGGTACTACACAAACGCTAGATATTGAGGCGGTTTCAACAGGTTCTTTAGGGTTAGACTCTGCATTAGGTATTGGTGGCTTACCAATGGGGCGTATTGTTGAGATTTATGGTCCGGAATCTTCAGGTAAAACTACTTTGACTTTATCTGTTGTGGCTCAAGCACAAAAAACAGGTAAAACTTGTGCTTTTATTGATGCGGAACACGCACTAGACCCAATTTACGCACGCAAATTGGGAGTAAATACAGATGATTTATTAATTTCTCAGCCGGATAACGGTGAACAAGCATTAGAAATTTGTGATGCCCTAGTGCGTTCCGGTGCGGTTGATGTCATTATTGTGGACTCTGTGGCGGCTCTTACACCAAAAGCCGAAATTGAAGGCGATATGGGTGATTCCCATATGGGTTTACAAGCTCGATTAATGTCTCAGGCATTGCGTAAATTAACCGCAAATATCAAAGCAACAAACTGCTTAGTCATCTTCATTAACCAAATCCGTATGAAGATTGGTGTAATGTTTGGTAACCCTGAAACCACTACGGGCGGTAATGCATTAAAATTCTATGCTTCTGTGCGTTTAGATATTCGTCGCTCTGGCGTAGTGAAAGACGGCGACCAAGTTATCGGCAGTGAAACCAAAGTGAAAGTAGTTAAAAACAAAGTTGCACCGCCATTCCGTGAAGTTAATTTTGATATTATGTACGGAGAAGGTATTGCTCATACCAATGAATTACTTATTCTTGCCGAAGCAAATGGCTTTATTAAGAAAGCAGGAGCTTGGTTCTCTTATGAAGGCGAGAAAATTGGTCAGGGTAAAAACAATGCAATTAAATGGTTAAAAGAACACCCTGAAATTGCGGAGAAAATCGAGAAAGATGTAAGAGATTTGCTCATCGCTAACCCAAATTTAGTTTCTACTAAAAATTCTAAAAGTTCAAATGATGACAACAGCGAAGAATTTAATGAAGAAGAACTATAACTAATTCAATTTATGCGATTTTCGCTCAATGTGAAAATCGCATTTTTTATATTTATGACAACTATTTCGACAACCAAAACAAATAAATACACAGCGGTTAATTATCTGCTATATTTACTCTCAAAAAGGGATTACAGTGAGCAAGAACTTCGCCAAAAACTCAAACAAAAAGAGTACGATCCTGATGAAATAGATGAGGCGATAGAAAAAGCTCAAGCCAATAACTGGCAAAGTGATAAACGATTTTGTACCACTTTTATTCGCTACCGTTCAATGCAAGGCATAGGCCCTCGCCGATTAAAGCAAGAATTAAAACTCAAAGGAGTTAAAGATTGGCTAATTAACCAAGAGCTTGAAAATGCAGAGATAGCTTGGTTTGAATTAGCCGAGCAAATTTTTGAGAAAAAAAGACCGCTTGAATGGGACATTAAAGCCAAACAAAAAATGTGGCGGTTTATGGTCAGTCGTGGTTTTTACAACGATCATTTTAGTCATTTAATGGATTTAGATTATAGCAGTGATGAGTATGAATAGAGAAAAAATAACCTTTTTTAGCCGATTTGAAGCAGATATTGTAAGTGGTAAAAAAACCATTACTATTCGAGATAAATCAGAATCTTACTTTCAACCAAACCAAGAATTAGCGGTTTTTACCAACGAAACAGACCGCTTTTTTGCTAACATCAAAGTGCTTTCTGTAACGCCAATTCAATATGATGAATTGAGCGAGCAGCATGCTCAACAAGAGAATATGAGCTTAACGGAATTGAAAGAAGTTATTCGAGAGATTTATTCGAATAACGACTCCTTTTTTGTCATTCATTTTAAACTGATTTAATGTAATGCTATGGCACTTTTTAAATCCACCAAACAAGTTGAATTATGCCCACAATGCCATTCTCCCTTGCAACTTAAACAAGGCAAGAAAGGTTTGTTTTTGGGCTGTTCCGCTTACCCTGAGTGTGATTACATCAAGCCATTACATCAAGAAAATCATATTATTAAAGAATTAGAAGAATGCTGCCCTGAATGTGGGCATCATCTCCAATTAAAACAAGGCAGCTATGGCATTTTTATTGGTTGCAGTAATTATCCTGAATGCCATTTCATTGTTCACGAAGAAGCGGAAGTGGAAGAAGAATTTGATTGCCCCGAATGCAAACAACATAAACTGGTTGCTAGAAAAGGGCGTTCAGGCAAAACATTTTATGGTTGTACAGGCTTCCCGGATTGTAAATTTACCCTAGCAACTAGACCGATTAAGCAACAATGTGAAAAATGTGGCTGTGAACTTGCTACTATCAAAAAAGCGAAAGGCAAAGAATATAGGATATGTGCTAACAAAAGCTGCCAACATAAAACAGAAGTAACACTAAATGAATAATTTTTTAGACATCGTTAATCAATTAAAACAAGAAGAAGTAGTCGCTTACCCAACCGAAGCGGTTTTTGGCTTAGGTTGCAATCCACAAAGTGAAAAAGCAGTCAGGAAATTACTCGCCTTAAAACAACGCCCAGAAGAGAAAGGTTTAATTTTACTGGCTTCTGATTTAAAGTATCTACAGCCTTATATTGATGAAAGCCGAATGACAGAGCAGGCTTGGCAGCAACTCAACCAAATTGGTGAGCAAGCTATTACTTGGATCGTCCCCGTAAAAAAGAGCGTGCCGAGTTACCTCACAGGTAAATTTGATTCTATTGCCGTACGTTTATGTAATGTACCTTCAGTCGCTGAACTCTGCAAGGCAACAGGCTTTGCTCTCACATCAACCAGTGCCAATTTAACAGACAAGCCACCGTGCCGAAATGCACAAGAAGTACAAGCTCAATTTGGGGAAGATTTCCCTGTATTAAATGCAGAAACACTAGGTAGAGAAAATCCCTCTGAAATTCGAGATATTTTCAGCCAACAGATTTTTAGACAAGGATAGAAAATGAACCAATACGCTGTTTGGGGTAATCCAATTAAACAAAGTAAATCGCCTCGCATTCATCAACTTTTTGGCTTGCAGACTCAACGAGAGATTGAATATATCGCAAAACTAGGCGATGAGATTACCTTTGAGCAACAATTAGCTGAGTTTTTCAACTCAGGGGCAAAGGGGGGGAATATTACCGCTCCTTTTAAAGAACGAGCATTTGCGATTGCTGATGAATATAGCGAAAGTTGCTTATTAGCAGAGGCTTGTAACACTTTAAAACGATTAGATGATGGTCGTTTATATGCTGATAATACAGATGGCAAAGGCTTAGCGGCTGATTTAGAAAGGCTTGGTTGGTTGAAAACAGGGCAGAAAACCTTAATTTTAGGTGCAGGTGGGGCAACTAAAGGGGTATTACTTCCGTTGCTTCAGGCTGGGCTAGATATCACGATTTATAACCGCACTGCAGATAAAGCGGTCATTTTAGCGGAAAAATTCGCAAAATTTGGCAAAATTCAGACTGCTTGTTTAGAAGAAATTGCTGAACGTCAGTTCGATTTAATTATCAATGCTACATCGTTGGGTTTACAAGGTAAATACTTGGAATTGCCACCATCGTTAATAGCTTCAACCAAAATTTACGATATGCAGTATGCCATTAATATGCAAACGCCATTTATCAATTATGCGAGAAGCTGTGGTTCTACCGAATATCAAGACGGGTTAGGAATGTTAGTTGGGCAAGCCGCTTTTGCTTTTGCTTTATGGGAAGATAAATTCCCTGATATTGAAGCTGTTCTTGCACAATTAAAACAAGAAATGCAATCCGCCACATAGAGAAACTAACTATTATTTCATAAACAAAAAACGGTAGATTTCCGCCAAAATGTCGAATGTCTATACAATCAAACTAAAAAAACAGATTTTTTTAAAAAAGTATTTGACGGAAAGCCTTAAAATCAGCATAATGCACTCCGTTAACCGATATGGTGAACGCAAATGGCTACATAGCTCAGCTGGTTAGAGCACAACACTCATAATGTTGGGGTCGCAAGTTCGAATCTCGCTGTAGCCACCATTGCGGGACTGGCGAAATTGGTAGACGCACCAGATTTAGGTTCTGGCGCCGCGAGGTGTGTGGGTTCAAGTCCCTCGTCCCGCACCATTTATCGATTAACAAAAATTAGTGTTGGGGTATCGCCAAGCGGTAAGGCACCGGGTTTTGATCTCGGCATCCCTAGGTTCGAATCCTAGTACCCCAGCCATCTAATTTCAAATCATCAAATCTACTTAAGCTAACGTAAGTTAGTTTTTTTCTTTTGGGGTATCGCCAAGCGGTAAGGCACCGGGTTTTGATCTCGGCATTCCTAGGTTCGAATCCTAGTACCCCAGCCATATTTTCCTCTTATATTTTAATTTCTGTACTACATAGTTAATTCAGGGCATAATATAAGTCATTATGAATTATCAGTAAGTAATCAAAATGAAAAAATTTGTTGTGTTAATTTCAGGAAGTGGTTCTAATCTCCAAGCAATAATTAATAGCCAAAAATCAGTTAATGCAAGCGGCCAAATTTGTGGTGTAATTAGCAATAAGGCTGATGCGTATGGTTTAGTTCGAGCTAAAAAAGAAGGCATTCCAACTTTTGTGTTTTCTCGTAAAGATTATGACAGTAATTTAGCTATGGATTTAGCTATTGCAGAGAAAATAGAGCAATTAGGGGCTGAATTAATCGTACTTGCTGGCTATATGAAGATTTTAACACCTGAGTTTACTCAACGCTTTGAGGGAAAAATTTTAAATATTCACCCTTCATTATTACCAAAATATCCGGGATTAAATACTTACCAAAGAGCGATAGAAGCAGGAGAGTCTGAGCACGGAACAACAATTCATTTTGTAAATGAAGAAGTTGATGCAGGGGCTATTGTACTACAAGCAAAAGTACCTATTTACCCTAATGATGAAGTTGAAGATATTATGGCTCGTGTTGTTGAACAAGAACATCAATATTATCCACTTGTTGTTGAGTGGTTCTGTTCAGGGCGTTTGGTTGCTAAAAATGGAAAAGCGTATTTAGATGGAAAAGAATTAGGTAATATAGGCTATGCGGAGGAGTAATTACATTACTATAAAAAGAAGCTGCAACTGCAGCTTCTTTTGTTATATGGAGTAATTTACAAATTAGAGGCTAAAATTAACCGCTTGGTGTACTCTTGTTGTTGATTTTCAAAGATTTGATTTACATCTCCGCTTTCAACTACCTCACCTTGACTCATTACAATCACACGGTCGCTTAATGCTCTGATTACTGCAAGGTCGTGGCTAATGAACATATAGCTTAAACCATATTTTTTCTGTAAGCGATTGAGCAATTCGATTACGGTAATTTGCGTTGAGCGGTCAAGTGCTGAAGTCGGTTCATCTAAAAGTACAAATTTAGGCTCTAAAATGATAGCTCTTGCAATGGCAATGCGTTGGCGTTGTCCGCCTGAGAACTCGTGCGGATAGCGATTGATCATTGCAGGGTTAAGGTTTACCTCTTCCAAGATTTTCATCACTTTTTCACGGCGTTCGGCTTTGCTCATTTGAGGATAATGTACGGTTAAACCTTCTGCGATAATTTCGCCCACTGTTAAGCGTGGTGAAAGTGAGTTAAATGGATCTTGGAACACCATTTGCATATCTCTTTTTAATGCTTTCTGCTCAGATTTGCTGAGCTTGGTAATAGCTTGGTCAGCAAAAGTAATGTTGCCACGATAGTCCAAAATCTGCATAATCGCACGCCCAAGCGTTGATTTGCCTGAGCCAGATTCGCCTACAATTCCCAATGTTTCACCTTTTTTCAAACTTAGAGAGATGGTTTTTACCGCATTAAATACTTTTTTAGGCTTACCGAAAAGCGAACGTTTTAAAATATAATCCACTTCGATATTATCTGCCTTAATCAAGGTTGGGGCATTGAGCGGCAACTCGCCTTTTAAGTTATTTGGAATAGGCGTTAATAGCTCGATAGTATAAGGGTGCTGCGGATTGCTAAATACTTTTTCTGTTTCGCCACGTTCAATAATTTCCCCATTTTGCATTACACAAACGGCATCGCTATATTTATGCACCAAGCGTAAATCGTGAGAAATTAAGATAATTGCCATTCCCATATCACACTGTAAATCGTGCATTAAGTCGAGAATTTCTGCCTGAGTGGTTACATCTAACGCTGTTGTTGGTTCATCAGCAATTAATAGATCAGGTTTATTGATAATTGCCATTGCAATCATAATTCTTTGCAACTGACCACCTGAGAATTCGTGCGGATAACAACCCATCTTTTTATCGGCATCTGGAATTTTGACTTTCTGTAAAGTTTCCAATACCAATTTTTCAGCTTGAGCATTGGTAATTTGTGGATTATGCGTTTGAATTGCCTCCGCCACTTGTTTACCAATTGGCATATAAGGGTTGAGCGAGGTCATCGGCTATTGGAAAATCATACCAATGCGATCGCCTCGAATTGCCTGCATTTCTGTTTCAGACAAGCTCAACAGATTTTGCTCTTCAAACACAATTTTTGAATTTTCACCAAATTTAACAATGTTTTTTGGCAGTAATTGCATAATTGCCATTGAGGTAACGGATTTCCCCGAACCCGATTCTCCAACAATAGCAACAGTTTGTCCTTTCTCAATAGAGAAAGAGACATTACGAACTGCGTGAACTAATTCTTCGTCCGTTTTTAAATAAATATCGAGATTATTTACTTCTAATAATTTCATCTTAAACCTCTATTTATCTTTTGGATCGAGTGCATCACGCAAGCCATCACCAATAAAGTTAAAGCAAAAAAGCGTTAAACATAAGAAAAATGCAGGGAAAGCGAGCAACCAAGGTGATGTTTCCATCTGTGCCGCACCATCGCTTAATAATGCTCCCCAGCTACTCATCGGCTCTTGTGTGCCAAGCCCTAAGAAACTGAGGAAAGATTCAAACAAAATCAGAGAAGGCACTTCAAGGGAGATATAAACTACCACTAAACCTAAAACGTTTGGCACAATGTGTCGCCAGATGATTTGACGGCGAGAAACACCGCATACAATCGCTGCTTCTACAAACTCTTTATTTTTTAGTGAAAGCGTTTGTCCACGCACAATACGCGCAAGGTTAAGCCAAGCCACCATACCGATTGCCACGAAAATCAGGAAAATATTTTGCCCGAAGAAAGTAACTAGTAAAATAACGAAGAACATAAATGGGAATGAGCTTAAAATTTCTAAAAAACGCATCATTACCATATCCACTTTGCCGCCGAAATAGCCTGAAATCGCCCCGTAGATCGTGCCGATAAGCACGGCAATCAACGCACCTGCAATACCTACCATTAAGGAAATACGTCCACCCATCGCCACACGCACAAGCAAATCACGCCCTGAGGAATCCGTACCGAAATAGTGTTGAGATTCAAAATCAGGTGGAATACCCATCATATTCCAATCGGTATCTTCATAGCTAAATGGCATTAGCATTGGGGCAAAGATAATAAAAAGGATAATACAACACAGAATAATCAGGCTTGCCACAGCCGCTTTATTGCAGAAAAAACGGCGGCGGGCATCTTGCCATAAACTTCTGCCCTGAATCGTTGAGGTAACATCAACAAGCGGTTGTTTTTTATCAGAATTTTGCATTTCCGCGCCTCATTATGAATAACGAATTTTCGGGTCGATTACCGCATATAAAATATCGACAATCGCATTAAATAAAATAGTAAGTGTGCCAACTAAAATGGTAAGACTTAGCACTAAAGAGTAATCACGGTTCAACGCACCATTGACGAATAGCTGCCCGATGCCGGGTAAGCCAAACACGCTTTCAATGACTATTGAGCCGGTAATAACTCCCACAAAAGCAGGGCCTAAATAGGTAATCACGGGTAACATAGCAGGGTGTAAGGCGTGTTTAAAAATAATTTTGCTCATCGGTAAACCTTTTGCTTTGGCAGTGCGAATGAAGTTTGAGTGCAATACTTCAATCATTGAGCCACGAGTGATACGGGCAATACCTGCAACATAACTGATGGTTAAAGAGAGAACAGGCAATACCATATAATAGAGCTGACCACCGTTCCAGCCACCGGCAGGTAACCATTTGAGATAAATAGCAAAAACGAGAACCAACAGCGGAGCGAATACAAAGCTCGGCATAATGATCCCCGTCATTGAAAAGCCCATCACTAAATAATCCCACCTACTATTTTGCTTAAGAGCTGCAACCGTTCCTGCCGTTAAGCCAATAATGACCGCAAAAATAAAAGCAGCAATGCCCAGTTTGATTGAAACAGGGAATGCAGAGGCAATTAAGGTATTGACGGTTTGATCTTTATATTTAAATGACGGGCCGAAATCGCCTTTCGACAGATTTTCCATATAAATGAAATATTACTTGTAGAGAGGCTCGTTCAGATGGTATTTCGCTTCAATATTCGCCATTACTTCGGGCGGATAGGCTTTTTCACTGGTAAATGGGCTGCCGGGAGCAAGCCGCATTAGGAAAAAAGAAAAGGTAATCAAGATAAATAAGGTTGGAATCGCCTCAAGAAGACGTTTAAAAATAAACTTCAGCATAAGTGCCACTCTTTTTAGTTATATTGGTAGGAAATTAATAGCGTAAATTAACGGCTTTGTAAAGATATTGATTAGTTATGGCTATTTTTATAATAATTCATTATTCTTAAGCAGTTATTTTTTAGCTGATTTTTGCAAATTTCTGTTAGAATTTGACCGCTTGTTATTTATTAGAAGGAATATAGAATGCCTGAAATACAGAGTGAAAACCGCAGACCTTTAGCGTCTCGCAATAATAAATGCCTTGCAAAATTTGCTTCTTGGCTTGCCCGTAAAGATTTCCCAACACCTAATCAAATTTCCTGTTTCAGTATGCTGTTTGCCTTACTTGGAGCGGTTGCACTATTTTTTAGCCAATCTATCTGGTCTCTTATTTTTTGTGCGGTGATGGTGCAAATGCGTCTTCTCTGTAATTTATTTGATGGAATGGTTGCGGTAGAAGGCGGTAAGAAAACCGCAAATGGAGCTATTTTTAATGAATTTCCAGACAGAGTAGCAGACAGTTTATTTTTAATTGCATTAGGCTATGCCACACCTTTCTTTTGGTTAGGTTGGCTGGCAGCATTGTTGGCGGCTTTAACTGCCTATATTCGTATTTTCGGCGGTAGTTTAGGGTTACCACAACGTTTTCAAGGCCCAATGGCAAAACAGCAAAGAATGGCTGCAATAACGATAGGCTGTTTGCTTGCAGCGGTAGAAATTTATTTCAATTTAACCACTTATACACTTTCCGCCACCTTAATTATTATTACGCTTGGCACAGCTTATACTTGCTATGTTCGTACAATGGCGATTTCTGCCGAACTCAATTATTTGGAGAAACAGGATGAAAACATTACTCGCTAAATTCATCGACCATATTATCTGCTTTTTTACCTCTTTTATTACAGGCGTTCGTCCCCAGCAATTAACTGAAAATAGCGTGCCGAAGGTGTATTATGCAAACCATCATAGCCACGGCGATTTTATTTTAGTCTGGATTTCACTACCGCAACATTTACGCCTAAAAACTCGTCCTGTTGCCGGGGCAGATTATTGGCAGAAAGGAGCTATTCGCCGCTTTATTGCGAATTCTGTGTTCAATGTATTACTGGTAGAGCGTAACAGCGATAATCCGCAACTGGCGATTGAAAATATGGCAAACCGACTTTCAACAGGAGAGAATTTGATTATTTTCCCCGAAGGGACTCGCAATTCGAGCGAAGAAGTGCTACAACCTTTTAAAAGTGGCATTTATCATTTAGCTCAAACCCTGCCGAATATTCAATTTGTACCGGTCTGGATTGATAATATGAAACAGGTTCTACCAAAAGGGGCAATCTTACCTATTCCGTTAATGTGCCAAGTGCGTTTTGGCGAAGCAATTTCGTTGCAAGAAGGCGAAGAAAAAGCCGATTTTATTGAACGTTCTCGCCAAGCGTTGCTTGCACTTTCTCCAACGCATAAGGAGTAAATAATGACAATTAGCTCTATTTTTCTCACTTTTTTCGCTGTTTTAATTATTGCTTCTCTGATAGGTTTTACTCTTAAACAACGTAAAGGGAATACAAGCACTATCGAGAACTTAAATGCCCGTATTTATGCGTGGTGGATAATGCTTTTTGTTTTGTTATTTGCCTTTGCATTCGGGCAAAACGGCACAATTTTGCTGTTTTTCCTTATCTCCTTTGCGGCATTGCGAGAGTTTATGACGCTGGTCTATCAAGACCGCCACGATTACTACGCCTTAGTGGTCTGCTTCTACTTACTCTTACCGCTACAATACTATTTTGTGTGGACGGAGTGGTATGGAATGTTCTCTATTTTTATTCCTGTTTATGGCTTTTTATTGTTACCTATTGTAGGCAGTTTAACAGGCAAAACCGAGCATTTTTTAGGGCGTTCAGCCAAAATTCAATGGGCGGCGATGATCAGTATTTTCTGTCTTTCCCACGTTCCTGCATTGCTTACTTTAAATGTACAAGGCTTAGCGAAAAGTCAAAATATCCAACTGCTGATTTTCTTAATTGCGATTGTTCAATTAAGTGATGTATTGCAATATATTTGGGGCAAATTGGTGGGTAAACGTAAAATTATGCCAAGCCTATCGCCATCTAAAACGGTAGCTGGTACGGTTGGCGGCATTTTAAGTGCAACCTTAATTGCGATGCTGCTTGCTCCTATTACGCCATTTTCAACGCTACAGGCAGGGGTTATCGGCTTTGTAATTTGTTTAATGGGCTTTTTTGGTGGATTGGTAATGTCTGCCATTAAACGAGATTACGGCGTAAAAGATTGGGGCAGAATGATTAAAGGACACGGCGGAATGTTAGATAGAGTTGATTCAATTTGTTTCTCTGCTCCTGTGTTCTTCCATATTGTCCGATATTATTGGGCATAAAGCCTATTCAACAAGCGGTTGTTTTTATCGAAAATTTTGCAAATTTTGGGGTAAAACAACCGCTTGTTATTAATCAATTTTAGTAATGCCTAAGTGGGCATAGGTTCTATTGGTTGCAATTCTACCTCTTGGGGTACGTTGTAGGAAGCCTTGTTGAATAAGGTAAGGCTCTAGCACATCTTCAATCGTATCTCGTTCCTCGCCAATTGCTGCTGCAAGGTTATCTAAACCCACAGGACCGCCGTCAAAACGTTCTACAATCGCTTGTAGGAGTTTAATGTCCATAAAATCAAATCCTTCCGAATCCACATCAAGCATTGCCAATGCCAGTTTAGCAATCTCTGAGGTAATAATGCCGTTATTGCGAACATCAGCATAATCTCGCACACGGCGGAGTAGTCGGTTGGCAATACGAGGTGTGCCACGAGAACGGCGAGCTACTTCGTAGGCTCCATCAGCAGATAAATTAAGATTTAAGCAATCCGCACTGCGTTTCACAATTAAAGTGAGATCGTCCACCGAATAAAATTCTAATCGTTGAACAATGCCGAAGCGATCTCGTAATGGAGAGGTTAGCGATCCTGCTCGAGTGGTTGCGCCTACTAAGGTAAAAGGCGGTAAATCAAGCTTAATGGAGCGCGCAGCAGGGCCTTCGCCAATCATAATATCGAGCTGATAATCTTCCATTGCAGGGTAAAGTACCTCCTCAATAGCGGGAGAGAGTCGGTGAATTTCATCAATGAAAAGCACATCGTAAGGCTCAAGATTAGTCAGCATTGCGGCTAGATCGCCTGCTTTTTCTAATACAGGCCCGGAAGTAGTGCGGATATTCACACCCATTTCATTTGCTACAATGTTGGCGAGGGTGGTTTTACCTAGACCGGGCGGTCCAAAAATCAGTAAGTGATCGAGAGCCTCATTACGCAATTTGGCGGCTTTGATGAAGATCTCCATCTGATCACGTACAGAGGGCTGCCCAACATAATCGGCAAGCAATTTAGGGCGGATTGCACGGTCGATAACTTCTTCCTCACGCTTTGGCGAGGCACTGATAATTCTATCTGCTTCAATCATAATTTAATGTTTATAATGAATTTTTTAATGCCTCACGAATGAGCTGCTCACTCGTTGCTCCCGTTTTATTGACTTTCTTGATCATTTTTTCTGCATCAGCTGGTTTATAACCTAAAGCAATTAAAGCATCAAGGGCTTCATTTGCCGGATCTGGCGTATTGCTTGCGACAATTTGATCGTGCGAGGTTTCTACAAAGAAATCAGTTTGAGCAATCCCTTTAAATTTACCTTTTAGCTCAACAAGTAAACGATCTGCGGTTTTTCTACCAATGCCCGGAATTTTAGTCAGTTTTGCTAGTTCTTCATTTTCAATGGCTGTAGCAAATTGTGAAACCGACATTGCAGAAAGAATGGCAAGGGCTAATTTAGGGCCTACACCATTGGTTTTAATCAATTCACGAAATAAGGTTCTATCTTGTTTTTGGGCAAAACCAAAGAGCAAGTGAGCATCTTCTCGCACCACTAAATGGGTGAAAATAGTGGTTTCATCACCCACTTGTGGCAAACTATAGAAGCTAGTCATTGGGAGAAGTAATTCATAGCCTACACCTTGTACATCTAGTAAAATTTCCGGTGGCTGCTTTTCAATAATTTTACCGTGTAATCGTCCTATCATTGTTCTATCCTAAAATTAAAATTGGCAGTAGCATAGCAGAAACTGTATAAAATAACACTATGTATTCTCTACCTGATTTGCAAATTTTTTACTAAAAACGACCGCTTGTTAGCTGATGAGATGAGTAATGCCTTCATAAATCAACATTAAGCCAAACAGCATAAAAATCACGCCTGAAATGTTATCAATATAGCGGCTATATTTTGTGTAGAATTGCCTTACCAGGCGGCGAGAGAATAGTAAGGCAACCAAGCAGAAATAGGCAAATGTACTAACGACAAACAAAAAGAGCAGCTCAAACATTTGCGATGTTTGAGTAATATTACCTAAATATGCGGAAATTACGCTGGTGAAATAAACCCCAGCTTTAGCATTAAAGATGTTAATTAATAGACCTTTTTTGATTTCTGTGAATGTATGTAGTGGGGTAAGTAATGATTTATCTTCCTTAAAGGTAATATTCTCTTTTACCCTAACCATTTTGGAGCCGATGTAGGTAAGATAGCTTCCCCCAATCATCATAATGACATATTGAAACGTATCGCCCATACCTTTACTTAGCAACGTTAATCCGAAAATAGCAAAAGCAGCCCAAAAAATAATACCTATGGAAATACCTGTTGCAGCAAGAGTGCCACTTTTGATGGAATGACTTGCCGATTGTCTAACCACATAAAAGAAATCAGGTCCGGGGCTGGCGAGCCCTGCTAGATGAATCAGTAAAATTGTGAGCATAAGATCCTTAAATAAAATAATACAAAATATGTAGTGAGAGTAGAGCAAAGATGGCAGCAAGAATATCGTCAAACATAATGCCCAAACCGCTTTCTAGTTTTTTGTCAAAATAGCGGATAGGAAAAGGTTTGAGAATATCAAAAATGCGGAAACTGATAAAAGCGAACACATAACCTAATAAATTATATTCAGGCAGATAAGCGAACATTAAAAAGATAGCAACAATTTCGTCCCAGACTATTCTGCCATCATCGTGAACATTGAGATCTTGGCTGGTTTTCGTGCAAATGTAGCAGCCAGCAATAAAGCCAATTATGCTAAGAATGACAAAGAAAATACCGGATTGGGTAATGTTCCATAGCAAAACAGAAAGGATTACCCCAGCCAGACTTCCCCAAGTGCCGGGGGCTGGTTTTAATAAACCAGAACCAAAGCCAAAACCGAGAAAGTGGATAGGATTTTTAAGATTAATTGGTTTCATTGTTATTATTTTTTGAAATGATCAAAGCCACTTTTAGTGGGCAAAGTTACGACTTCATTATTGCGTAATAAGATTAAACCTTCTTTGGCGGAACGAATTTGCCCGATGCAAGTATAGTTTACACCAATGTTAGTGAGGGCTTTCTCAAGTTTTTGCTTATTATCGTTATGAACGGTAAAACAAAGCTCGTAATCTTCCCCACCACTTAATGCAAAATGTTCAGCCTCTTCTTTTGAATAGCAATTTAGTAGTGGCTCTGAAAGCGGTAAATCATCAAGATTTACAGCAGCACCACAGTGACTACGTTTTAAAATATGCCCTAAATCAGAGAGTAAACCGTCTGAAATATCAATTGCTGCATTCGCAATAGAAGCAATAGTTAAGCCAAGCAGTACACGGGGGGTTGGGCGTAAATGGCGTTGAATAAGATAGCTTTCATCTTTATTCCAACTTATATTATCGGTTTGTTGGTTAAGCAATAATTGCAAACCGGCTGCACTATCGCCAAGCGTGCCGGAAACGTAGATCCAATCGCCTACTTTTGCATTATGGCGAAATAGCCCTTTATCTTGTGGCACAATACCTTGTGCGGTAAGGGTTAAGGATAAATGCCCTTTAGTAGTGTCGCCGCCAATAAGATCAACATTATAGTGATCTAAAATATCAAAGAAATGTTCGCTAAATTCAGCTAGCCAATTGTGATCGATTTCAGGTAAGGTTAAAGCTAACGAGATCCAAGCAGGCTCTGCTCCCATTGAGGCGAGATCGCTTAAATTAACTGCAACACTTTTATATGCTAAGTCAGCAGGCGAAATAGAGGGTAGAAAGTGAGTACCACAAACTAACGTATCTGTGGTAATAGCAAGTTGTTGATTGGGCTTTAGCGAGGTTACCGCACAGTCATCACCAATGGCTAATAATACATCTTTCCGAGGAGGACGCTGAGAGGCATTGAAGTAGCGGTCGATAATATCAAATTCACCCATAAAATTCCCTTTCCCATTACGTTAAAATCCCCAATTTCATACAAAATTGGGGAAGATTTTATTTCTTACCGAGTGCCGGTGCTAGTTTATCTAAAATACCGTTAATGTATTTGTGGCTGTCGTCAGAGCCAAATACTTTAGCAACTTCAATGCCTTCGTTGATCACAACACGGAAAGGTACATCATCTTGGAATTTTAGCTCATAGCCTGATAGGCGAAGAATAGAACGCTCGATAGGATCGATATCATCTTCTTTACGATCTAAAAATGGGCGTAATGCTTCATCAATGGCTTCAACATTATCTACAACACCACGGAATAGTGTGCGGAAATAAGGCATATCCACACCTTTCATATCTTGATCGGCAATAAATGCTAATTCCACTTCTTCAACCGTATTTTTGGAAATATACCAAGAATAAATGGCTTGAACCGCACACTCTCTTGCACGGCGACGTGGGGAAACTTTCATAAAACCTCTAATTCTATAACACAAAAAAATGACGGCTGATTCTATCACACTTCCCCTATTTTTGCTTGCGTTTATCTTCGCTATTTTTATTTTTTCGTACCCCTTACTTTTTCGTTTGATTGAAGAATATAAGGTGTAACAAAAATAACCAGTTCCCTCTTGCTGATTCTATCTCTTGATTGGCTGAATAATCGTTTGATGAACGGAATTGAGCCTAAAATAGGCACTTTATCTTCCCCTTTTTGGGTTAAATATTGGAAAATGCCACCTAGTACGATAGTTTCTCCATGTTTAGCAAACACTTGTGTGTTGAGTTCTTGTTTATCAATGGTAATTAAGCCACTGCTGCCTGATTGAGAATTAGGTGAATTTTGAGTAATAATTAAATCCAATAAAATTTGATTTTGAGTAGAAAGATGAGGCACAACCTCCAAGCCTAGCACTGCTTCTTTAAATTCCACATCGGTTGCTTCCGATTTAGTGTTATACATCACATAAGGAATTTCTGTGCCTTGCTTAATGCTCGCCGGCTTTTTATTAGTGGTTAAAAGACGAGGGCTGGCAATGATTTCCACGCTGTTTTCTTGCTCTAATGCACTGAGTTCTAAATCTAACACACGGCTATTAATGGAAGCGACTTGTAAAACCGCTGAAGCACCATTCGCAACAGGGAAATTCACATTGAGATTATTGGCTACACTACTTAATCCATTGCCTTCAAGCCTCCCACCAAATTTATAGTGATCAGCTCCTCTAGAGAACATTCCCCAACGCACACCTAATTCTTGCAAATGTTCGCTACTGATCGTAACAATGCGAGCTTCAATCGCAATTTGTTCGGTGGGGTGGTCGAGTTGTTTGATTAATAGCTCAATATTTTGCAGTGATTTCGCACTATCTTTAATAATTAAGCTATTACTTCGCTCGTCAAAATGGATATAGCCATTTTCAGATAAAAACGTACCACTGCCTTTCGTTAAAGATTCAATCACTTCTGAGGCTTTCGCATAATTGAGCTTTATGGTTTTCGTTATCAGCTTTGGTGTGGTTACAAGCGGTGGATTTTGTATATTATTTTGCAAATGGTGAATTAAATTTAAGTCCGCCTGTTTTTCTTCTTTTTTGCTGATATAAACAATGTCCGCTTCTTGGCTAAAAGATAATTTATTTACTTTGCTGATCGTTTTAAATATCTCTTCAATAGACTTATTTTCTAACCTTAATGTAGATTTTGTTTGAATATCATCTTCTAAAACGATATTTCTTTCCGCTTCTTCAGATAAATAAGTCAGCAGAAGTGAGGTCGGTGCATTTTTTACTGAAAGAGAAATCGTATCAGCCAATGCGAATGAGGAGCTAAGTAATACATAAAGCAAAATTCTATACATATTAACCTCTATAGTTTTATCGTGATTTCATACGGAAAGTTACAATCTTTCGTAAGTTTCCAATTAATATAAGTCAGTGATTTCAAAGTAATGTTTTTTATCTCAATATCTTGATTTTTAATTATCTGGTTTTCTTTAAAGTCAAATAGTTGTTCTTTTTCATCAATGAACAAGGCGGTAGAATGTTGATTAATTTTAACTAAGCCAATCAGTTTTAACTTCTTAAATTCCGTTGGTAAATTAAGTGAATTCAGACTTTCAGACGTTTTACAAGCGGTTAAATTTTTCGAAATATTTGCAATTTCAGGCAGAGCTTCAACACTATTCTGTTCATTGCTTACTGTAAGTTGCTCGCCAAAAAAGGGGTCAGCAGCCAGAGCATTAATGCTAATGAATAAAAAGAAGAAAAAATAGTTACGCATATTATTCCTTATTTGTTAAAACGACTAATGTGGTTGTTAGTTCTACTTTTCTATCTTCAGTAGATTTAGTTAAAGTAAGCAAGTGATATTTTAAATAGTCAATTTGGTTAAGATCATTAATAAAGTTAAATAATGAATGGCTATTAGCGGTTATTTTTATTTCAATGCTTTTACCCTGTTCTAAATTCCAATTTAGGCTATCAAGATTAAGTTGATGCTTCTTAGCTATTTTTTTTATTATTGTATTAATATCTGTTAAGTTATTTTCTGAGTTTTTATACTTAGCTTTATCAAATAATCTGTAGTGTACATTTTTTTGATGCGTAAGCTGTGTGTTTTGATTTTCTATATTCTCTAACAGATAGTTAATTTCTAAGTGAGTTTTGCTTATATAAAGTACAGGTAAAATAATTAGCAAAAAAATTAGAGAGAACTGTATAGCTATTTGCTTTTTTCTAATGATATTTACGGCTTTAAACATATTGTTGCTTGGATTTAAATATAGATTTTCCAGCTTGTTTCGGATTAAAATCATCTTAGTTTCCTTTATGTTTTATACTGAATATGAAAGAGATTTCATTTTTATGATTAACATTTACTTGCTCCGTTTCTGTTTCAATAAACTCTTGTTGATATAAATACTGCTCTAATTTCTTGAAATCGTCTTCGAGACTTAATGTGCCACTTATTCTTAAATAAAGATCTTTCTCTTGATATAACTGTATTACATCTATTCCGCCATTTTTTAAGGGGGTATGCTGTATCATTTTAAATAGTTGTGCGATTTTCTTATTTTCTGCAAAAGGTAAGGTAATAGTATTTCCATTTTGCAGAAGTGAAATTTTGTTTTCAAAATCAAATGTATCTGTTTGTAGTTTTTCTAATTGTTGTGTAAGAGCTTCAAGTTCACTCTGTTTATTATCGATATAAAAGAGTAAAGATATTCCAAAAAAACACATTAACAAAAATGTATAAGCGATATTTTTAATGCTACTATAGCGAGTAAATATCCATTTACTTTTTCTATTTCCACTTAAATCAATGCCTTGCCATTCCATAAACTTGCTCCAAGTGCGAGACAATAAAGTTGCTTTGCGTTATCAGATGGTATATCTATATTAGTAATAGGAATATCAGATAAAGAAATGCAATCCTTAGGTTCAACTTGAGGAAATATCAATTCATTTTCGGTAAACTGAATGATTTTTTGCTTAAAATAAAAGCAAGGGGAATTGTTATCAAGTTGAGGATTTAAATAAAAAATAGCTCGAATATAACAATGCAATTCGCAATCTAATATGCTATTAAATTGAGCTAGACTTTCCGCATAACGTCTATTTAATGCGTAAATTATTATTTTATCGAGATTGTTATTGCTACTCGGCAATCGCTGATAATCAAAATTGATACATTCAATAGCAAGTGGTTGCTCATTTTTTAAAATTTGAATAATTTGCCTATGTAATTGAATGTCATCCAGTTTTTTAGAGATGAAAACCGTTTTCCGCCAGATGTATTGGTAAGGAATAGGACAAACAAGGGCAAAATGTTTATTTTCTGTCTCTTTTTCAATGATTTGCTGAATAGCTGTCTCTCCCTCACTCTTTTTATGCCAAAAAGTATGGAATTTTTGAGCCTCATTTTTGACTAAGCAGTAATATTGTTCATCTTCACTTAAGCCTAAAATGATAGGCTTTAAAGGTTTTTTGTTTGATAGCTTAAGTAATTTCATATCGGGTCAATAAGTAAAATTTGTCGCAATTTAGTTAGGCTAAATCAGCATTTTGGCTTATACTTAGCAACCTAATATTCGCTTTAAATTTATATTTCGTCATTAACCAAAAGAGATTTTTTCGATGCGGATCGCAAAAATAATATTTAGTGCTTTACTTTCACTTGTAATTTTGGGTGGAGTAATTGGTGGTTTACTTTATATGCATATCAAGTCTGACTTGCCTGATGTCGCAACACTTAAAAATGTTGAACTACAACAGCCAATGCAGATTTTTACCTTAGATGGAAAACTCATTGGGGAGGTAGGTGAGGAACGACGTATTCCCGTTAAACTTGAAGATGTTCCTCCAATGCTGATAAAAGCAATTTTGGCAACGGAAGATGCTCGCTTTTATGAGCATAAAGGGATTGACCCTAAAGGGATTATGCGTGCACTGTGGCGTACCAGCCAAGGTGATACACAAGGGGCAAGTACTATTACGCAGCAGTTAGCGAAAAATTTCTTTCTTACTCCTGAAAAAACCTTTGAGCGTAAAGCGAAAGAAGCCATTCTTGCGTTAGAAATTGAACAAGTTCTAACAAAAAATGAAATTTTAGAGCTGTACTTAAATAAAATTTATTTGGGATACCGCTCACACGGTGTAGTGGCAGCGGCTAAAACCTATTTCAATAAGGCATTGAAAGATTTAACCCTTTCGGAAATTGCGATCATTGCAGGGCTTCCAAAAGCTCCCTCAACAATGAACCCTCTTTATTCGGTAAAACGAGCAGAAGATCGCCGTAATGTGGTGCTAGGGCGTATGCTTGAAACCAAAGATATTACCCAAGAAGAGTATGAAAAAGCGAAAGCAGAGCCTGTGGTGGCTAATTATTATGGTGCGGCTTTAGAGTTCCGTGCGGATTATGTAACGGAAATGGTTCGTCAAGAAATCGTTAAGCGCTATGGTGAAAATATTGCCTATAACAAGGGTTTGAAAGTTTATGCCACCGTGCTTTCACACGATCAGAAAGCCGCACAAGATGCTCTGCGGGAGAATTTAATTGATTATGATCGCAGACGTGGTTGGCGAGGCGCTGAGCAATTATGGACAGGAAATGCAGCTTGGGACGATGAGAAAATTATCGATCATTTAAGTAAATTGCCGAAATCTGATCCTTTCACTCCTGCGGTTGTAATGCAAGCAGATAAATCGAAATATACGCTTTTATTGGCAAATGGCGATTCCGCAACGTTAAAGCGTGCTAATGCTAATTTTGCTTCTAAAGGCTTAAAAGTGGGCGAACAGATTTGGGTTAGACAAAATAAAGCTAAAGAATGGGCTTTAGGGCAAATTCCTCAAGTGAATTCTGCTTTAGTATCAATTAATAGTGAGAATGGGGCGATTGAAGCGATTGTTGGTGGATTTAGTTTTGAACAGAGTCGTTTTAACCGTGCAACACAATCTTTAGTGCAAGTAGGGTCAGCAATTAAGCCATTTATTTATGCAGCTGCAATGAATAAAGGTTTGAGCCTCTCAACGACCATCAGTGACGCTCAAATTGTGATTAAAAAGCCGGGACAAAAAGAGTGGAGACCGAAAAATGCTGATGGGGTTTATGGTGGTTCAACGCGAGCAAGAGTTGCTTTAGGTAAATCTCGAAATATGGTAGCAATCCGTGTATTACAAATGGCAGGTATTGACTACACAGCCGATTATTTACAGCGTTTTGGCTTTAACCGTAATCAGTATGTGGCAACAGAAGCCTTAGCTTTAGGTGCGGCTTCTTTTACACCATTAGAAATGGCTCGTGCTTATGCAGTGTTTAATAATGGAGGTTACTTAATTGAACCTTATATTATTGATCGCATCATTGATGCTCATGGTTACGAACTCTATCAAGCAAATCCTGTAGTAGCTTGTTCGGTATGTGATAACCCTGTTATCTATCCTGAGCCGAAATATTTTGACTCAGTAAAAATTCACGATGAAAGTCAGGTTGTGCCAGCTCTGCTTACTCAGAATAATTCTGAGGAAGATGCAGTAGAGGATATTGCAGAATCTGAGCCAGAATTACAAGCAGGAAATAGCGAGAAAAACGCCCCTAGCCTGATGGCAGAATCTTCTCATCATATTAAGGGATTACGTTATGCTCCTCACGTGATTAGTAATGAATTAGCATTTTTAATGCGTAGTGCATTAGCAACAGCGGTAACTGGTGAACCTGAATATGGTTGGAGAGGCACGAGTTATAGAATGCTCAATACTATTAAACGTGATGATATAGGTGGTAAAACGGGTACAACCAATAAATCTAAAGCAACTTGGTATGCAGGTTTTGGTGCAGATATTGCAACGGTTGTTTATGTTGCTTTTGATGATAATAAAAAAGAGCTAGGTAAAGGTGCAACGGGCTCAAGTACTGCCTTACCTGCTTGGATAAATTATATGAAAGTTGCCTTAGCAGATAAGAAAGTTGAAAAACAGGTTGTACCTAAAAATATCGTTGAAGTAAAAATTGATCCAAATAGTGGCTTCTTGGGTGATGGACGTAAAGAATTCTTCATCAAAGGTACAGAACCAACAAAACGCTATGTGGTTGAAAGAGGTTATACTGAAAAGCCTCCAGCACAATCTGCTCCAGCTCGATTAGGGCTTCCACCGCCTGGTATGTTACAAAGTGGTGAGTTATTCTAAAAATTGCGAGGAATATGCTCTTAAAAGTTGAAAAATGGGGGTGTTTTTTGCGATAATAACGACCAATTTTATTTTGGGCGATTTGTGAGTTATTTATATACTTTTAGTCAATAAACGGATTTTATTGCAATTTTTATAAGAAATCAGACCGCTTGTATAACAAGCGGTCATTTTTTCTTTTAATTTCACAAATCAGATGTTTACAAATTTTAATAATAGAAGAACAAATAATGGCTGAAAAACGTAATATCTTTTTAATTGGACCGATGGGAGCTGGAAAAAGCACTATTGGTCGCCAACTTGCTCAAACATTAGGTATGGAATTTTTAGATTCTGACAGCGTGATTGAAGAAAGAGCAGGTGCGGATATTGATTGGATCTTTGATGTTGAAGGTGAAGCTGGTTTCCGTAAGCGAGAAGAGCGTATTATTAACGAATTAACGCAAAATCACGGTATTGTGCTTTCAACGGGAGGCGGTTCTATTTTATCAAAAGATAACCGTAATGTATTATCAGCTCGTGGTATTGTAATTTACTTAGAAACAACCGTTGATAAGCAATTTGAGCGTACTCAGCGTGATAAAAAACGCCCTTTATTGCAAACCGAAGATCCTCGTAAAACATTGGAAGAACTTGCAAAAATTCGTAATCCGCTTTATGAAGAAATTGCAGATATTACTATCCACACGGATGAACAAAGTGCAAAAGTAGTGGCAAATCAAATCATCGATATGATGGATAATTTAGTCGCATAAAAACTAATTTAACAAGGAGCGAGAGATGTTACAGGTAAATGTAGAATTAAAAGAACGCCGCTATCCGATTATTATTGGAGAGGGGCTACTTTCTCAAGCTGAGAGTTATTCGCCGTTAAAAGCAGGCGATAAAGTGATGATTGTTTCTAATCCAACCGTTGCTTTTCATTACATTGATACTGTTACTCGCGCTTTAACTGAATTAGGTTGCCAAGTAGATTCGGTATTAATTCCCGATGGCGAAGAGCATAAAAATTTGGATTCATTAAATCTGATTTTTACTGCCTTATTAGAAAAAAATCATAACCGTGATAGTACCTTAATTGCATTAGGGGGGGGGGTAATTGGCGATGTGGCAGGTTATGCCGCTGCTTCTTACCAACGTGGTATCCGTTTTATCCAAATCCCAACCACACTATTAGCACAGGTGGACTCTTCCGTTGGTGGTAAAACAGCGGTAAACCACCCGCTAGGCAAAAATATGATTGGGGCTTTCTATCAGCCTATTTCTGTGATTGTGGNGGTGGTAAAACAGCGGTAAACCACCCGCTAGGCAAAAATATGATTGGGGCTTTCTATCAGCCTATTTCTGTGATTGTGGATACTGATACGCTGAAAACTTTACCAAAGCGTGAGGTAAGCGCTGGCTTAGCAGAAGTGATCAAATATGGTGCGATTTTTGATCTACCTTTCTTTGAATGGCTAGAAAATCATATTGATGATTTAGTGAGCTTAAAACAAGCTGAAATTGAGTACTGTATCCAACGCTGTTGTCAGCTCAAAGCAGATGTGGTTGCTCGTGATGAAACAGAAAAAGGCGATAGAGCATTATTAAATCTTGGGCATACTTTTGGACACGCCATTGAAGCTCGTATGGGCTATGGCGTATGGTTGCACGGCGAAGCCGTTTCTGTTGGTATGCTTGAAGCTGCTGCTTTATCGCACATTTTGGGCGATTTAAATGTGGAAGATGTGGCTCGTTTAGAAAAATTACTGGCAAGAGCCAATCTACCGACTATTTCGCCAGATGGTATGGAGCCTTTAGAATACCTGCCTTATATGTGGCGAGATAAAAAAGTGCTTGGTGGACAATTGCGTTTGATTTTACTGAAATCACTTGGTCAAGCTTATGTTTCAGCAAAAGCAACCGAAGAACAAGTACTGGCAGCTATCGAACGTTTCACCCAACGTTAAAGATTTAAATGAGTCATTCTAAACATCGAGCCTTTTTAAAATGGGCGGGCGGAAAATATCGCCTTATTCCAGATATCCAAACCCATTTGCCAAAAAAGGCTTGCTTAGTTGAGCCTTTTGTTGGTGCGGGTTCGGTATTTCTGAATACTGACTTTGAACACTATATTCTTGCCGATATTAACCCTGATTTAATCAATCTTTTCAATGTGGTAAAAGCAGATGTTGAGCATTATATTGCTCAAACAAAATTGCTTTTTCTACACCCTAAAGCGAATACTGAAGCCTTTTATAAAGCACGCCGTGCGGAATTTAATCGCTCAAAAGATACCTTTCGCCGTTCGGTTATTTTCCTCTATTTAAATCGTTTTGGTTATAACGGGCTATGTCGTTATAACCAAAAAAAAGGGTATAATGTACCATTCGGGCGTTATAAAACTCACTATTTTCCTGAAAATGAACTACGGTTTTTTGCAGAAAAAGCTCAAAAAGTGACTTTTATTTGTGCCGATTTTGAACAAGTGTTTGAGTTGGTAAAAAGCAGCCCAATGGATTGCGTTATCTATTGCGATCCGCCTTACGCCCCTTTATTGCAAGAGACTAATTTTACGCAATATGCAGGTGGTGGCTTTAGTTTGTTCCAGCAAGCTCGCTTGGCAAATCTCGCTCAAGAAATGAAAGAGCAGGGAATTCCGGTATTAATTTCAAATCACGACACTGATTTTACTCGGCTAATTTATCAATCTGCTCAAATCACTGAGGTGCAAGTGCAACGTTCAATCGGGCAAAAAGCAGATTCCCGAATTAAAGTCGGTGAGTTATTTGCGTTATTTTCCTAATTATTTGCAAATTTTTCCCAAAATATGACCGCTTGTGTTTAGCATTTAAGCGTTATTTTTTATTTTTATGCCTGTGGAGTATCAAATGGCAAATCAAAATGAAGAGCGTCAATCGTGGTCTAGCAGATTGGCATATATTATGACTGTTGCAGGAGCAACGGTAGGATTCGGAGCAACGTGGCGTTTTCCCTATTTAGTTGGTGAAAACGGCGGCGGTGCTTATGTATTTCTATTCTGTATTGCAATGATTGTGATCGGCATTCCAATGATTTTAGTCGAAAATGTGATTGGCAGAAGAATGCGATTGAATGTAATTGATGCTTTTGGTGGTTCGGCAAATGGTAAAAAAATCTCGCCTGCGTGGAAAGTTCTAGGCTATATGGGGCTACTCGGGGCATTCGGCATTCTGGCATATTATATGGTGCTTGGTGGCTGGGTACTTAATTATATTGGTAGCTTGATTACAGGGAGTCTTAATCTCTCAACGCCTGTTACGGTAGAAACTACTTATCAGTTCTTCCAACAAGGTATTTTTAATAGCCCTGCGACCATTATTACTTATACCGCCATTTTTGTGCTGGTAAATTATTTTATTTTAATGAAGGGAATTGTTGATGGTATTGAGCGTTCGGTTAAATACCTGATGCCGATTCTATTTGTGTTTTTACTGGTAATGGTTATCCGCAATGTAACGTTACCGGGAGCGGTTGAAGGGATTAAATTTTATTTGATGCCTGATTTCTCTAAAATCACGCCAAAACTGTTTGTGTTTGTATTAGGTCAGGTGTTTTTTGCATTAAGTCTGGGTTTTGGTGTGCTGATTACGCTTTCAAGCTATTTAGATAAAAATGAAAACCTTGTTAAAACAGCAATCATTACAGGTGTAATGAATACGATTATTGCGGTGCTTGCCGGTTTTATGATATTTCCATCGCTATTCAGCTTTGGTGTTGCTCCAAACTCTGGGCCAACATTAGTCTTCCAAAGTTTACCGATTGTGTTCTCAAATATGTGGGGCGGTACGATTTTTGCGATTATTTTCTTTACTTTATTGGTTGTCGCGGCTTTAACCACTTCATTAACCATTTATGAAGTGATTATTACTTCACTTCAAGAAAAAGCAAATATCAGTCGCAAGAAAGCGATTTTTATTACCTTAGCAACCATTTTTGTATTAGGGAATATCCCATCTGCATTAAGTGATAATGTGCTAAAAGATGTGCAAATTATGGGTAAAAGCATTTTTGATGCTTTCGATTATATTAGTGGCAATATCCTATTTATCTTAACTGCATTGGGTAGTGCAATTTTTGTTGGATTTGTATTAAAAGATGAAGCAAAAGAAGAGCTTAGAGCAGGTAAAACATTGACTGCTATTTGGTTTAATTATGTTCGTTTTGTGATTCCTATCATTATTTTAGTGATTTTCTTTAATTCGCTATAAATAGAGTGACGTGTATAAATAAAGCTGTTTGAATGTGTATTCAAACAGCTTTTTTGCTTTACAAGCGGTCTAAAAAGTTAATTTTTTTGCAATTAATGCCAAGTCATCCAGAAGAAATAAGATAAGCAACCAATAATGGTTACACAGAAAATATTGAGGATAAGACCGACTTTTACCATCTCACTTTGCTTGATATAACCTGTTGCAAAGACAATTGCATTTGGTGGGGTTGCAATAGGCAACATAAAGGCACAAGAAGCACCACAAGCAATGATTGCTGCTAATGAAATTGGTGGTAAACCGAGCGAATTTGCAACCGTAATAAAGATGGGTAGCATCAAGGCTGAACTTGCCGTATTTGATGTAAACTCAGTTAAAAATACAATAAAGCCTGTCATTACTAAGGTCATAATCAGCCAGTGCTTTGTACCGATGTAATTTACAATAGTATCTGCCAAAATTTTGCTTGCGCCTGTCTCACGTAACACAATACTTAGCACTAACCCACCACCAAATAGCATTAATACGCCCCATTCAGTACGTTCTTGAATTTCAGACCAAGTTGCTGTGCTGCAAATACAGAGTGCTACAACAGCAATCATCGCAATGACAGCGTCAAAATTTTTAATTGATTCTTTTAATGCTAAGCCATTGCGAATAAAAGGCTCAATATAGCTACTAAAAGTCAATAAAATCGCAGTAACGATAAAAATGATGAGAGTCGCAAGCTGTTTTCCATTGAGTTTTGAATCTTCAATTTCAATATTAAACGGCACGTTAAAGTTTGGCTTTAGCATAACGAGTAAGCTGATAACCATTGCAATCATCAGTAAAATTGCAACAGGCATACCGTATGGAAGCCATTCAGAAAATGAGATTTTAATCTGAGAAGCCAATAACGCATTTGGTGCAGAACCAACTAAGGTGCCAATACCACCGATACTAGAACTAAAAGCAATACCTAATAGTACAAAAACATAAAGATTGCGGTTAGTTTTAAGATCAACCTTATGCAGAATACCAAGCGTGAGTGGCAACATCATTGCGGCTACGGCAGTATTATTAATAAAGAGGGAGAGTAGGGCAGTTACAGCAAATAGATAAATGACGGTACGTTTTAAATTACCTTTGGCTAAGCGGATAACGTGGTTAGCAATCCAAAGATCGATTTTTTGGATATTTAATACCGCTGCAATCACAAAGCCCCCGAAGAACATAAAAATAATTGGCTCTGAGAATGGAGCAAAAGCGGCTTTGGTTGATAGCACGTTAAGCCCAATCGCAAATATCGGCACCATCAAGGCAGTTACGGTAATATTAAAGGCTTCGGTCAGCCAAAGAATGCCGATGAAGACAAGCAGGGCTAAGTCCCTATTTTCTTGTTCATTGAACGGGAGAAATTGCAGTAATAGAAAGAAAATTACAATATCAACTGCAAGTATTATTAACCCTCTTAAAGGATTTTTAGCTGTGCTAGTCATATAAACTCCTAATTACTTTTTGTTATATTAAATCGAAGGTATTAGCACTATACCAAAAATTTTTGTTAAAAAGATTAAAAAATTGTAAAGGAAAATATTTTCAGGAAACGTATAAAAATTATCAATTTATTTGATCTAGGTTAGCCCAAAATGATTAGAAGCTGATATAATCAAGTCATTATCACTTTTTAAATTTAAATCATAAAGAGGAACAAACTATGTCTGTTATTAAAATGACTGACCTTGATTTAGCGGGTAAACGTTTATTTATTCGTGCTGACCTTAATGTGCCGGTAAAAGATGGTAAAGTAACATCTGATGCTCGTATTGTGGCAACCATTCCTACATTAAAATTAGCTTTACAAAAAGGGGCTAAGGTAATGGTAACTTCTCACTTAGGTCGCCCGACTGAAGGCGTATTTGAAGAGGCAAACTCATTACAGCCTGTGGTTGATTACTTAAATGCTTCAGACTTAGGTGTTCCAGTACGTTTAGTGCGTGATTACTTAGATGGCGTTGAAGTAAACGAAAATGAAGTAGTTGTACTTGAAAATGTGCGTATCAATAAAGGTGAGAAGAAAAACGATCCTGAGCTTGCGAAAAAATATGCAGCACTTTGTGATGTTTTCGTAATGGACGCATTCGGTACAGCACACCGCGCTGAAGGTTCAACTTACGGCGTAGCAGAATATGCACCTGTTGCTTGTGCTGGCCCATTATTAGCGGCTGAATTAGATGCATTAGGCAAAGCATTAAAAGAACCACAACGTCCAATGTTAGCGATTGTAGGTGGTTCAAAAGTTTCAACAAAATTAACCGTTCTTGATTCCCTTTCAAAAATTGCCGACCAATTAATTGTTGGTGGCGGTATCGCAAATACCTTTATCGCAGCAGAAGGTCACGCAGTTGGTAAATCATTATATGAAGAAGATTTAATTCCTGAAGCAAAACGTTTAGCACAAGCAACCAATATTCCAGTTCCTGTTGATGTACGTGTAGGTACAGAATTCTCTGAAACTGCACCGGCAACCGAAAAATCGGTAAACGAGGTTCAAGCAGATGAGTCTATTTTTGATATTGGCGATAAATCAGCTGAAGAATTAGCAAATATCATCAAATCAGCAAAAACCATTCTTTGGAACGGCCCAGTTGGTGTGTTTGAATTCCCGAACTTCCGTAAAGGAACTGAAGTAATTTCAAATGCGATTGCAGAAGCAACAGCAAACGGTGCATTCTCTATCGCAGGTGGTGGCGATACTTTAGCGGCTATCGATTTATTCGGCATTAAAGATAAAATCTCATACATTTCAACTGGTGGCGGTGCATTCTTAGAATTTGTAGAAGGCAAAGTATTACCAGCCGTTGAAATTTTAGAGAAACGTGCTAACGGTTAATATTTGATTTATTGAACTGATGGCGTAAGCGTCCAGGCTTGCTCTATCAAAATATAGATTTTATTTATTATAAGGAAAAGCAAAATGTCATTATTAAACATCGTAAAACCAGGTGTTGTTACAGGCGACGACGTACAAAAAGTATTCGCTTACGCTAAAGAAAACAATTTCGCAATCCCAGCGGTAAACTGTGTAGGTTCAGACTCTGTAAACGCAGTATTAGAAACAGCAGCTCGTGTGAAATCACCTGTTATCGTTCAATTCTCTAACGGTGGTGCACAATTCTATGCAGGTAAAGGTTTGAAACCTGCATCAGGCGCTCGTACAGATGTATTAGGTGCGATTGCAGGTGCAAAACACGTTCATCAATTAGCAGAAGAATACGGTGTGCCAGTTATTCTTCACACTGACCACGCAGCAAAAAATTTACTTCCGTGGATTGACGGCTTACTCGAAGCAGGTGAAAAGCACTTTGCAGAAACAGGTCGCCCATTATTCTCTTCACATATGATCGATTTATCAGAAGAGCCAATCGAAGAAAATATGGAAATCTGCCGTGAATACTTAGCTCGTATGGATAAAATCGGTATGACGCTTGAAATTGAAATCGGCGTAACGGGCGGTGAAGAAGATGGCGTGGATAACTCAGATGTTGATGAATCTAAACTTTACACTCAACCGTCTGAAGTATTATACGTTTACGACCAATTAAGCCCAATCAGCAAACGTTTCACTATTGCGGCGGCATTCGGTAACGTACACGGTGTTTACAAACCGGGTAATGTAAAATTAAAACCATCAATCTTAGGCGAATCACAAAAATTCGTTTCTGCTGAGCGTGGTTTACCGGAGAAATCATTAGACTTCGTATTCCACGGTGGTTCAGGTTCAAGCCGTGAAGAGATCCGTGAAGCAATCAGCTACGGTGCAATCAAAATGAACATCGACACCGACACCCAATGGGCAGCTTGGGACGGCATTCTTCAATTCTATAAAGCCAATGAAGCATACTTACAAGGTCAATTAGGTAATCCGACAGGTCCTGATGCACCAAACAAAAAATACTACGATCCACGTGTTTGGTTACGCAAAATGGAAGAGTCTATGTCTAAACGCTTAGAGCAATCTTTCGAAGACTTAAACTGCGTGAACGTATTATAATTTGCAAAGTTTTTAGCAAATTTGACCGCTTGTGAGTAAACAAGCGGTCTTTTTTTATTTATTTTTTGCGGTAAACTATTACTTTATTCCCAACTTATAAATATTATGGCATTACTTGAAGCACACAACCTCAGCAAGCGTTTTATTGAGCGAACAGGATTGTTTCATAAGCAAGATTTCTATGCGGTTAAAGAGGTTTATTTTACCCTCAATAAGAAAGAAACATTGGCAATTATCGGCGAAAATGGAGCAGGTAAATCTACTTTAGCCAAAATGATTACTGGTATGGTAGAGCCAACCTCTGGGGAAATTATTTTTAGAGGTACACCGTTGCATTTTGGCGATTACAAATACCGTGCCAAACGTATTCGAATGATGTTTCAAGATCCAAATGATGCCTTTGATCCAAACTACAATATCGGGCAGATATTAGATGCTCCTTTGCGATTAGCAACTGATTTAAGCGAACAGGAACGAAACGAGCGTATTTTTAATACCTTAAAATTAGTGGGAATGTACCCTGAACATGCCCTGATTCCCATTTCTGAAGCCTCAAGCGGACAAAAACAACGAGTTGCCTTTGCCAGAGCCTTAATTTTAGAACCCGAAATTATTATTGCTGATGACACAATAAACTCTCTTGATTTCTCCGTTAAAACGCAACTGCTTAATTTAATGCTCAACGTGCAACAAAAACAAGGAATTGCTTACATTTACGTTGGACAAAATATTGGGCTAATTAAACATATTGCAGATAAAATAATGGTAATGCAAAACGGTGAAGTAGTAGAATACGGAAAAACAAGAGAGGTGTTACTTAATCCAGAACATCAAATAACTAAAAGATTGATTGAAAGTCACTTTGGAAAACCGCTGACGGAAAATGCTTGGCTTAGCTAAATAAAAATTAATTAAATTAAAAATAATAGGACAGGCAGAATGATTAACTGCCAGCCCTATTTCTTACAGGAAGATTTTATTCATCCTCTGTAAAGCGTTTTGCTTTATAAGTTGGGTTCATTAGGTTCTCAACAGAAAGAATATCATCTAATTGTTCTTCTGTGAGTAAGCCACGCTCTAGAACCACTTCACGCACGCTTCTGCCTGTGGTTGCACAGATTTTACCTACGATGTCTCCATTGTGGTGTCCGATAAATGGGTTGAGATAGGTTACAATACCGATTGAGCTAAACACATAGTTTTGGCAGATTTCACGGTTAGCTGTAATGCCATCAATACATTTATCACGCAAGTTCACACAAGCGTTGGCAAGAATGTCGATAGACTCAAATATTGCTTGCCCGATAACAGGTTCCATTACGTTTAATTGTAATTGACCTGCTTCTGCAGCGAATGTTACGGTGGTGTCGTTACCGAACACTTTAAAGCAAACTTGGTTTACTACTTCTGGCACAACAGGGTTTACTTTGGCTGGCATAATAGAAGAACCTGCTTGAAGTTCTGGCAAGTTGATTTCATTTAAACCAGCACGCGGGCCTGATGAGAGCAAGCGTAAGTCGTTACATACTTTAGAGAGTTTTACCGCTGTGCGTTTTAATGCTCCGTGTACCATTACATAAGCACCGCAGTCTGAGGTGGCTTCAATTAAGTTTTCTGAGAGAACACAAGGAAGTTGGGTAACTTCAGCCAGATATTTCACCGCAAGTTGTGAATAGCCTTCAGGGGTATTTAAGCCTGTACCGATTGCAGTCGCCCCTAAGTTCACTTCAAGTAGTAACTCTGCTGTGCGTTTTAGGTTACGAACTTCTTCATCTAATAACATGGCAAAGGCTTGGAATTCTTGGCCAAGTGTCATCGGAACCGCATCTTGTAATTGGGTACGACCCATTTTTAATACATCAGCAAATTCTTTTCCTTTATTTTCAAAAGCGGTTTTTAGGTAAGTAATTTTATCAATTAATTTGATAATGCTGTTATACACTGCAATACGGAAGCCCGTTGGGTAGGCATCGTTCGTTGATTGGCTAGCATTCACGTGATCCATCGGGTTGATGATGTCGTATTTGCCTTTTTCTTCCCCTAAAATTTCAAGGGCTAGGTTGGCAATCACTTCATTGGTGTTCATATTTACCGATGTGCCAGCACCACCTTGATAAACATCAGATGGGAATTGGTCTAAGCATCTATCTTTTACTAAGACTTCATCACAGGCTTGAACAATCGCATTTGCCACTTTTTTCGGAATTGCCCCTAGTTCGCCATTCGCTAATGCAGTGGCTTTTTTCACCATTACCATACCACGCACAAACTCAGGCACGTCAGAAATAGTTACATTTGAAATGTTAAAATTCTCAATCGCTCTTAATGTATGAATTCCCCAATAAGCCTCATTCGGCACTTCTCTTTCGCCTAGTAAATCGTGTTCAATACGTATATTTGACATTTTTATCTCCTTTAGTAGATAGAATTAAATTTTGCTAAATAATACCTATTTTAAGGGATGAAAAACGTGATCTACATCAAATTTCTAAATAGCGGACTAGGATATAAATTGTGCTTTCGGATTAGAAAAACTAATGATAAATTAAAGTGATTACAACGCTAAATAAAAATAAGGCAAGCCAATTAACCAAGTGAAAGTGGAGAAGATAACTGCAATGTGAAAATACCAATGCTTAGTTTTATGGCGGAAATATTTCATTGCTAAATAAGTGCCAATAGCACCACCTAAAAAGCAGAAAGAGAGTAGTGTAACTTCTGGTACTCGCCATTCTTTTTTGATTGATTTCTGTTTATCGCTATACATTAAGTAAAAGGCACTTATATTCATTAGTGCGAAATAGGTGAACCAAAATAGTTTCATTTGCAATCCTTTGTAAAAAATTAACCGCTTGTAGCAATGATCTTACTACAAGCGGTTAAAAAAGTGATTTATTTTGCAAATTAGTTGATTTCAACTTGCTCAGAGCCAGTGCCTAGCTCTTCAATTTTACCGATAACCCACGCCTTTTCGCCAGCTTCTTTTAGCACGCTTAACGCATTTTCAACGTCAGCCATAGGCAGAGCAATGACCATTCCTACACCACAGTTAAAGGTACGGTACATTTCATAACGGCTGATGTTACCTTTTTCTTGTAACCATTTAAACACTGCAGGCCATTGCCAGCTTGATTCATCAATAACTGCTTTAGCAGATTCTGGCAATACACGAGGAATATTTTCCCAGAAACCGCCTCCTGTTAAGTGAGCGATAGCGTGAACATTCGCTTCTTCCACTAATTTTAACACCGATTTCACATAAATTTTGGTTGGAGCGAGTAAATGTTCGCTAAGTGGTTTATTTTCTAATAATTCCGTTGCTGGATTGGTATTGCTCACTTCTAACACTTTACGAATTAACGAATAGCCGTTTGAGTGTGGGCCACTTGAAGCGATAGCAATTAATACATCTCCTGTTTGAACGGCTGAACCATCAATAATGCCTGCTTTTTCAACAATACCTACGCAGAAGCCTGCTAAATCGTAATCGCCTTCGTGGTACATTCCCGGCATTTCAGCGGTTTCACCACCTACTAATGCACAGCCCGACATTTCACAGCCATCAGCAATGCCTTTTACCACATTTGCTGCAACATCAACATCTAATTTGCCTGTTGCGTAGTAGTCTAAGAAGAAAAGGGGTTCTGCACCCTGTACGACTAAATCATTCACACACATTGCGACTAAATCTTGCCCAATGGTATCGTGTTTGTTGAGATCAATGGCTAAACGTAGTTTTGTACCCACACCATCAGTACCTGATACTAAAATAGGCTCTTTATATTTGCTTGGTAATGCACATAATGCCCCAAAACCGCCTAAACCGCCCATTACCTCAGGGCGACGAGTACGTTTAACATCAGCTTTGATTCGTTCGACTAATTCGTTTCCTGCGTGGATATCAACGCCGGCATCTTTGTAACTAAGTTGTGTGTTGCTCACTTTAACCTCAACAGTAAATGAATGAAAAAACGAGGGTATTATAGCATAAGCAAACGTTTGCGAAATGTAAATTTTGAAAGAAATCTAATTATTCTACGAGAGAATGTAGGAGCAAATCACAATTTGCCCCTATAAGTTCATCGTTAAGCCATTCTCTTCGCTAACATCGTTGCAAAACGAAGCTGAATACGGTTGCCGTGCTCATCGGTTTTGTGGAGATGCCCTAAATCTTCGTTATATTTTACCAGTTCCCAATCTTTGTAATAATTTGCCAGCTCGCCTTCCGCAAAGGTAAAGGAGAATGGCATTGGGCAAGGGTAATCATCGGTACTCATTGCACACACAATCAAATTATAGCCACCCACTTTGGTGTTTTTCTGCATATTTTCAACAATTGCTGGAATGCGTTCACGGTTTAAGAACATCATTACCACCGTTGAAATAATCAGATCATATTCGCCATTTTGATTGGCGATGGTTGCCTCGTTAATATCATAAATATCTGCCGTAATATTCTGAGCTTGTTCTTTTTCGATCATATAGTTGAGGAAATCGATGCTTTCCTGATTCTGATCAACAGCGGTTACATCAAAGCCTAATAAATTTAGGTAAAGAGAATTACGGCCTCGTCCGCAGCCTAAATCTAAGGCTTTGCCACCTTTTACATAATTAACCGCATTTAACACTTCAGAGTGGGTTGTAGTGAGGTTGTATTTTTTCGCAAAGTAATCTTCTGGTTTGCAATAAAAGGCAAGTTGGCATTCAAGATCATCAGATAACGCTTCAACTTTGTGCCATAGTTGAGGCTCAACCATTGGGCGTTGGCGGTTTACATCGAAAATATCTTCTTTAATCACTTCGCCATCTTCGGTTAATTCGTAATATTTTAGCGAGCCTTTTAAAATGGTGAGTTTCGCCCAAGTGCCCACTTTAGTATTGTGCTTTTCTTGGAACATTTGTGGCAAGGTGTCTTTTGTCCACACTGGCATTTGTTTATAGCAGATTAAATTTTCCATTGTTCTGTCCTTCTGTGAAAAAACGAGTGGGAAAATTTTATCACTGTTTAAATGCCTGAAAACAAAAAATCCGACTAAAAAAGTCGGATTTGATCAAATTTATGTGAAATATATTTTGTTAGTCAATGTTTACACTTCTAAATTGACGAGCAAAATAAATTAAACTGTGGTTCGGCTCGACATCAATATGGTTAACTTCCACCACAAAAATAGTATGTGTACCCACAGCGTGAGTATCCACAATATTGCCTTGTAAAGCCGAAATGGCACTGCGTAACACAGGCTGATCGTCAAAGCCATTATCCCAAATATCCCAGCTAAAACGCTCTTCCATTGTGCTTTCAAGAATAGCAGCGAAATGTTTGGCGATGTCTTCTTGCTCGTGGCTTAGCACATTAATACAGACTTTGCCGTTGTGCTTGATAATATCGTGAACGTGGCTGTTTTTATTCACGCAAAAAAGCACCGTTGGGGGAGCATCGGTTACTGAGCTTACTGAAGAAACAGTAAGCCCAACTTTGCCAGCTGCTCCGTTAGAGGTAACGATGCTTACCGCTGATGATAAATGTGCCATTGCTTCACGAAATTTTAGTGAGGCGTTAATAGGTTGAGATGTATCGATGTTCGACATATTTTTCCTTATTATTCTTTCCAAACAACGTGATATTCACGATTTTCTTCTTCGTGTGAAATTAAGAAACGGGCGAATACATCGTCCATTTCGTCTTTCTCATTTACTAAGCCAACCCAAACCTCCGCAAAGGCTTCTGGGTCGATCAGCGTGCCGATTTCTTGATCCCAATCTTCACTGGTTTCGACCATTTCGACCGCACCACACTCTTCAAACTGGAGATTAAACAGTAAAATATCGGCAGGGTCTAAATTCTCGCCAGCCATTTCTAAGAAAATATCGTATGCAATATCTATTGCTTCATCAGGAGTTAATTTTTTCATATGTTGATTCTAATAGTCCTACCATAAAAGTGTTAGATAGATAAGTTTTATTTTATGCTTTTTAGTTATAAAAAACAAAAATATTACGCTTGAATTAAACGGCTTACTACCATTCCCGCCGTTTTCTCTTTTAAAAGTTGCCAGCCTTCAGGCAAATTTAATGGGGCGTGATTTTTTTCCGTTTCCACATACAAAATCGCATTTTCTGCCAACCAGTTATTTTCAACTAGCAATGTTAGTACTTGTGGCACAAGATTTTGATGAAAAGGGGGATCGATAAACACAATATCAAATGGCTCACCGCTATTTTTATTTGATAGATATTGTAACGTATCGGTTTGAACAACAGAGCCATTTTCTGTTTTTAAGGTTTGCAGATTTTTCTTCAACAAATTAGCGGTATTTGCAAATTTTTCCAAAAAAACGACCGCTTGTGCTTGGCGAGAAAGTGCCTCAAACCCCAGAGAGCCACTGCCTGCAAAGCAATCTAAACAGCGTGCGTGAGCAATATCGTGCATTAACCAGTTAAACAGCGTTTCTTTCACTCGATCTGTGGTGGGGCGTAGCCCTTCTGCATTCAATACGGGTAATTTTCTACCTCGCCAAAGCCCAGCAATAATACGTACTTCGCCCATTTGTTGGTTAGATTGCGGAGAATTTCGATTTTTTTTCATACTCACTAAAGGAAAATAAAGGATTTTTTGATAAACTATGTAAGTTTAGTCTATTTTCAGTATAAATGAGAGAAAAATATGTCAGAGAAGAAAAAAGGTTTTTGGTCTTGGCTTGGATTTGGTAAGAAAGAAGAAACAAAACAGGAAGATATTCAGCAAGAACAAGAGGTTATTCAACCCGAAGAGCCTGTGATTATTAAACCAGAAACCGAGAAATCGTTTTCTGAGAAATTAGATGATCTGGAAGATAGAATCGAAGAAAAGACAGATCAGCTAGAAGACTATTTTGAGGAAAAAGAAGATCAAATTGAACAGAAGTTTGAGGAAATTGAGGATAAATTCGAGGAAAAAGTCGAAGAGTTCAAAGAGTTTGTTGAAGAAAAAGTTGAAGAGGTAAAAGAGTTCTTTGATGATGTTGAAGACAAAATTGAACAGACATTTGAGGAAGAAAAAGGCGAACAAGCGGTCGAAAATCTGCAAAATATTGCAACTGAGCAGCTAGATCTTAACGAACAAGAGCAAGTGACTTATCAAGTAGAAGAAGCTCAAGTGGAAGAAGCGGTAGCTCAGGAAGTTGCTGTAAGCGAAGATTTACCTCAGGCGGTTTTAGTTGAAGATGTTGTAGAGCCAATCATTACCGAACCAGAGCCTTTAGATGCTCAAGAGATTGTTGAAGAGCCGACAATTCAAGACGAATATCAAGAAAAGCCTAGTCAAGGAGGTTTCTTTAGCCGTTTAATTCAAGGCCTAATTAAAACCAAGCAAAACATTGGTTCGGGTTTCCGCAATTTCTTCAGTGGCAAGAAAATTGATGATGAATTATTTGAGGAGCTAGAAGAACAGCTACTTGTGGCGGATTTAGGTATGCTGACCACACAAAAAATCATCAATAATTTAACGCAGCACGCCACGAAAAAGCAGTTAAAAGATGCTGAGTTGCTTTACCAGCAATTAAAAATTGAGTTGGGCGAAGTGTTAAAACCTGTGGCTCAGCCTTTAGTGCTTGAAGAGAAAAAACCGTATGTGATTTTAATGGTGGGCGTTAATGGTGTGGGCAAAACCACAACCATTGGTAAACTTGCTCGTAAGTTCCAAAATGAAGGGAAATCGGTGATGTTAGCTGCAGGCGACACTTTCCGTGCAGCAGCAGTAGAGCAACTTCAAGTTTGGGGCGAGCGAAATAACATTCCTGTGGTGGCACAAAGCACGGGTTCAGATTCTGCCTCTGTGATTTTTGATGCAATGCAATCTGCAGCGGCAAAAGGGATTGATGTGCTAATTGCAGACACTGCAGGCAGATTACAAAACAAAAACAACTTGATGGACGAGTTGAAAAAAATCGTGCGTGTGATGAAAAAATATGACGAAACCGCACCGCACGAAATTATGCTTACCCTTGATGCAGGCACGGGGCAGAATGCAATTAGCCAAGCAAAATTATTTAATGAAGCGGTGGGCTTAACGGGCATTACATTAACCAAATTAGACGGTACGGCAAAAGGCGGTGTGATTTTTGCGATTGCGGATCAATTCAATATTCCTATCAGATTTATCGGGGTGGGCGAGAAGATTGAAGATTTACGTCCGTTTAACGCAGAAGAATTTATCGAAGCCTTATTTAGCCACGAGGACGAACAACAATGATTAAATTTACTAATGTGAATAAGGTTTACAAAGGCGGTAAACCTGCTTTACAAGGCATTGATTTCCACTTGCCAGCAGGTGGAATGGCGTATATTACAGGGCATTCCGGTGCGGGTAAAAGTACGCTGTTAAAATTAATTATGGGCATTGAGCGTGCCAATGGCGGGCAAATTTTGTTTAACGGACACGATATTACTCGTCTTTCTCATCACGAATTGCCGTTTTTACGCCGTCAAATCGGAATGGTACACCAAGATTATCGTTTATTAACCGATAGAACCATTTTAGATAATGTTGCCCTCCCGCTCATTATTTTAGGTATGAACCAAGCGATTGTAGAGCGTGAAGCGCTTATTGCACTTGAGCGAGTAGGGCTTGCGGATAAAGCCAATTATCTACCATTGCATCTTTCAGGCGGCGAACAGCAACGTGTTGATATTGCCAGAGCCATTGTTCATCGCCCAATTTTGTTGTTAGCAGATGAACCAACGGGGAATTTAGATGAAAAGCTCTCGTTTGAAATTTTCCGTTTATTTGAAGAGTTTAATCAGGCTGGCACTACGGTGCTTATTGCGACACACGATACCAATATCATCTCAAAACGTTCAAAGCCGTGTTTGGTGTTGGAACAAGGGCATCTTAAATTTTAAGGGAAGATTATGATTCGTTCATTTAACAAATTAGGTGCTCAAACCAGCTACTCTTTACGAGCGGTTTGGCAAGATTTAATGAAACGCAAACTAGGTACATTTTTAACCATATTAGTGATTGCGGTTTCACTCACTATTCCAACGGTAAGTTATTTACTGTGGAAAAATACGCACACAGCGGCAACACAGTTTTATCCAGAACCACAACTTACGGTTTATCTGCACAAAAACTTAGCGGAACACGATATCAATACGGTGGTTGATCGTATTCGTGCTTATGAATCAGATAAAATTGATTCCTTTAATTATATTTCTCGTCAGCAGAGTTTAGAGGAATTTCGCTCTTGGACAGGCTTTGGAGAAGCGTTAGATATTTTAGATGAAAATCCACTGCCGGCGGTAGTTACCTTAAAACCAAAAGCAAATTTCAATAGTGCGGATGCAATGGTTGAGCTACGCAATGGTTTACAACAAATCAAAGGTGTACAAGAAGTCCGTTTAGATAATGGTTGGTTAGAAAAATTAACCGCCTTAACGTGGCTGATTGCACGCATTGCGGTTGTTTGTACAGTATTGATGTTATTAGCGGTCTTTTTAGTGATTGGTAATAGTGTAAGAACCGATGTGGCAAATAGCAAAGCGGCGATAGAAGTGCAGCAAATTCTAGGGGCAACCGATCACTTTATTGCTCGTCCGTTCCTTTACACAGGAATGATTTACGGCTTTTTCGGCAGCCTGTTAGCTGTACTGTTTAGTGCAGTAACGATTAGCTATTTTACAGGCATTGTGAAGTATGTAACCGATATGTTCACGGTTCAATTTGAACTAAAGAGCTTAAATTTTAGCGAAGCCTTTTTCTTAATTGTACTTTGTATATTTATCGGCTGGCTGTCGGCAAAAATGGCGACAATGCGAAATATTTTCAGAATTGGCAGTCGATAATTTCTTTTAAATAAAAGCGGTCTATGTTGTTCAATTTGCAAAATAATGAACAAAATAGACCGCTTGTTGTTTCTATTCCAATACCATTAAGCCCGGCAGCGTTGCAAAACTTTGATCTTTGATGGTGTCGTGGAAATCATCTAGGTAGGCAAGGGCAGCATCTGATTCACGAATTGCCCCATAAAGGTTGCTATATAAACCTTGCTGAGTGATTTTGCGAGCTACCACATAGCCTCTGTCCAAATAAGGTTTAACCGCCCAATAAGGCAGAGCTGCCACCCCTCGACGGCTTGCCACAAGCTGAATAATGGCAATGGTTAATTCGCTATTGCGACGAGTAACTTTAATGCCCGCAGGATTTAGCACTTTACGCAGTAAATCGAGCATATCATCAGGCACAGGGTAGGTAATGAGGGTTTCATCTTTAAAATCTTCCGCTTCCCACACTTCTTTTGTTGCAAGAGGGTGATCTTTCGAGCAAATCCCCACCATTTCATAAGAAAATAGCGGTTTACAAATAATGCTTGAATTATCTTCAACTTCCGACACAATCGCCAAATCTGCCCTATGGCTTAATAATAAGCCCACTGTATCCGTATGGAAGCCCGATACAATATCCAATTCCACTAATGGCCAATGCTGGCGGAAAGTATCCATTGCAGGCATTAACCAGTCAAAACAAGTATGGCATTCCACCGCAACCCGCACTTCGCCCACTTCACCTTGTTTTACCCGAGCCAAATCAAGCTCAGCCTCGATCACTTGTGGCAAAATATCATAGGCAAGTTTAATTAAGCGTTCTCCTGCTTGGGTGAAGCGAATGGGCGAGCTTTTACGTTCGAATAGTGTAAGATCGTACTGCTCTTCTAAGAGTTTGATTTGATGGGAAAGGGCTGATTGGGTTAAATGCACACGTTTTGCTGCTAAAGAAACGCTGCCGCTTTCTTTTAACGCAACTAATGTTCTTAAATGACGGATTTCTAGGAAAATGGGCTTCATAATTTATTCATCTAAAAGTGAAAAAAGATGAAAAGAATTATAACAAACAAGCGGTCAGATTTTGCAAAAAATTTACAAATTCTGACCGCTTGTAGAGATTGGTTATTAGGATTATTTAGTTAATTGAACTAAAATACGGCGAACAGGCTCTGCTGCACCCCATAATAATTGGTCGCCCACCGTGAATGCTGCTAAATATTCACCACCCATTGCTAATTTGCGTAAACGCCCAACTGGTACGCTTAATGTGCCGGTTACTTTCGCAGGTGTTAATTCACGCAATGTGGTTTCTTTGTCGTTTGGAATCACTTTCACCCATTCATTGTGAGCTGCAATGATTTGCTCAATTTCTGCTAATGGAATATCTTTCTTCAGCTTAATTGTGAATGCTTGGCTGTGGCAACGTAATGCGCCAATACGCACGCATAAACCATCAACAGGAATTGGATTTTCGCTTAAACCTAAGATTTTGTTGGTTTCCGCATAGCCTTTCCACTCTTCTTTGGTTTGTCCTGTTTCAGGTAATAATTTATCAATCCAAGGAATTAAGCTACCACCTAATGCCGCACCGAAGTTCTCAGTTGGGAAATCGTCCGCACGCATTTTTGCGGTTACTTTACGTTCAATGTCTAAAATTGAAGAAGCAGGATTTGCTAATTCTGCTTTTACGCTATCTTCTAATTCACCCATTTGTGAAAGTAATTCACGCATATTTTTTGCACCAGCACCAGAAGCTGCTTGGTAAGTAGCAACAGAAACCCATTCCACTAAATCTTTTTCAAATAAGCCACCGATTGCCATTAGCATTAAACTTACCGTACAGTTACCACCTACGAAAGTTTTAATACCGTTTTTCAAGCCTTCAGAAATAACGTGTTGGTTTACTGGGTCTAATACGATGATTGCATCATCTTTCATACGAAGTGCAGAAGCAGCATCAATCCAGTAACCGTTCCAGCCGCTTTCTTTTAATTTTGGATAAACTTCGTTGGTATAATCGCCACCTTGACAGGTTACGATGATGTCTAATTTTTTTAATTCTTCGATATCAAAGGCATCTTTTAATTCACCAGCATCTTTTCCACCAAATACTGGGGCTTTTTGACCGGCTTGTGAAGTAGTAAAGAAAATAGGATTGATGTTAGCGAAGTTATTTTCTTCTACCATACGATCCATTAATACTGAACCCACCATTCCACGCCAACCGATAAAACCTACATTTTGCATTGTGCTTGCTCCTAAAAAGTTATTGTTTTAAAATTTAAATAAATACAGGATTTTCATTGAAAAATCAATGTTTTTTATTTGTTTGTAAAACTTTGACTGCTATGGTTAAAATGAATTGCCAATTACGGCTTATCTATAAAAAAGGGCAGTCTTATGAAAATGAAAACAGCATTAGCAATTGCATTAGGTTCTTTATTCAGCTTTTCGGTAACAGCAGCCGAACCGGAAAAAATTATCGTGCCGATTCAACTTCTTGATGTAGAAAAAGGCAATAAAGATATTGGTACAGTAGAAATTACTGAATCTAAATACGGCTTAGTATTTACTCCAAATCTAAAAGATTTAACAGAAGGCTTACACGGCTTCCATATTCACGAAAACCCAAGCTGTGATGCAAAAGAAAAAGATGGCAAGCTCACAGTAGGCTTAGCCGCAGGAGGACACTGGAACCCTAATAAAGCTCCACATCACGGCTTCCCGTGGTCTGATGATGCTCATTTAGGCGATTTACCTGCATTAACCGTTTTACACGATGGTACATCAACTAATCCAGTATTAGCCCCTCGCTTGAAAAAATTAGATGAAATTAAAGGTCGTTCATTAATGATCCACGAAGGCGGCGATAACCACTCAGACCACCCGGCTCCTCTTGGTGGTGGTGGTCCTCGAATGGCGTGTGGTGTAATTAAATAAAATTTGATTTAGTTAAAAAGTGTTGGTTTAAATATCATTCCAACACTTTTTTATTTCTAGCCATTACCATATAATTACCTCCTATTAAGGAGAAATATATGTCTATAAAAGCAAAAAAAGAACCCCATAAGATACTTCCAGAACAAGCAACTTTTTCTAAGAGTTCGCCGGTTTATATTCCCCTATTTTTTGCTAACAAAAAGGCAAGAGTACAAACAGTATGGGAATTAGAACTTGAAAATGGTGAACGTGATTCAGGAAAGGTGAAACGTAATCGTATTCAATTTAATCGTTTGCCAGTCGGTTGTCACAAATTAACAGTTATTGCTGGTACACCGCTTTTAGGGCAAGGCACAAAGATTTTTGAGTGTTCATTACATATCATTGATAAGCAATGAAATAAAAACTCATCAAAACGTCTATCTGTTTTCTGATTAAAAAATCATTCTCAAGCTGCTTTATAGATAAGCTATTCATAAACTTGAATAGCTAAAAAATTTACAAATTATAATTAAGCAAATAAAAAACCTGACTGCAAATAGCTGCTAGTCAGGTTTTTTACTTATCAACTAACTATATTTATGCCTTTTTTCTCACCACTAACTGGCTTAATACCACAAGGGTTAATGAGAAGATAATCATAATGGTTGCTAGTGCATTTACCTCTGGGGTTACACCTGTTTTAACCAATGAGAAGATTTTCAATGGTAATACTTCGTAGCTTGGGCTTGTTACGAATGAAGAGACGATAACGTCATCTAATGAAATCGTAAAGCTTAGTAGCCAGCCTGAAATAATTGAAGGTAATGCCAGTGGTAAAATGATTTTGCGTAAAATCGTGACTTCACTTGCACCTAAATCTTTCGCCGCTTCTAACATCTTGCCATCAAAATCGCTTAAGCGTGATGAAATAGCGATAACCACATAAGGTAAACAGAAAGTGATGTGAGCAATTAATAGCGAAATAAAGCCTAATTTTATACCTAAGATCATAAATAATACAAGCATAGATACCGCCATCACGATATCTGGCGACATCATTACCACGAATAACATTCCGCCTACTAATTTTTTACCACGAAAGCGGTAACGATAAAGTGCGATTGAAGTTAATGCACCTAAAATAGTAGAGAATGTAGCAGCGAAGAACGCAATGGTTAATGAGTTCATTGTTGCTTGTACTAACGTATCATTGCTGAATAAACGCTCATACCAGTTCCAAGTAAAGCCTTTCCAGTTCAAGCCGAAACGGTCTGCATTGAAAGAGTTTACCACTAAAATAATAATTGGAATATATAGGTAGGCAAATACAGCCAACATAAAAAGGTTTCTAAACATCTTTTTCATTATTCAAGCTCCACCTTTTTATTTAATAGTTTATTTGCACGATAGTAAACATAAAGCATTAACGCCATTAAAATAGTTAAAGCAATACTTACCGCAGAACCGACTGCAAACTGGTTAGTATTTAAGAATAAGCTCTTAATAATGTTACCTACCAATGGTGTTTTACCGCCGCCTAATAAGTCTGCCACATAGAACATACCCATTGCAGGTAGTAATACTAATAAACAACCCGCCACAATGCCCGGCATTGTAAGTGGAATAGTTACTTTAATGAAACGTTGGAATGCATTTGCCCCTAAGTCTTTTGCAGCTTCTAGTAAGCGGTTATCAATTTTCTCGATTGATGAATAAAGTGGCAAAATCATAAATGGTAATAGAATGTAAACTAAACCGATGATAATTGCCGCTTCTGAGTTTAATAAACGTAAAGGTTCATTGATCAAGCCTATTGCCAATAAAGTTTCATTTAAGAAACCTTTTACACCTAAGAAAATTTTAATACCGTAAATACGAATTAGCGAGTTAGTCCAGAACGGTAACACCACTAAAAACAGTAAAAACGGGCGCAATTTTGCAGGCATTTTTGCGATAAAAAACGCAAAAGGGTAACCAATTACCAAGCAGATAATTGTTGCAACGCCTGCCATATAGAGCGAGTTCCACAATACGGTTGCGTAAGTGTCATTAAATAATGCTTTATACGCATCTAAGCTAAACGCAAAATCAACAAAGTATTGGCTTTGACGATTTTCCGTTAAGAAACTGATAATTAAAACGAGTACGTTCGGCACTAATACGAAAAGTAATAACCAACCGAAAATAGTTGCGACCGCACCATTTTGGAATTTGTTATTCGCCTTCATCGTTTAACACAACCTCCCAGCCTTCATACCAAGTAAGAGCCACTTTTTGCCCTACTTCGTGGTCAATGTTCGGGTCATCTTCGTTGAAGAATTCGCTAACCAATACGTTCATACCGTTATGATCTAATCTTACGCTAGACTCTAACGTCATACCTTTATAGTTACGGTCGATAATATGACCGATAATCGCTTTCGAGCTTTCGTTTTCATCTAACTCTTCAATCACGATATCTTCAGGGCGTAGTAATACTTTTAGTTTTTGGTTCGGGTGAACGTCTAAATCTTCAATTTTAATGTTGCAGATGCGACCTTCTACATTCGCTTTCACGTTAGTTGCATCAACACGCTCAATCACAGTTGCATCAAACACGTTGATTTCGCCGATGAAACGAGCTACGAATAAGTTGCTTGGCTCTTCGTAAATTTCACGAGGTGTGCCATCTTGAGCAATTTTACCGCCATTCATTACAATAATACGATCAGACATTGTTAATGCTTCTTCCTGATCGTGTGTTACGAAAATAAAGGTAATACCCAATTGACGTTGTAACGCTTTTAACTCATTTTGCATCTCTTTACGCAATTTATAGTCAAGAGCAGATAGAGATTCATCTAATAACAATACTTTTGGCTTATTAACTACCGCACGAGCAATCGCAATACGTTGTTGCTGACCACCAGAAAGCTGAGCAGGTTTTTGTTGCGCTCTATCTTCTAAACGCACCATACGTAATGCTTCCATTACACGAGGTTCGATTTCTGAATTTGGCACTTTCTGCATACGCAAACCAAATGCTACATTTTCAAAAATAGTCATATGTGGGAAAAGCGCATAGCTCTGGAATACGGTATTCACAGGGCGTTGTTCTGCCGGAACATTAGAAACATCTTGCCCATCAAGAATAATTGAACCCTCAGTTAAATCTTCAAAGCCGGCAATTAAACGCAACGCAGTTGTTTTACCACAACCTGAAGGGCCTAAAATCGTTAAAAATTCACCATCGTTAATGGTTAAATTCAAATTTTTAAGAATCGTTTTACTACCGTAGCTTTTCGTTACATTTTTAAGCTCGATGATAGCTTTTTGTTCTAATTTTTCCATCTACTGTTTTTTTCCCTTAAATTGAAAAAAGAAAAGTACTCACAAAATCAGGCTCTCGCCCCCAAAAAATCAACTTATAATGATATAGCTAAAGGGGCAAGATTGAAAGGAAAAATTTACATTTTGGGGATTTTTCTTGGATTAACAAGCGGTCTAAATTTTAGAATTTTTTGCAAAGTTTTTAAGAAATTCGACCGCTTGTTTTCTTTCCGTTAAAATACTTCCCAACAATTACTTTTCAAACTATCTTATGAAACTCAATTCTCAACAACAACAAGCCGTAGAATATACAAACGGGGCTTGCCTTGTGCTGGCGGGGGCCGGTTCGGGTAAGACTCGGGTTATTATTAATAAAATTGCTCATTTAATTGCAAACTGTGGCTATTCGCCGAAACAGATTGCGGCGGTTACTTTTACCAATAAAGCCGCCCGCGAAATGCGGGAGAGGGTGGCTCATTCTATTGGTAAGGAAAACAGCAAAGGGCTGACGATTTCTACCTTCCACACACTCGGTTTTGATATTTTAAAGCGTGAATACAAATTGCTGGGCTTTAAATCAGGTATGACCTTGTTTGATGAACACGACCAAATCGCCTTACTCAAACATTTATTGCCTGAAAATGTTACGGAAGATAAAGATTTACTGAAGGCCCTGATTTCCACCATTTCAAATTGGAAGAATGATCTGCTTTCGCCTGAAATGGTCATTTCTCGTGTGCGTGATGAGCGTGAGCGAGTCTTTTCGCATTTTTATCAGCTCTATCAAAATCAACTTAAAGCCTATAATGCGTTGGATTTTGATGATTTGATTATGCTGCCTGTATTGCTGTTTCGCCAATTTCCAGAGGCAAAAGAACGTTGGCAGAACAAAATTCGCTATTTGTTGGTTGATGAATATCAAGATACCAATACCAGCCAATATGAGTTAATTAAGCTGATTGTCGGCAACGAGCCAAACTTTACGGTGGTGGGCGATGATGACCAATCTATCTACTCTTGGCGTGGAGCGAAGCCAGAAAATATGCAGCGGCTGCGTGAAGATTTTGATTCAAAAGTGATCAAGTTGGAGCAGAATTACCGTTCCAGCCAGCGGATTTTGCATTGTGCCAATATTTTGATCGACAACAACGACCATCTGTTTACTAAACGCCTGTTTTCAGAGCTTGGCGAAGGCGAAAAGCTAAATGTAATTGAAGCGAAAAATGAAGAACACGAGGCGGAGCGAATTGTTGGGGAGCTGATTGCACACCGTTTTTCTTGCAAAACAAAGTATAAAGATTATGCGATTTTATATCGGGGTAATAGTCAATCCCGTTTGTTGGAAAAATTGCTCATGCAGAACCGTATTCCCTACAAAATTTCGGGCGGCACATCATTTTTTGCCCGAGCGGAAATTAAAGATATGATGGCGTATCTGCGTTTGGTGGTAAACCAAGATGATGATGCGGCATTTTTGCGGATTGTAAACACGCCAAAACGGGAAATTGGGGCTGCAACATTAGAAAAATTGGGAATACTGGCGAATGAAAAACAAGTCAGCTTATTTGAGGCGATTTTCGATTTTGAGCTGATTCAACGCTTAACGCCAAAACCTTACCAAGCCTTGCAAGATTTTGCCCGTTGGATTGTGGAAATTGCCGACCAAGCAGAGCGGTCTGACCCGATTGAAGCGGTAAAAGATTTGTTGGCAAAAATTCAATACGAAGCCTATTTGTATGAAATGGCTGCAAATCCAAAAGTGGCGGAAATGCAGAGCCGAAACGTGCAGACCTTGTTTGAATGGGTGCAAGGAATGTTAGAGGGAGATGAAATAGAAGAGCCGATGAGTTTGGTACAAGTAGTAAACCGCTTAACCTTGCGAGATATGTTAGAGCGTGGCGAAGATGACGATGAAGCCGACCAAGTACAGCTAATGACGCTTCACGCCTCCAAAGGCTTAGAATTTCCACACGTTTTCTTAATTGGAATGGAGGAGGGCATTTTGCCACACCAAACCAGCCTTGATGAAGAGAATGTGGAAGAGGAACGCCGTTTGGCTTATGTGGGCATTACCCGAGCCCAACAAACGCTTACTTTTTCACTCTGTAAGGAACGCCGCCAATATGGCGAAATCATCAAACCCGAGCCAAGCCGTTTTTTAATGGAATTACCGCAAGACGATTTGGTGTGGGAAAGCAGTAAACCAAGGCTTACAGAAGAGCAGAAAGAGGCAAAATCGTCCGCTAATATAGCGAACTTAATGGCGATGTTAAAAGCGAATAAGAAATAGCAACAAGCGGTTAAATTTTGCAAATTTTTCAGCAAAATCTGACCGCTTGTTTATGTGATAATTTTTGACTTATCTCAATAAATTGGCGGAATACCTATTTTCAATTATTACATTGAGCGTTTCGACGTTATAGACTAAAAAGTGTTTGTAGAGGAGAAATAAGATGGAATTAAAAACAGTTATTGAGCAACGCAAAACTATTAAAGCCTTTAATCCTACCGTGAAAATCAACCGTGAAGAGCTGCAAGAGATGCTAACCTTAGCACAATTTGCCCCTTCAAAAGCGAATTTGCAGCCTTGGCGATTTGTGGTGGTTGATGATGAGGCAGTCAAAAAAGAGCTGTCGGGCAATGTTGCTTTTAATGGACCACCTTGTGAAACAGCCTCTGCTGTGGTTGTGGTGCTTGCCGATTTGCAATATGACAAATTATTAGGTGATATTGTTGATCAATCGGTTGAAACAGGTTGTTTGCACCAAGAGTTTCGTGATCGTAAATTTGATTTTCTACTCGGTCTCCATCAGCAATTAACAGATGCGGATATTCGTGATCAGGTGCTAATCGATAGCAGTTTAACTGCTATGCAGCTGATGCTGATTGCTAAAGACAGAGGCTACGATACCCACGCAATTGGTGTATTTAACCGTAGTGCTGTAATGGATTTACTGGAAATTGATAGCTCTCGTTATCTGCCGGTAATGTTATTAGCCATTGGTCGAGCGGCAAATCCGGCATTACCAAGTTGCCGTTTAGGCTTAGAATACACGGTGTCTTGGAATAACGGCAAAGGATTTAAAAAATAGTCAATAATCTTCACAACAAGCGGTCGAATCTCTTAATTTTTTTGCAAAAAATTGCTAGAATTCGACCGCTTTTATTATTGTGTTTTTATAATTATGTGGGATTGATATGAATACAGGATTAGATCCAAAATCGAACTTTTTCGGCAAAATGATTTTTGCCAGCCGCTGGCTACAGTTGCCTATTTATCTAGGTTTAATTGTGGTGCAGGGGATTTATGCGTACAAGTTTATGAAGTCGCTATATCATTTGGTGGTTGATCTCAACCAAATGGATTCAAATATGGTAATGCTTGCTGTATTGAATTTGATTGATGTGGTGATGATTGCTAATCTTTTAGTGATGGTGATTGTAGGTGGCTATGAAACCTTTGTGTCTAGATTGCGAGTTGATGGACACCCAGATCAGCCTGAATGGCTTGATCACGTTAATGCGACGGTACTGAAAGTCAAACTGTCGATGGCAATTATCAGTATTTCATCTATTCACTTGTTGCAAACTTTCATTAATGCCTCCAACCTTGATGAGAAGCAAATGATGTGGCAGGTAATTATTCATCTTACTTTTGTGGTTTCTGCTTTAGTGTTGGCATATATTGATAAAATTTTGAATGCTCAACACATTAAAAATTAATCTTAGGTACATACATTTTGACTAAAAGCGATTATAATAAAATCGCTTTTATTATTATTTAGACGAATTGATAGGACGAAATTATGGCAAAACATTATGATTATATTGCAATTGGTGGTGGTAGTGGTGGTATTGCTTCTATCAATCGAGCGGCAAGCTATGGGCAAAAATGTGCGATTATTGAAGCAAAACATCTAGGTGGTACTTGTGTTAATGTAGGTTGCGTGCCGAAAAAAGTAATGTTTTATGGTGCTCAAATTGCAGAAGCAATTCACCGTTATGCCTCTGATTATGGCTTTGATGTCTCTGTTGAACATTTTGATTATGCAAAATTGGTGGAAAGTCGACAAGCCTATATTGAGCGTATTCACACTTCATACAATAACGTACTGAGTAAAAATAATGTTGATGTGTTAAATGGTTTTGCTCGCTTTAAAGATACAAAAACTATTGAAGTGAGTTATGAAGATGGATTGAAAGAAGATATAACGGCTGATCATATTTTAATTGCAACAGGTGGTCGCCCAACTATTCCTAATTTAGAAGGGGCAGAATATGGCATTACGTCAGATGGTGTATTTGCATTAAATGAATTACCAAAATCAGTGGCAATTATAGGGGCTGGCTATATTGCTGTTGAATTAGCAGGTGTATTTAATAGTTTAGGCGTAAAAACGCATTTGTTTGTGCGTCAGCACGCACCTTTACGCCAGCAGGATCCACTTATTGTCGAAACATTGTTAGAGGTGTTAGAGCAAGATGGCATTGAGTTGCACACTCAAGCAATTCCGCAAAAAGTAACGAAAAACCAAGATGGAACACTTACTTTAGCTTTAGAAGATGGGCGTGAAACCACTATTGAAACCTTAGTTTGGGCAATTGGACGTGAACCTGCAACCGATGTGATTAACTTAGAGGTAACAGGTGTTAAAACAAACGAACGCGGTTTTATCAAGGTAGATAAATTCCAAAATACCAATGTGCCAAATATTTACGCAGTAGGCGATATTATTGAAGGTGGTATTGAATTAACGCCCGTAGCGGTGGCAGCAGGTCGCCGATTATCAGAACGTTTATTCAACAATAAACCAAACGAACATCTAGACTATAATTTAGTGCCAACGGTAGTATTTAGTCACCCTCCAATTGGAGCTATTGGCTTAACTGAGCCACAAGCTATTGAGCAATATGGAAAAGAGAATGTAAAAGTCTATAAATCTTCTTTTACCGCAATGTACACAGCGGTAACTCAACATCGCCAACCTTGTCGAATGAAGTTGGTGTGTGTAGGCAAAGAAGAAAAAATTGTCGGGTTACACGGCATTGGCTTTGGCGTTGATGAGATGATTCAAGGATTTGCAGTTGCAATCAAAATGGGAGCAACAAAGGCGGATTTCGACAATACAGTCGCAATTCACCCAACAGGTTCAGAAGAATTTGTCACAATGCGATAAATATAATAGAATATGGCGATGGATAGAGAATATTATTCTAATAATTTTTAGGAAAAATATGAGGACATCTCTTATCTTAGTGACCTTATGTTCGTTTATGATTGGGAATGTTTATGCACAGCCTAATAGTAAAACTAATATAAGTGACTTGGAAGAGCAGGAAAATAATAAACCGACATTTAAGATTTCAGAACGTAGAATACTAAAAAAGCCGGTAGAGGACAATTCGGAAAGTAGTTTTTCTATGGAGGAATTGCGTGTCGGTGCTCAACGGATTCCAGATGCTGCTGAAATTCAATATTATAAATCTCAATGCCGCTATGCTTTTATGTCAGAGAGAGATGTTATTGAAAATAGGTGTGAGACTAAAAAAGTTTCGAGACCTAGATAACAAAACGGAGCTTATGCTCCGTTTTATTTTAGCTATTCGCCTTGAAATAAGAATGGATTTACCCCGCTTCTCGATAAGCCTTTTTGCTCCATTTCAGAATCTAAAAACAGGCTGGCTAAATCGTCTGCTACAGGCTCAACGTTAAAATCTTTATCTTGATAAAGCACTTTTAAGTAAGAGTGGCAATCTCCACAGCTTTCTGCTTTCACTGCTGCTTCAACAGAATCTAAGCTCCAGTAATCTAGCTTACCTGTTTCATCACAGTTAGTACATTTTGCCCGTACAACGTGCCACTCGCTTTCGCATAAAGAACAGTGTAGGTAGCGTAAACCTTGTGCTTCACCAAAATGAATGACACTGGTAACAGGTGCGGAATTACACACAGGACAAAAATGTTTATGTCCAACTTCAGCACGGGTATTACGAGGTAACTGCTGAGCTAGTTGCACCCAGTAGAGTGAAAGAGCTGCCCAAATAAATACGGCCTTATCGGCTGCTACAAGTTCATAATGCTCATTTAAAAGATTATCCGCTAGCGTTTCTAATTCAGAAGCAGAGGCTTTTTCTAACCATTCTAGTGTTGGAAGAATAGGATCATTTGCATAAGGCTTGAATTTCTCAATAATAGCGAATAATAGCTCTCGCCATTCATCACTACGTTGGAAACTTTTACTGTTTAATGGTTTATCTCCTTGTGTTAATTCTACACAAGCGGTTATTTTTTCCGAATAATTTGCAATTGGTCTGCTGGTTAATAATTCAAGCTGAATATCCACTAAATTAGCGGAGAATTCCATATAATCGCCAAACGGATTTTCTTTAGCTAATTCGCGTAAACGTTTTGCACGGCGAGAGTAGAGGTTTTTAGGGTTAGCAAAAAGTAACTCAGGTTGTTGAAATGAACTTGCAACTTGTTGAATTTCATCTTGCGGTAAAATTTTGATACTCATAACTTTCCTAAGTTATATAACATAGTTATAAAATAAAAGTGCGGAATTCTCCGCACTTTGGTGATTATTGAATAGTGTTATCTTTCTTAACGTGTTTTTCGATTTCAGGTAAGATTTCTTCACGATACCATTTTGGGTGGTGTTTTTTCGCCCAGCGAACTGTTACCCAGCCTTCAACCATACCTCTAATTGAGCCTTTTACCCAGAATGCCATATAGATATGTACTAGAATTCCAGTAAATAACATAAATGCACTAAATGAGTGAAGTAAAATCGCAATTCTTAATACCGGAATTGAGAAATAGTGAGAGAAAAATTGCCTCCACATAATAATCCCTGTAATTAAGAGGGTAAACATCGCAAGAATCAATGTCCAGAATAGTAATTTCTGACCTAGATTGTATTTGCCGTTATCGGCAACCGCGTGTTCATTACCTTTTAACACCTCAACAATGCCTTTTGCCCAGCGAATATCGTTTTTCTCCGGAATATTATGATGCCAATAAACTAGCACCATAATAATAAATGCAATAAACATAATAATCCCAGTGAAAGGGTGTATTGCACGAGCAATTTGTGGTGTACCTAAGATCTCAGTGAGCCACGCAAAATCAGGGAAGAAGAATGCCACACCAGTAAACATCGTCATAAAGAATGAAATAACGAGGAACCAGTGACTAACACGAGGTAACGGCTTATGACGAATAATTTTAGTATCATTCGTAACGATAAATGGCTTACTCATGTCTATCTCCTTCTCTAATATTGTGGTGATGATCTTCAACATCCTCTTCAACGTTTGGACCAACGGTTACATAGTGTGCAACTTCTGCTAATGCTAAGCCACCTAATGCAACGGCTGCAACCGGTTTTAAGACGTCTTTCCATAGTGTAACTGTGGTGTCAATCTTCGGATCTTTCGGTAAGCCTGAATAAAGTTCTGGTTTATCTGCGTGATGTAATACATACATAACGTGTGTACCACCCACACCTTCAGGATCGTAAAGACCTGCATTTTCATAACCACGAGCTTTAAGGTCTGCAATACGTTGTTCTGCGTAGAACTTCATTTGCTCTTTACTACCGAAGCGAATTGCACCTGTTGGGCAAGTTTTCACACAAGCCGGCTCTTGACCTACCGCTACACGATCCACACATAATGTGCATTTATAAACACGGTTATCTTCTGGGTTCATACGTGGAATGTTGAACGGACAACCTGCGATACAGTAACCACAACCGATACATTTATCAGATTGAAAATCGACAATACCGTTAGCATATTGAATAATTGCACCCGGAGCAGGGCAGGCTTTCAAGCAGCCCGGCTCCATACAGTGCATACAACCATCTTTACGAATTAACCACTCTAAACGGTCATTTTCCTCAACTTCGTTGAATTTCATTACCGTCCACGCTTTTGCATTCAGATCGGCAGGATTATCGTAAACACCAACACAAGCAGCGTCGATATCAGAGCGGATATCATTCCACTCTGAACAACCTACCTGACAAGCCTTACAGCCAATACAGGTCGTTACATCAATTAATTTTGCCACTTCCACTTGGTGAGAACGAGCCTGTGGTGCAGGTGTTAAACCAGAGGTAGCGGAGATCTTAATAATGTTTTGAGATTGAACTGCTCCCATTTTTAGCCTCCAATTTTCTCAATGTTTAACAACATACACTTCGATTCTGGCGTATTAGAACTAGGATCGCCCGAGCGTACTGTTAGGTTATTAGCAAAATAACCTTTTTTCGCTCCAGTAGTTGCTGCAAATCCCCAGTGAATCGGAATACCGATAGTATGGATTGGCTTACCATCAGACACTAATGAACGAATACGTTTTGTTACTACTGCAACGGCTTTAATTTCACCACGTTTAGACCAAACACGTACTTTATCTCCGTTTTTAATGCCTTTTTCTTCAGCCAATTTATCTCCAATTTCAACAAATTGCTCTGGCTGAGCGATTACATTGAGAAGCACGTTTTTTGTCCAATAGTGGAAATGTTCTGTTAAGCGGTAAGTTGTACCTACATAAGGAAACTCATCACTTGTACCTAAATCTGCTTTATCCGTTGGTAAAATACGAGCTACAGGACTGTAAATTACATTAGGGTGTAATGGGTTGGTGCCGATTGGTGTTTCTAATGGCTCATAATGTTCTGGGAATGGGCCATCAATCATACGCTCACGCACGAATAAACCAGATACTCCCTCTGGTTGCATAGTAAATGGCATTGTTGGAGAGTTTGGAGGTGCAGTACCGAAGTCAGCAACATCAATGTAGTTCCAGTTCTTTCCATTCCATTTTACTAATTGGCGTTTTGGGTTCCACGGTTTACCACTTAAATCCGCTGATGCACGGTTATAAAGAATACGACGGTTTGCTGGCCACGCAAATGCCCAACCTAAGGTGTTACCCAAGCCCGATGGGTCTGAGTTATCACGGTTAGCCATTTGGTTACCTTTTTGTGTCCACTGACCTGTATAAATCCAGCACGCACCAGAGGTTGTACCATCATCACGCATTTGACCGAAGCTTGATAATAATTCGCCTTGTTTCACAAGGATATTACCATCAGCATCTTTCACATCAGCTAAAGCATAACCATTATTTTCTTTCGCAATTTCTTCTGCCTTTGGTTCTAGCGGATTTGCATAATTCCAAGTCATTGCTTCTATTGGCTCAACTGGTGCTTTACCGCCTTCTTTATGGTAAAGGTGGATTAATTCGGCACGAATTTCAGATAAGATATCAATATCTGGTTTTGCTTCGTGTGGAGCATCTGCCGCTTTCCAATGCCATTGTAACCAACGACCAGAGTTTGCAATAGAACCATCTTCTTCTGCGAAGCAAGTTGTTGGTAAACGGAATACTTCAGTTTGGATTTCTGCAGAATTTACATTATTGAACTCGCCGTGATTTTTCCAGAATTCAGACGTATCGGTAATAAGCGGGTCAAAAATGACTAAATATTTCAAATTACTTAACGCTTTGATAATTTTCTGTGAGTTCGGGTAAGAGGCAACAGGGTTCATACCTTGACAGAAGTAACCATTGATTTTGCCTTCATACATTTGCTCAATGAAACGGAAGTGGTCGATGCCCCCTTTTTGTAACTTCGGCAGATAGTGGAAACCAAACTCGTTTTCAGCGGTTGCATTATCGCCATAAAATGATTTCATCATACTGATGAAGAATTTCGGTGCATTTACCCAATAGTTGACCTGACCTGCGCCCATTGTTTTTGGTGTAATACGTGTTAAGAATGCTTCTAATGAAACATCGGTTTCGCTAGGCAGTGGTAAGTAAGCGGGAAGCCGTGCTGGGAATAAACCTAAATCAGTAATACCTTGCACGTTTGAGTGGCCACGTAATGCGTTTACGCCACCACCCGACACACCGATGTTACCACACAGTAGTTGGATCATCGCCATAGAACGGATATTCTGCGAACCAACGGTATGTTGTGTCCAACCTAACGCATAAAGGAACGTTGCGGCTTTATCTGGAGCAGAGGTTTTCGCAATTTCTTCACAGAAAATCAAGAAATCTTTTTGTGGTGTGCCTGTAATACGCTCAACCATTTCCGGCGTATAGCGAGAAACGTGTTCACGCAACATATTCAGTACGCAACGAGGATCTTGAAGGCTCATATCTCTTAACGGATTGCCTTCTTCATCCATTTGGTAAGTCCAAGTAGATCTATCTTTATAGGTACGCGTAGCTTTATCGTATCCGGTAAATAAACCGTCTTCGAATTTAAAGCCTTCGTGTACTAAGAAAGTCGCATTGGTATAATGTTTAACATATTCGTGCTGAATTTTATCATTTTTCAACAAATAGTTTACTGCACCTAATAAGAATGCAATATCCGTACCTGGTCGTAACGGCATATAAATATCAGCAACTGCAGCACTACGGTTAAAGCGTGGGTCTACCACCATTAACTTAGCACCGTTTTGTTTTTTCGCTTCAACCGCCCAGCGGAAGCCGACAGGATGAGCTTCAGCGGCATTACCGCCCATTACGATAACGAGATCAGAGTTCTTAATATCAACCCAGTGGTTAGTCATCGCACCGCGACCAAATGATGGAGCAAGACTTGCTACCGTTGGTCCGTGTCAGATACTCGCTTGGTTGTCGGTAAATACCATACCGAGAGAGCGAACCCATTTTTGGGTTAATAAACCAGTTTCGTTACTACAGGCAGAACCAGCTAAGAAGCCAGCGGTTAACCAGTGATTAACTGGTGTACCTTCTATATTTTTTTCAATAAAGTTAGCATCACGGTCGTCTTTAATGTGGCGAGAAATACGTTCAATAGCCTCATGCCAAGAAATTCGTTTCCATTCGCTTGAGCCAGGCTCTCGCACCTCAGGATAATGTACACGGCGATCACTATTTACATAGTCTAACGCGCCTGCTCCTTTAGGACATAATGCACCACGGCTAACAGGATGGTCAGGATCCCCTTCAATGTGGAAAAGTTTTCCTTTGCTATTCATTGCTTCGCCGCCTAAGCTGTACATCATCATTCCACAGCCTACAGCACAGTAAGTACAGGTTTGGCGAGTTTCTTTCGCTCTTAAGAGCTTATACTCGCGAGGAGCTGCTAATGCTGCTGTTGGAGCAAAGCCCAACATTGCCGCAGAAGTTCCCGCCATACCACCTGCACAGACCTTAAAGAACTTACGTCTTGAGATCTGCATAATCACTCCAAACACATAATGTGGTAAATAAAAGTAAAATGATCAAAAAATTAAGTTAATAAATTGATCGAAGAGGTGTATCATTTTCCTCCTAATAAAAGAAAATGGATATACTCTTTTTTTGGTAAAAAGGTTAAATCTCAAAAAAGTTTGATTTAAACCAAATTTTTTCGAGCATAATGATACAACTTTTTAACAAAATAAACTACTTTTTAAGCATAGAAGAGATGAAAATTGTGAATAAGATCACAAAAATAGATGCCAAAAAATTATTATTCTCAACAATTGAGCTAAAACAGCAAAATTGTGAAGATAATTTGATTTCAGAAGTGCCTGTTGCACTGGTTTATAATGGTATTTCTCATACGGTGATGATGACAACACCTTCAGATTTAGAGGATTTTGCATTAGGTTTTTCCTTAGCGGAAGGGATTTTGAACTCTCCGCAAGAGTTATACGGATTGGATATTTTTGAACAAGAAAATGGCGTAGAAATTCAGCTTGAGATTTCTACCCGACAATTTGTGCAGCTAAAAGATAAACGTCGTTCAATGGCAGGCAGAACAGGGTGCGGAATTTGTGGCGTAGAGCAGTTGGAACAAGTCAATCAAAGTTGCAAAATTGTTAAGAAAAATAACCGCTTGCAAGATGTGAATCCGCTTATTTTAGAACGTTGTTTAGAGCAGTTAGAAAACGCACAAACATTATCGAAAGAAACAGGTGCAAGCCACGCTGCTGCTTTTTTTAGCTTTGAAGGCGAGTTATTAGCCATTCGAGAAGATGTAGGGCGGCACGTTGCATTAGATAAACTGATTGGCTGGTATGCGAAAGCAGGCTTTCCAAACGGTTTTGTATTTGTCACCAGTCGAGCCAGTTTTGAAATGGTACAAAAATGTTTAGCAGTTGGAATTGAAATGCTCTGTGCGATTTCTGCGACAACTGAAATGGCAGCCAAAATGGCTCGTGATAATCAATTCACATTATTGGCGTTTGTCCGCAAAGGAAAAGCTACCATTTATTCGGGAGAGGAGCGATTAGCTCTTAAATAGTAATGGAAATCGCACTTTTATTAGCAGATAAAATTTTACAGCTTACCTTAATGGTTTTACTAGGTTATGCTATTGTCAAAACCAAACTTTTAACATCAGAGCAAAGTTATCCCATTTCGATTATCGGGCTTTATATTATTAGTCCTACAATGCTGATTACTGCCTTTCAAGTCGATTACACTACCGAAACGCTGAACGGTTTATATCTTGCTTTTATTATCTCAATTATCTTCAGTGCGTTACTAATTCTATTGGGTTGGATATTCAAAAAAACGCGAAATTAAACAATATTGAGCAAGCCACAACCACTTATTCCAATTCAGGAAATTTAATTATTCCAATTGTAGCCTCTCTTTTGGGGGCTGAATGGGTTATTTATTCCACCGCATTTATTGTGGTACAAAGTGTTCTGTTTTGGTCGCATTTAAGAGCGTTAATCTGTGGCAAGGGCAGCGTACCATTTAGAAAAATTCTCTTTAATATCAATATCATCGCTATTATTGTGGGTATGGCGTTATTCCTGTTACATATCAAATTACCCACAACCATTGCCAGCACCTTATCCAGTTTAGGCAATATGATAGGTCCTTTATCGATGTTAGTTGCAGGTATGCTTATTGCCGAAATCCCATTTAAAGAAATTATTACCGATAAACGGATTTATCTGGTTACATTCCTGCGCTTAATCTTTATTCCGTTGATTTTATTAGCGGTGATTAAATTATGCGGTTTTGAACGCTGGGTTATTAATGGCGAAACCATTGTGATGATTACCTTTCTTGCCACAATCAGCCCTTCTGCGGCAACTATCACACAGATGGCAGTGGCTTATGGGCAAGATGCTAAAAAGGCGAGTGCGATTTATGGTGTAACCACGCTATTGTGTGTGTTTACGATGCCGTTTATTATTTGGCTTTACCAAGTAATATAAAAAACAATCGGTCAAATTTTACTAAAATTCGACCGATTGTTTGTGTTTAAACTAAGCCACAGTTACAGACTTAATCACTACATCTTCAACAGGAACGTCTTGGTGGAAGCCTTTATTCCCTGTTTTCACGCCTTTGATTTTATCTACAACGTCCATACCTTCAACCACTTCGCCAAATACCGCATATCCCCAATCTTGAACAACGGTTTTGCCAAACATCTCTTTTGAACGGTAATCTAAGAACGTATTATCTACCACATTGATGAAAAATTGTGATGAAGCAGAGTGCGGATCAGAAGTACGAGCCATTGCTAAAGTACCGCGTTTATTGCTTAAACCGTTGCTTGCTTCGTTTTGAATTGGGGCTTTAGTTGGTTTTTCTGTCATTCCAACTGTCATACCGCCGCCTTGAATCATAAATCCATCAATCACACGGTGGAAAATTGTGCCGTTGTAAAAGCCTTCTTTGCAATAATCTTCAAAGTTTTTTGCAGTAACAGGGGCTTTGTCAAAGTTTAATTCGATTTTGATGTCGCCAAAATTGGTGTGTAGTGTAATCATTTTTTCCTCTTAATATAAAGATTTAGTAGGGACAGGTCCTGTGCCTGTCCGTCTATTACAGTTTATTTTTGGACGGGCACAGGATCCGTCCCTACGAGTTTGTTAATATTATTAAAAAGTTTAGCGGAAATTGCAAAAAAATCTCAAAATCAGACCGCTTATTCGCTATACTTAGACGTATTTCTTGATTATTTCGTAAAATTGATGGTACAAGCGTTCACGCTTGTACCTCATATTCTATATTTAGCTAACAGAGGACACTATGCTCAAAATTTACAACACCCTAAAACGTGAAAAAGAAGAATTTAAACCGATTAACCCAAACCAAGTAGGAATGTATGTGTGTGGCGTAACGGTTTACGATCTTTGTCATTTTGGGCACGGTCGAACCTTTGTTTCTTTTGATGTGATTGCACGCTATTTGCGTTATGCAGGCTACAATTTACGCTATGTACGTAACATTACCGATGTGGACGATAAAATCATTAAACGTGCATTAGAAAATAACGAAACTTGCGATCAATTAGTGGAAAGAATGATTGCCGAAATGCACAAAGATTTTGATGCGTTAAACATTCTTCGCCCTGATGTTGAGCCACGAGCAACACAGCATATTCCAGAAATCATCGCAATGGTTGAAAAACTGATTCAGAACAAACACGCCTATGTGGCGGCTGATGGCGATGTGATGTTTGATGTTGAATCATTTAACAAATACGGGGCATTGTCTCGCCAAAACTTAGAACAGTTGCAAGCAGGTGCAAGAGTTGAGATTAAATCGGTGAAGAAAAACCCAATGGACTTTGTGCTTTGGAAAATGTCAAAAGAAGGCGAGCCAAGCTGGGAAAGTCCTTGGGGCAATGGTCGCCCAGGCTGGCATATTGAATGTTCGGCAATGAATAGCAAAGAATTAGGCGAACATTTTGATATTCACGGCGGTGGTTCGGATTTAATGTTCCCGCACCACGAAAACGAAATCGCTCAATCTTGCTGTGCTCACGGGGGCGATTATGTAAACTATTGGCTACATACGGGAATGCTCACGATTGATAAAGAGAAAATGTCGAAATCACTTGGCAACTTCTTCAGCATTCGCCATATGCTAGGCTTATATGATGCAGAATCACTACGCTATTTCTTCCTTACCGCACATTATCGCTCATTGCTTGATTACAGCATAGATAACTTAGATCTTGCTCGTTCCGCACTTGAGCGTTTATACACCGCACTGCGTGGCTGTGATGTATCAGGCGAAGCCATTGGTGGAGAGCAATATGTGGAAGCCTTTAAAACCGCAATGGACGATGACTTTAACACGCCAGGTGCATTAGCGGTATTATTTGAAATCGCTCGTGAACTAAATAAACTCAAAACCGAAGATATGGCAAAAGCTAATGGTTTAGCGGTTCGCTTAAAAGAGTTAGCTGGCGTGTTAGGCTTATTAGAACAAGATCCAGACACATTCTTAAAAGGCGATGCCAATGATGATGAGGCAGCAGAAATTGAAGCTTTAATCAAACAACGTAATGAAGCCAAAGCAGCTAAAAACTGGGCGGTTGCGGACGAAGTGCGTGATAAACTCAAAGCGATGAACATCGTATTAGAAGATATGCCGAATGGCACAACGTGGCGTAAAGCTTAATTCTTAATTTTGACAAGCGGTTGAAATTTGCAAAAAATTTGCAAAATTTGACCGCTTGTTGTTTTTATGATGAAAACCAATCATACAAAACCGTAATTTATTTCAAGTGCAATCTATTATTTTATGCGTTATGCTTATTTGGAATAAAAAAATTAGGCTAGTTAATTGACATAGCATTCTAGACGTCTAAAATAATGCAGAATAGAACGATTAATCAAAATTGGATAGTAGAAAATGATTCAGCTGAAAAATATCAGCAAACAATTTGAGGTAAAGGGTAAAAAAATTACCGCTCTTGATAATGTAAACCTTGAAGTTCCAAGAGGCACTATTTATGGTGTCATTGGGGCATCGGGTGCGGGGAAGAGTACCTTAATTCGTTGCGTAAATTTATTAGAACGCCCGACAATGGGGCAAGTGATTGTGGATGGGCAAGATTTAACCGCAATGTCGGACAAAGAGCTGATTAAAGCTCGTCGTAATATTGCGATGATTTTCCAACATTTTAATCTGCTCTCATCACAAACCGTGTTTGAAAATGTGGCGTTATCGTTGCGTTTAAGCAATACACCAAAGGAGCAAGTTGAGAAGAAAGTTAATGAACTATTGGATTTAGTTGGCTTAACGGATCGTAAAGATGTTTATCCGGCAAATCTTTCCGGTGGGCAAAAGCAGCGTGTTGCCATTGCTCGTGCATTGGCAAGTGATCCGCACGTTCTATTGTGTGATGAAGCCACCAGTGCGCTAGACCCTGCAACCACGCAATCAATTTTGCAGTTATTAAAAGATATTAATAAACGTTTAGGTTTAACCATTTTGTTAATCACGCACGAAATGGAAGTGGTGAAACGTATTTGTGATCGTGTGGCGGTAATTGATAGAGGTCAGTTGATTGAATCCGGTTCGGTAAGTGAAATTTTCTCAAACCCGAAAACAGAACTGGCTCAAAAATTTATTCAATCAACATTCCATTTTGATTTGCCGCAGGAGTATAGAGAGCAACTTTTAAACTCACCAACGGAAAATAGCAAACCAATTATCAAATTTGAGTTTACCGGGCGTTCGGTTGATGCTCCGCTGCTCTCAACAGCATCAAAAAAATTCGGTATTGATTTTAGTATTTTGATGTCGCAAATTGACTATGCAGGTGGAGTGAAATTTGGGTTTGTGATTGCAGAAGTTAGTGGTAATCCGGATTCTATTGCAGAAGCAAAATTTTATTTAATGGATAATAATGTAAAAGTAGAGGTGTTAGGCTATGTGGGCTGATTTTTTAAGAGAGATGACGCCACAAATGTGGGGCTTAGTATGGGAATCTACTTTTGAGACTATCTATATGGGCTTTGTGGCGACAGCATTGGCGGTCATTATTGGTTTGCCGATTGGTTTTTTAGCTTTTTTAACAGGTAAAGGTGAAATTTTAGAAAATCAAAGATTGCATCAAATTTTAGATGTGGTTATTAATATCGGGCGTTCAATTCCGTTTATTATCTTGTTGATTATTTTATTGCCTTTTACTCGCTTAATTGTTGGCACAACACTTGGCACAACGGCGGCGATTGTTCCTTTAAGCGTGTCTGCCATTCCTTTTTTTGCACGTTTAACTTCAAATGCGTTGCTTGAAATTCCGTCCGGATTAACAGAAGCGGCAAAATCAATGGGGGCAACGAATTCGCAAGTCGTTACAAAATTCTACCTGCCGGAATCTTTGCCGATTTTGATCAACGGTATTACTTTAACCCTAGTTGCGTTAATCGGCTATTCTGCAATGGCAGGAGCTGTGGGTGGCGGCGGTTTAGGTAATTTAGCCATTAGTTACGGTGAACACCGTAATATGGTCTATGTAAAGTGGATTGCAACTATCATTATTGTAGCGATTGTAATGGTAAGCCAAAAATTAGGCGATACCTTAGCAAAACGTTATGATCATCGTTAATTTTTTATAAGTAGAGGTTTTTTATGAGTTTCAAGAAGATTTTAGGTGTAGCATTGGTTTCTGCATTAGCATTAACCGCGTGTAAAGATGAGAAGAAAGCAGAGCCTGCAGCAGCTCCGGCTTCTGCAAAAATCAAAGTAGGGGTAATGTCTGGTCCTGAGCATACTGTTGCAGAACGTGCAGCACAAATTGCAAAAGAGAAATATGGTTTGGAAGTTGAGTTCGTATTATTCAACGATTACGCATTACCAAATACCGCAGTAAGCAAGGGCGATTTAGATGCAAATGCCTTCCAACACAAACCTTATTTAGATAAAGACAGCCAATCAAAAGGGTTAAATAACTTAGTGATTGTAGGTAATACCTTTGTTTATCCATTAGCAGGTTACTCTAAAAAAGTAAAAAGTGCTGCTGAGTTAGCAGAAGGAGCGGTAATTGCAGTGCCAAATGACCCTTCAAACTTAGCCCGTGCCTTAATTTTATTAGAGAAACAAGGCTTAATTAGGTTAAAAGATAACACTAACTTATTCTCAACTTCGTTAGATATTATCGAAAATCCGAAAAACTTAAAAATTAAAGAAGTGGATACTTCAGTTGCAGCGAAAGCATTGGACGATGTTGATTTAGCGGTAGTAAACAATACTTACGCAGGGCAAGTAGGTTTAAATACCCAAGATCACGGTGTATTTGTAGAAGATAAAGAATCGCCATATGTGAATATTATTGTTGCCCGCCAAGACAATAAAGAGGCAGCAAATGTACAAAACTTTATTAAATCTTACCAAACTGAAGAAGTTTACCAGGAAGCACAAAAACACTTTAAAGACGGTGTGGTAAAAGGTTGGTAATCCAATTTAACGGCGGTTAAACGCTTGTTTAATCGCCTTTTTTATACTCAAAACGTTGCATAGGAGCAAATATGAACTTTAAAAAATTATTAGGCGTGGCGTTAGTGTCTGCACTAACTCTGACTGCTTGTAAAGATGACAAAGCACAAACCGCAGCAACAGCTAAAGCGGAAAAACAAGCCCCGTTAAAAGTTGGGGTTATGACTGGGCCTGAAGCCCAAATGACTGAAGTTGCAGTGAAAATTGCCAAAGAGAAATATGGCTTAGAAGTAGAATTAGTGCAATTCACTGAATACACTCAACCAAATGCTGCATTACACGCAAAAGATTTAGATGCGAACGCTTTCCAAACTGTGCCATATATGGAACAAGAAATGAAAGATCGTGGCTATAAATTAGCTATTATCGGCAATACGTTAGTATGGCCAATTGCAGCATACTCTAAAAAAATTAAAAATATCTCTGAATTACAAGATGGTGCACAAGTTGCTATTCCAAACAATGCAAGTAACACCGCTCGTGCGTTGCTATTACTTCAGGCTCACGGATTGTTAAAGTTAAAAGATCCTAACAACGTATTCGCAACAGAAAACGATATTATTGAAAATCCGAAAAATATCAAAATTGTTCAAGCTGATACCGCATTGTTAACCCGTATGCTAGATGATGTTGAATTAGCAATTATCAACAATACCTACGCAGGTCAAGCAGGTTTAAGCCCGGATAAAGATGGTATCATCGTAGAATATAAAGATTCTCCGTATGTGAATTTAGTAGTTAGCCGTGAAGACAACAAAGATGACCCACGTTTACAAACTTTCGTGAAATCATTCCAAACTGAAGAAGTGTTCCAAGAAGCGTTAAAATTATTTAACGGTGGTGTGGTAAAAGGTTGGTAATATAGAGATTACCTAGATAGAAGTAAGGCATAGCGATAAAACTATGCCTTATTTTTTATTGTGTAGTTGCTTCTGTTGGAGTAGTTTCAGTCGGAGCTGCTTCTTGAGGTTTTGCTTCTGCTGGTGCTACTTCAGGTTGAGGAACCGGGGCATATTTTGCTCTTAATGCATTCTCCAGTGTTTGTCCTTCTTCCGCTAACTGATTAAGTTTAGTTTGTAGTTTGCCGAAGGTTTTATGGGCTTCAGGGGTTGGATTTTTCTCCATACTAGCCCCTTCAATAATCATTTGAGTACCTAAAGTAAGCACTTCCAATATTTTGTCTTTAAGTGCTTTTACTTCACTATTTTGAATATTTAGGGCTTCAGCACTTGCCTTAATGCTATCAAGCTGGGCTAGTAATGTTTTATTAACCGTTTCTTGCATAACTGTAGGATCAGCTTTTTGTTTTTCTGTAAGACCATCTGTTGCTGTTTGAATAGCGTCATTTAATGCTTTTTCTTGAGTATCTTGCCAATCACGGAAGATTTGATAATCTGCTGCACCGGTATTTGCCGACTTAACTTCTTCTTTTTTTACCTCAGAGGCTTGTGCTTGCTCCGGTTTTTGTTTGCTTGGTTCAGTAGTCGGTTTTTCACAAGCGGTCAAAAAAACTGCAAATAATGCAGATAAACTAATTTTAGAAAGTGTGTTCATAATCGTCCTTAAGTCCGTAAAAAAAGCTAGAGCAAAATCTCTAGCTTTCGATATTATACTAATTATTTAGCTGAAAATCTTTTTTCTACTTCAGCACTAATTCTTTGTAACTCAGTATTTACTTCAATTAATGCTTCAGCTTTTTTCTGTGCTGATTGTCTTAGTGCTTCATCAGTTGGGTTTGCTAACACTTTTACTTGCTCGTTAAGCACTTCGCTTGAAAGTGTTAGAGCTGATTTACTTTTCTCTTTTAATTCTTTCAGTTGAGCATCAGATACATCAACAGCGTCTAAACTTTTTACAGTTGCTTCTACTTTTTGATTGAATGCCGCTAAGCCTTCTTGCATTTGTTTAGGATCTTGCGTTGCTAATTTTTGTTGTAATTCAGCTTGTGCTGCTTGCATTGATTTCTCTTGTTCTGCGTTCCAAGTTGCTAATTTCTGGTAATCAGCTTTTGCTGCCCCACTTGGTGTTGCAATTTGAGTTGTTTCTGCTGATTTGGTGGTTTCTATAGTTGTTTGTACTGGTGCAGTTTCTTCTACTTTTTGTGCCGGCTTTTCACAAGCTGCTAAAAATAAAGCCACTAAAGCGGTTGCACTAATTTTAGTAAATTTGTTCATTAAAATAATTCCTCAAAGAATATAAAAATAAAACCCAAAAGGGGCGGTTATTGTACCAACTAATAGACAAATAGTCTTAAAATTAGTTCATAAAAGATGAAATCTTTACGCTATTTCAATCTAATTTACATTTTATAGATAAATGGCTTGTTGAATTAATAGCTTTTTGGCAAAAGGGAGTTGATTGGTCATACTTAATCCAACGCCTCTTACTAATTTTTTCAATGGGTGGTTGTCATTGAAAAGCTGTTTTAGTCCTTCCATTGCGGTTAATAATTTGACTGCTTCTGCTTTGCGAATGCGTTCAAATTGACGTAAATGGCGATATTCGCTAAGATCGTTACCGTTGCTAATATGCTTTTGGATTTCATCTGCCAGTGTTTTAGCATCGGCAAAGCCTAAATTTACTCCAAGTCCTGCTAATGGGTGGATAGTGTGGGCTGCATCGCCAATTAATGCAATGCGAGATTGCGCAAAATCACGGGCAAAGCGTGCGGTAAGCGGATAAATTTCACGCAAACTTTGCAATTTGCATAAACCAAGTTTATTGTCAAATGCGATAGTTAATGCCTTATTAAACTCCTCTTCGCTTGCATTTTTTAATTCATTCGCTTTATTCGGTGGAAGTGACCAAACAATAGAGCAGAGATTTTCATCAGCCATCGGCAGGAAGGCTAAAATGCTATCTTCAGCAAAAATCTGACGAGCTGTTTTCCCGTGTGCTTCCGTTGTTTTTACATTGCATACTAAAGCGGTGTGTTGATAATCTTTGCTGGTTAAAGGGATTTTAGTTTGATTACGCACCCAAGAATTTGCTCCATCAGCACCTACCACTAATTTAGCTGAAATCATCTCGCCGTTATCGAGTGTTAAAAATGCCCCATTTTCGCTTACACCTAATGTTTTCGGGGTTGCGATAATATATTCCACATTGGATTGCTTAGAAATCTGCTGCCAAAGAGCGTGTTGGATAACCGCATTTTCAATAATAAAGCCAAGTTGCGATAAGCCTAACTGCTTAATTTCAGCATCGTTATTATCAAAATGAATGTTGGCAAAGCTATCTTTTTCCCATACAAACATTTCGGTATAAGGAGAAAGACGATGTTCAGGAATTTGCTGGAATGCGCCAATTTGCTCCAACATTTTTTGGCTTGAGGCATTGATAGCACTAACTCGATGGTAAGTTTTGCTATCATCAAATTGAGGTGTGTTTTTTTCAATAATTGTGATTTGGCAGTCGGTCTCTTTTAATAGCCCTGCAAGAGCAAGCCCAACCATTCCGCCGCCAATAATAACGATATCTGCAGATTTCATAATGATTTGTAGGGGCGGTGCCCTGTGCCCGCCCTAAAAATGATTGAAAATGAGGGAGGGCACAGGACCTCCCCTATGGGTTAATTTGTTGATTTCTTATGATGTTTTTCCAAACTTTTATGGCGAATTTGCACATTCTTACCTTTCGCTTGGAAATATTTTGCTAATTGCTCGGCAATAAATACAGAGCGATGTTTGCCGCCAGTACAACCAATGGCAATAGTCAGGTAACTACGGTTATTTTGCTCTAACATTGGTAGCCACATTTCTAAATAATTGCGTGTTTGGTAGATGAAATTATGTACATCGGTTTGGCGTTCTAAAAAATCAATTACAGGCTGTTCTAAGCCTGTCATTGGCTGAAGCTCAGGATTCCAATGTGGATTTGGTAAAAAGCGAACATCAAACACATAATCGGCATCGGCAGGTAAGCCATATTTAAAACCGAAAGATTGGAAAATAATTTTTAGCTCTTTATCACTCGAACCTTGTAATAAATGGCGTAGATTTTCTGCCAATTCGTGTGAAGAGAGGTTACTGGTATCAATAATATAGTTCGCATTTTGCACTAACGGTTCGAGTAATTTCCGTTCGAGATCAATAGCCCCTTCTAACGAAAGATCATCTTGTGTAGAAAGTGGGTGAATGCGGCGAGAGTCGCTATAACGGCGAATGAGCGTATTACGATCGCAATCTAAGAAGATAAATTTAGCATTCAAGGGCTCAAGCTGAGTGAGTAATTCTTCAATCGCATTCGGTGTATTCGGCAAATTGCGAATATCTAAGCTGATGACTACGGAACGATTTTCTTGGGCAAGGTAGTAAGTTAAGGTTGGAATTAACGCCAAAGGAATATTGTCCACGCAGTAATAGCCTGTGTCTTCTAATGCTCTTAATGCAACTGACTTACCCGAGCCAGAATGCCCGCTGATAATGATTAATTCCATATTGCCTCACTATTATTCTTGATCTTTGGGGTGATTATCAGCATACACTAAAATCTGCCAAATATCTTCTGCTGACTCTGCTGCTCGGAGCTGTTTTAATAAGGATTTATCTGATAATTGTTTAGCAATTTGTGGTAAGCAACCTTTATATTGTTCGCAGCTATTTTCCGGGAACATAATAGCATAGATTAAATCAACGTCTTTATGGTCTTGTGCTTCGTAATCAATCGCTTCTTCTAATTGCAAGAATATGGCGATGGGCTTTTCAAGTATTACGGATTCACAAGCGGGTAATTTGGCGTGAGGAAGAGCAATCCCTTGATTTAACCCGGTTGTGCCGAGCTTTTCCCGTTTAAAGAGGTTACTAAAGCATTCAATAGGGCAGAGTATTTCACTCTCTTCGTGCGAATGTTGTTTAGCGTGATTAATAGATTCCGCAACCACTTTTCCAACTAACTCTAATGCCCGTTTTTTACTTGAAACTAATACACCCTGACGAATATTCTCAGGGCTTAAAAATTCCGTTAATTTTGTCATAATTTTTCATCTAAAGATGAAATCCCCTAAAAAGGGGATTTAGTTAAAGTTTGAATTGATCGCCTAAATAAACACGTTTTACATCAGGGTTTTCAAGCACTTGTTGTGGCGTACCGCTGGCAATCATCTCGCCGCTCCCTACAATATAAGCACGCTCGCACACGTCTAAGGTTTCACGCACGTTATGGTCAGTAATTAATACACCTAAACCACGTTCTTTTAAATTCACGATAATTTTTTTTATGTCGATTACCGAGATGGGATCAACCCCTGCAAAAGGCTCATCTAACAGGATAAATTTAGGATTTGCCGCCAATGCACGGGCAATTTCCACACGGCGGCGTTCACCACCAGAAAGCGATTGTCCTAAGCTATTGCGGATATGTTCAATGTGGAACTCGGCGATCAGCTCTTCTGCACGGGCTTTTCGCTGTTCGTTATTAATATCTTTACGCACTTGCAGTACAGACATTAAATTATCATACACGCTTAAACGGCGGAAAATCGAAGCCTCTTGTGGAAGATAGCCAATACCTTGTTTTGCACGGTCGTGCATTGGTAATGTGCTGATATCTTCATCATCAATACGGATTGTGCCGTGGTCGTGTCGAACTAAGCCCACAACCATATAGAAAGTGGTTGTTTTACCCGCACCGTTTGGACCAAGTAAGCCAACAATCTCACCTGATTTCACATTCAGGCTGACATCTTTTACCACTTGGCGTTGTTTATAACTTTTCGCTAAATGTTCTGCATAAAGTACAGACATAGACTAACCCTATTTTTTCTTGTTATTTTGAAGTTCGTTTGGAATTAACACCGTTTTTACACGTGATTTTCCACCGCTTGTTGCTTTAAGCTGCTGTTTTTTTACATCATAGGTAATTTTATTTGCTCGGATAAAGCTGCCTTGCTGTTTTAATTCAGCATTGCCGATGAGTGTTAAAAATTCCGAATTTAAGTCGTAATGAACGCTACTTCCTTTACCGTTTACCGGCTTGCCATTATCCAATGTTTGTTGGAAAGTAACGGGAGAGCCTGTTGCCTCAATAGTCTCTTTTTTACCTTCTTGGCGGATAATTTTTACATTTGCAGCGGTTACTTTAATTGAGCCTTGCGTAATTACGACATTATCGCTAAAGGTAACGATGTTGTTCGTCATATCTAAAGATTGGCTGCCTGAATCAATATTGATAGGCTGATCAGTATCGCCTTTTAACGCATAAGCTGAAAAACTGCTACCTAGTAACATTGTTACTAAAATAGATTTAAACATTAATTTCATTGTTATCCCTTATTCAAAAGCACATTATTCTTTTGTTTCTTTAATAATGGTTGGTTCAATATAAGATTTTACATCTTTTTTCAAGGTTGCAACTTGCTGTTTTAAGTTACCTGTTAAACCAACGCCTGTTGTGGTAAAGCCAGAACCTATTGATTTGACTTCACTTTCGGTAAAAATATCCTGTGTATTTAAATCAACGGTTAAAGTATCAGTTGTGATTTGTTGTAAACGTGAAGTAGGATCTAACGCATCAAGTTTGATATTACCCTTTAAATTTAACATTTTTTCTTTGGTAATTTCAGCGTAATCAGCACTCACTTTCCACTGTTTTTGTGTTGAATCTTTTGCAAAAAGCTCAATAAAGGGTTTAAAAAATTCTGTTCGCTCGGTAGATTCATAACGTTTAATTTCTGAAGCCTGAGCGAAATATTGTGGATTGCCTTTCAAATCATAAACGGTGGTGGACATTTTATTCCCCACATATTCAGGCTGTCCTTCCTTTTTAATAAGCTGATCAAGCCCCATATTCTCTTTTTCTTGTAAGCTGTAATACCAGCCGCCAAGTATGGCAACAATAATCAGTAAAATAAAGGTTAAACGTGTATTCATAATCTAAACATAATCCAAAAATAGTGTTTGATTGTAGCACAAATTTGAAAACGGATATAGTATGGCGTGAAAATGCAAAAAAGTAAGAAAAAACAACCGCTTGTAAGTTTGAAAGCCTACAAGCGGTTACAAAAACTGAAATTTTCTACAATTATTTAAAGGTTGCCCAAACAGGGGAATGGTCTGATGGTTTTTCCATTGCACGAATTTCTAAATCAATCCCTGTTTCCACACAACGTTCAGCAAGTGATTTTGAGGCGAGAATTAAATCAATACGCAAGCCACGATTATCGTCAAAACCTTTAGAGCGATAGTCAAACCACGAGAATTTATCGTTTACTTCTGGGTTAGCAACACGGAAGGTATCAACCAAACCGTAACTGTATAAGCGATCTAACCATTCACGCTCTTCAGGTAAGAACGAGCATTTACCATCACGCAACCAGCGTTTACGGTTTGGCTCGCCAATACCGATGTCTAAATCTGTTGGGCTGATATTCATATCGCCCATAATGATGATGGGATTTTCTGGCTTTAATTCAGTTTCCAAGTAGTGTTGCAAATCAGCATAGAATTTCTGTTTTGCAGGAAATTTGATTTCGTGGCTGCGGTTTTCCCCTTGTGGGAAATAGCCGTTTAACACGGTTAAAACGCCAAAATCGGTTTCTATATCTGCCATAATCATTCGTTTTTGGGCATCTAACACATCAGTTGGGAAACCTTTACGCACAGCAAGCGGCTCTTTTTTCGTCAATAAGGCGACACCATAATGTCCTTTTTGCCCGTGATGGAAAACGTGATAGCCTAAATGATTGACTAAATCATAAGGAAAATCTTCATCAGCAACCTTGATTTCTTGCAGCCCTAATACATCGGGTTGGTGTTTTTCAATAATGGCTTCAAGTTGATGAGGTCTAGCACGCAAGCCATTGATATTAAAAGAGATAAATTTCATTCTATATAACCTGAGTTTGTAAAAAATAAATGAAAATAGACCGCTTGTCATCTCTACAAGCGGTCTTTTTCTCGCAAAATTTTGCTTATTATAACTTAAAGTGTCATTGCTGCAATCCAACCGAACACTAATAGTGGAATATTAAAGTGGATAAAGGTTGGTACAACAGAATCCCAAATGTGGTCGTGCTTGCCGTCAGCATTTAAGCCTGATGTTGGGCCAAGTGTAGAGTCTGATGCTGGAGAACCTGCATCACCTAATGCGGCTGCAACGCCCACAATCGCCATTGTAGCAAGCGGCGAGAAACCAAAAGAGACACAAAGTGGTACATAGATTGAGGTAATGATTGGTACAGTTGAGAATGACGAACCAATACCCATTGTAATGAATAAACCAACCACAAGCATTAATAATGCTGCCATCTCTTTTGATGAGATAACATCACGCAGGCTTTCAACTAATGCCAGCACGCCACCTGTTGAGTTTACTACGCCAGCAAAGCCTGAAGCGGCAATCATCACAAAGCCGATCATCGCCATTAAACGTAAACCGGCTGAAAATACATCATTACTTTCTTTCAGTTTGAATACGCCACCTAAAGCAAAAATGACTAAGCCGATTAAGCCACCAATAATAGTTGAATTTGTTGCTAATTGTACCGAACAGGTGGCAATAATTGCTAAAATACTAATACCAATATGGAAAGGTTTAACGTTAGCTACTCGAGTTTCAATATCATCAATAGCTGGCTCAGGTGTGTTTTCTATATACACTCGAGGTTTGCGGTATGACACAAAGAATGCAAAAAGTAATCCAATAATCATACCAGATACAGGAATAAACATCGCTTTTGTCATTTCAGCGGTTGTTGTTACCAATTGGAATGGCTCACCTGCTTGGTTAATGTTTTTTACTAAAATACTCTCAATAAAGATTTGCCCGAAACCCGCCGGAATTAACATATAAGTAGCGGTTAAGCCAAATGTTAAAGCACAAGCAACGGCACGGCGGTCAATCTTTAATTTATTCATCACACTTAATAGTGGTGGAATTAAGATTGGAATAAAGGCAATGTGAATTGGAATTAAATTTTGTGAAGACATTGAGAATGCTACTAACACAAATAACACAATATATTTAAACCAGGTTACAGAACGATCTGATGGACTATGTCCAAATGATTTAATCACTTTATAAGCCAATAAATCCGTTACACCTGATTTTGAAAGTGCTACTGCAAAAGCCCCGAGAACTGCGTAATTCATTGCGGTTTCTGCTCCGCCGCCTAAGCCACCGGTGAAACTTTTGATAGTTTTTTCTAATGCCTCGGCAAAACCAGCACCTTCAACCCCTAAATTACCGATTAAACCGCAGGTTAATGCTGAAATAATTAATGCGATAACTACATTAATTCTGAGTAAGCTGAGCACTAACAATACGATAATCGAAATAAAAACTTCGTTTGATAGCATTGTATTTTCCTTAAGTAATAAAAATAGCATTTAATTTACTCAAAAAAATAGTGTTGTCGAGAATTTTTTTAAAATTAGGGAGCTTTTTTGACAATTAAAATTTGGAGTGATGCTATCAATATTTATTTTTTGTGATGTAGATCGCATTTTTGATTGTTGAGATTTGCTAAAATTTATCCACCATTTTTGAGGTGTTGGTATTTAAGAGAGGCTGTAATGAGTGATATTGCACTGACTGTCAGTTTACTATCTTTAGTGGCAGTGTTGGGATTATGGATTGGTCATATCAAAATTAGAGGTGTTGGTTTAGGTATTGGTGGAGTATTATTTGGTGGGTTATTCGTTTCCCACTTTATGTCAGAATTTGGCGTTAAGCTCGATGCTCATACCCTTCATTTTATTCAAGAATTTGGTTTAATTTTATTTGTTTACTCAATAGGGATCCAAGTTGGTCCGGGATTCTTCTCCTCTCTTAAACATTCAGGCTTAAAACTTAATGGTTTTGCTGTTTTGATTGTGCTGTTAAGCGGTGTTCTGGTTGTCCTTCTTCATAAATTTTTCAACGTGCCTCTACCTGTTATCCTCGGGATTTTCTCTGGTGCGGTAACGAATACGCCTTCTCTCGGTGCTGGGCAGCAAGTGCTTGCTGAATTAAGTGGAGAAAGTGTAACCGAAATTATGGGTATGAGCTATGCCATTGCTTATCCATTTGGGATTATCGGGATTTTGCTGACAATGTGGTTAATTCGCATCATCTTAAAAATTAATATAGATAAAGAAGCAGAAGCCTTTAACCAAGTTCAAAATCAAGGCAAGGAGCAGCTTAGTACTTTAAATGTGCGTTTAACCAACCCAAACATTAATGGTTTAACACTCAAAGAACTGCCTGATTTTGATTTACACGAAGTATCCTATTCACGTTTAAAAAGAGGTGAAGAACTCTCAATTCCCCGAGTGGATACAGTATTACAAGTTGGCGATATATTACATTTAGTGGGCGATCAGGCATCACTGAATAAAATGCAAATTATTTTAGGTGAAGTAGCTGATGTATCTGTTTCAACAAAAGGCACAATTTATCGCTCGGAACGAGCTGTGGTTACTAACGAAAAAGTATTTGGCAAGCAAATTCGCCAGTTAATGCTGAAAGGGAAATATGATGTTGTGATTTCTCGCCTTAATCGTGCCGGGGTAGAGTTAGTTCCAACAGGCGATATGAGCTTGCAATTCGGTGATGTACTGAATTTAGTTGGTCGCCAAGCAGATATTGAAATGGTAATGACGATTATTGGCAATGCTCAGTCAAAATTACAACAAGTTCAAATGTTGCCTATTTTTATTGGGATCGGTTTAGGTGTCTTGCTAGGTTCTATCCCGATTTATTTACCGGGCTTTCCTGTTGCATTAAAACTTGGCTTAGCAGGTGGGCCGCTTTTAGTCGCTCTTATTTTGGCTAGAATTGGCAGCTTCCGCAAACTCTATTGGTTTATGCCACCGAGTGCGAACCTTGCGTTGCGTGAAATTGGTATCGTGCTATTTCTTGCTGTTGTAGGCTTAAAATCAGGGGGACGATTTCTTGAAACCTTACTTAGTAGTGAAGGTATGGAGTGGATTCTCTTTGGGGCAATCATCACATTCTTTCCACTTATGATTACAGGCTTAATTGCCAGAATTTATGCCAAAATGAACTATCTAAGCCTTTGCGGATTGCTTGCGGGCTCAATGACTGACCCACCGGCTCTTGCTTTTGCAAATGAAATAAAAGAAGGTAATGGAGCAGCCGCCCTCTCTTACGCAACGGTTTACCCACTCGTAATGTTTTTACGCATAATGTTACCACAGGTGTTGGCGATAATGTTATGGGTCTCTAGTGGATAAAAGTAGATATCAAGTATATAAGCTAAAAAGGCGACTGAAAGTCGCCTTTTGTCTTATCTAACTTTTATTGCATTTACGGATTAAATTAACTTCTTGTAATAAGGCTTGAATATCTTTATTTACAAAAATTTCCTCAATGCTCGTGTTTAAACGCCGCCGCCAGTTTGCATATTGCGTACTGGTTCCCGGAATGTTAACCGGCTCAGTCATACCTAACCAGTCTTCGGGTTGGAAGCCGAATAATCCGCTGCTTACATTTGCAACATAGGTTTGTAAACGGTGAATAAATGCGGTATTCACCGGTGAATTAAGTTGCTCGCTAATTTCAGGAGCGATCTCTACGTTATGTTCTTGTAAGCGTTGTAAGATTTTGGCTTTGGCATTAACTCGGTCTTGCTTAAGGATTGCTAAAATATCCGCATTAGGATAGACACCGAATTTTTCGCCTAACTCAAAATCATAGCCTCGCCAATAACCGTTGATAGTCGGTAAATCGTGGGTGCTTAATGTCGTCATTGCTTGGTAAGGGTAATGCTGTAAGTCTCGGCTTTTCCCTTGTTTATCAAATTCAAAATAGAAAATTTTATAAGATAAAATCCCTGCGTTTTTGAGCTTGCCCACAATTTCTTTTGGCACAGTACCTAAATCTTCACCGATAATCAGGCATTGATGGCGTTGGCTTTCCAGTGCCAAAATGGCAATTAAATCATCAACCGGATAACGGATATAAGCACCGTTAACCGCACTGTCGCCTTTTGGAATCCACCATAATCGTAATAAAGACATAATATGATCAAGGCGTAATGCACCGCAGTGGCTCATATTGGCTCTGACCAGCTCAATAAACGGGCGGTAGGCTTGTTGTTTTAATACGTGTGGGTTCATTGGGGTTAAGCCCCAGTTTTGTCCTTGCGGACCTAATACATCAGGCGGAGCTCCGACAGAAGCATTTAAGCAATAGAGATGCTTGTCATTCCACGTTTCTGCTCCGTTGGGGCTGACGCCAACGGCGAGATCACGATACATACCTATACGCATATTTTGCTGACGGCAAATTGCATCACATTCGGCTAACTGTTGATCGGCAACGAATTGCAACCAAAGGTAAAATTCTACCTCTGTTTTATGAGTTTCTCTAAATTGCTGCACGGCTGCGGAGTGGTAGTCTTGGTAGGCTTTCTCCCAGAAATCCCAGCCCCATTGGTTGGCAAACTGTGCGGATAAATGCTGATGAAGGGCATCAAATGTGGCTTGAACTTGTAGGCTTTCACCGCCTTTTTGTACAAATTCGGTAAAGGCAGAGTCAGCACAAGCGGTCATATTTTGCTGGAATTTTGCAAAAGCAAAGCGTAGCCCCTTTAATTTCAACGGAATGATTTTCTCGTAATTTAACCAATCTTGAGTGCGTAATTCCGATAATTGTTGTTGGATTTCAGTAGAATGAAACCAAGTTTGTGCTTCATCACTTTGTTGAAATTCTGCTAGCTGATTGATATCAATGTAAGCAATATTCAGCCATCGGCGAGAGGACGGGCTGTATGGGCTGGCAGAATTCGGATTTGCCGGAAAAAGCGAGTGAATCGGGTTCAAACCGATAAAATCTGCTTGGTAAGGTGCAATCTGTTGAATGAAGTTTTTTAAATCGCCAAAATCGCCAATTCCCCAGTTATGGGCTGATTTTAAGGTATAGAGTTGTAGAAATGTTCCCCATAATTTTTTTTGTTCAAGCACGGCTTGAGGTTGGTAGCAACGCTCCGGAGCGATAATAATGGTGCAATTAAAGGTTTTATCTCGTGTTTTTAGTTGTAATTGGTGATAGCCCAAAGGTAAATCTTGAGGTAATGTAATTCCCCTTGCTTTAATTTTGCCGGAAATAACTTGGTTTGAATTTTCTAGTTGTAGCTGCCAAGTACCGGTTAAAGGATGTTTTTTATCCGCTAAATGAAAAGGTAAAAAACAGGGTTGGTGTCGGTAAAAAATTTTGACTGCAGGAATAGGTGTTTCTTTCGCTTGAATATTGCCGTTAAAAGCATTGAATAATGTGTATTTTATTTTTTCGGATGCAGTTTTTTTTACACCACGTTCATCGAAAAAATAGGGCATAATACCGGCCCGATGATATTGTTTGGCAGTTATTTTCATCATTTCTCTCCATATATAAATACATATGAAATACAGCAGGAAATAGGCGACTTCCTGTTGAGAGAAGTCGCCCGAATTTATTATCTATTCAACCAGATGCGTTGTTGATAATCTTTAATTGAGCGGTCTGAGCTAAATGCACCCAAACGAGCGGTATTTAAAATTGCACTACGCAGCCAAGCTTCTTGATCTAAATAGGCTACACCAATTTTCTCTTGTGCTTGGCGATAGCTATCAAAATCGGCAAAGACTAAGAATGGATCACGCTCCAGGAGGCTGTTTAACATCAGCTTGAATGTCTCTTTATCTCCGTTAGAGGCTTTTCCTGTGGCTAAGAAATCAACCGCATTTTTTAAAATCGGATCTTGATTGTAATAGGCTTTTGGTTGGTAACCTTTTGCTAACAATTCCCTCACACTTTCTACGGTGTGTCCGAAGATAAAGATATTCTCCTCACCGACCATCTCGGCAATTTCCACATTAGCACCATCTAGCGTACCTAAGGTTAATGCCCCGTTGAGTGCCAATTTCATATTACCGGTGCCTGAGGCTTCTTTACCTGCCATTGAGATCTGTTCTGATACATCAGCTGCTGGAATAATTTTTTCCGCAAGACTGACTCGATAATCCGGTAAGAATGCCACTTGTAGTCGATCATTTACCTGCTTGTCGTTATTAATAATATCTGCCACATTATTAATAGCGTGAATAATATTTTTTGCTAAATAATACCCCGGAGCCGCTTTGCCCGAAAATAGGAATAGACGTGGTGTGTAGTCTTGGTTTGGGTTAGCTTTTAGCGATTGATAGGTCGCAATAATGTTTAACAAATTCAAATGTTGGCGTTTATATTCGTGGAAACGCTTAATTTGCACATCAAAAATCGCATTAGGATTGACATTTAACCCTAATGTTTTATGGATTTCATTGGCTAAAACCACTTTGTTATTGCGTTTAATGCGTTGATATTCTTCACGGAAACCGGTGTCATCCGCATATTGTTCAACGCCTTTTAATAATTCCAGATTATGTGTCCAATCTTGTTTTAAGGTACGATCCAATAAATCACTTAATTGTGGATTAGCTTGTCGAATCCAGCGGCGAGGTGTGATGCCGTTAGTAACATTGCAGAATTTTGTTGGGAATAATTTGTGGTATTCCGGGAATAGATCGGTCACTAAGAGATCGGAGTGAATTTCCGCAACGCCGTTTACACGGAAACAGGTAACAACGCAAAGGTTCGCCATACGTACTCGATAGTCAAATAGCACGGCTAATTTTTCCCAAATTTTGGCATCATCGCCAAATTCTGCCCGTACTTTTTCGTGGAAAATATCGTTAATTTTTTCCACAATTTGATAATGGCGAGGTAATAGCTGCTTAAATAGGCGTTGATCCCATTGTTCAAGTGCTTCAGGTAATAAGGTATGGTTAGTGTAAGCAAAGGTATTGCTGCAAATATCCCAAGCCTGCTCCCAAGTGAATTGGTGTTCATCTAATAGTACACGCATCAATTCAGGTATAGCGAGCGTTGGATGGGTATCATTGAGTTGAATAACTTGGCGTTTTGCTAAATCTTCTAGCGAATAACCTTCGCTAATGTGACGATCTAAAATATCGGCAACCGAGCAGGCACAATGGAAGTATTGCTGCATTAAGCGTAATTTTTGTCCGGCTTGATGGTTGTCGTTTGGATACAGCACTTGAGTTAGTGCGGCTGCATTGACAATCGTTTTATCGGCACTTAAAAATTTACCCTCATTAAAGGCATCAAAATCAAAAGATTGGTCGCTATCTGCTTGCCATAAACGTAATGGTTGAATGATGTTATTTTTATAACCGACAATCGGCAAGTCAAAGGCTTTACCTTGAATGGTCAATTTAGGCTGCCATTCATATTGATCGGCTTGGATATGTTTGATTTTTCCACCAAACCCGATATGGCGGGTTTTAGACGGATTAAAACGATGCCACGGGTAGCTGTCACGAGCCCAAGTATCCGCTGCTTCTTTCTGCATTCCCTCTTTGAAGCTTTGTTTAAACAGACCATATTGATAATGAAGCCCATAGCCGGTTGCATTTTGTCCGACAGTTGCCATCGAATCTAAAAAGCAGGCAGCAAGACGACCTAATCCACCATTACCCAATGCTGGATCACGCTCTTGTTCTAAAACATCTACTAATTCAACTTGATATTGTTTAAGATAGTCACGAATTTGTTCGTAATAACCTAAATTCATTAAATTATTGCCGGTTAATCGACCAATTAAGAACTCCATTGAGAGGTAGTTCACGTGGCGTGATTCTGTCGGTTTGGTTGCAGGCTGGCTATAAATTAGCTCAAGGGAACCTTCAGCAACAACTTGATACCACTGCTGTAAGGTAAAGTGTTTTGGAACTGTCACATCAAAGTAGCGACAGTATTTTTCTACAATAGAATTAAATGTCATAGGAAACCCCCGGTTAAAAATGAATGTCGCTATTATGTAAAATCCAAATAAAATCAAATCATCCCAATAATCATCTTGTATGGTATGATTATAAGGAAGTAGTGAGAACACAAATGGTGGATATATCATCCCTATTTTGTTATGAGAGAAAATTGAATTTATTATGTTAATACCATCAAAACTTGTTTGTTCTTTTCGATTACAAAACAGCATTCCCCGAAAACGTTTAATTCAAGAATTAGACAAATCTTGCAGTTATCCGGTCGTATTGATAAATGCACCGGCAGGTTATGGCAAAACCACTCTGGTTTCCCAATGGGTTGAAAATAAAAAGAATATCGGCTGGTATGCGTTAGATGAAGGCGATAATAATTCAGATCGTTTTGCCGCTTATTTTAGTGCGGCATTGCATTCAGCAATCAATGAAGAAATAGACGTACTGTTAGAGGAAAATCGTAAAGCTAATTTATTAGCTTTATTTAATCAATTATTGATTAAAGCCGCGGCATTTTCAGAGCATTTTTATCTTGCTATTGATGATTATCATATTATTGAAAATGATGAAATTCACGAAGCATTAAAATATTGGATTAAACATCAACCGTCTAATATGACGCTTATCTTGATTTCTCGATCAATTCCCCCGTTAAGTATTGCCAGTTTAAGAGTGCAAGAACAATTATTGGAAATTGATATTAACCAGCTAATGTTTGATCACCAAGAAAGTGCTGCTTTTTTTCAAGCAAGATTAGGTACAGAGCTAAATCAGCAAGATATTATTTCACTGTGTAACGAAGTTGAAGGCTGGCCTACAGCCCTTCAGCTAATTAGCCTTTTTGCAAAAAATAAATCACACACGCTACAAGTACCACTGCAAGATATTGCCAAACGTTTAGCCAAATCAAACCATTTTCATATTAACGAATATTTAGCCGATGAAGTGCTTAATAAAGTCGATGAAGAGACTCGTTTGTTTATTTTGCGTTGTTCGGTTTTGCATTCAATGAATGAGTCTTTAGTGCAGGCTGTTACAGGGGAGCAAAACAGCCGCACCAAATTAGAGTCTCTCGAAAAGCAAGGTTTGTTTTTACAACAAATGGCAAACAGTAAGTGGCAGAGTAGTGATGATAGCTGGTGGAAATTCCATCCGCTTTTTGCGTCCTTTTTAAATTTATGTTGCCAAAATGAGTTGTATGCTGAATTACCGCAACTGCACCAAAAGGCAGCGAATGCGTGGTTACAATTAGGCTATGTTACAGAAGCCTTACATCACGCAATGCAATTATCGGATACCGAATTATTACTCAATATTTTGAGCAAACACGCTTGGACGGTATTTCATCAGGGCGAACTCAAATTATTGGAAGAGAGCTTAAATTGCCTAGATTACGTCCATTTAACTGAACATACTAATTTGGTGTTACTCAAAGCCTGGTTGGTACAAAGCCAGCACCGCCATATTGAAGTAGGTGGTATTTTAGCGGATTTTTCTCGTGCATTAACTGAAAATAAGATTGAATTGAGCAAAACCGCCAATGCAGAATTTAATGTGCTACGGGCACAAGTTGCTATCAATTCCGGTGATGAAAATACTGCACTTCAATTAGCGTCTGAAGCGTTAAACGATCTTTCCGAAAATGCCTATTATGCCCATATTGTTGCAACCTCTATTATTGGTGAGGCATATCATTGTCACGGTAACCTAGCAGAAGCATTGTCAATGTTACAAAAAGCGGAACGAATGGCACGCCAGCACCATACTTACCATAATATTTTGTGGTCACAGCTTCAACAATCTGAGATTTTACTAGCACAAGGCTTTTTACAAGCGGCCTATGAAATGTTAGATAAAGCCAGTGATTTTGTGAAAGAAAATCACCTACAAAAAGTGCCGATGTATGAATTTTTGCTACGTTCTAAAGGTAAAATTCTATGGGAATGGTATAACTTAGATAAAGCCGAATCAATGGCAGTTGCCGGAATGAATGCCCTATCTAAATTTGAAGACAAGCTACAATGTTTAACCTTACTCACAAAGATTTCATTAGCTCGTGGCAATCTAGATAACACCGCCCGATTATTAGGTGAGGTTGAACAATTAGAGCATTCTCACTCTTACCACCACGATTGGATTGCCAACGCCGATCAGGTAAGGATGTTTTATTGGCAAATGACCAATGATATTTCTGCTGCTCATCATTGGTTAATTCAAAATCCATCGCCAATTTCTGATAAAAATCACTTTACTCAAATTCAATGGCGTAACATTGCGAGAGCCAGAATTTTACTAAAAGAATATGATAAAGCAAAAGCCATTTTAGATAATTTAATTGAAACGGCTGAAAAATTTTCTCTGATTAGCGATTTAAATCGTGCATTGATTGTTCGTAATAGGCTCTATTTTTTACAAGGCGAGAAAGAATTAGCTCAGCAAGATTTAATTCAGGCACTAAAACTTACACGCCAAACGAATTTTATCAGTGCGTTTGTGATTGAAGGGGATGTGATGGCACAGCAGATCCGCCATTTATTGCAACTTAATGTGCTAGATGAATTGGTATTACACAAAGCACAATTTATTTTACGCAATATCAATCAATTTTATCGCCAAAAATTTGCCCATTTTGATGAAAACTTTGTAAATCAATTACTGAAAAATCCGAAAGTACCGGAACTCTTAAAAATTAGTCCGCTCACTCAGCGGGAATGGCAAGTATTGGGTTTGATTTACTCCGGATATAGCAATGAACAAATTTCAGATGAGTTGCAAGTGGCAGCAACCACAATTAAAACCCATATCCGAAATCTGTATCAGAAAATCGGTGTGACCAATCGTAACGAAGCAATCAGCTATACGAAAGAGCTGCTGATGTTGATGGGGTATCATTGATCACAAGCTCAGAGGGGAGCAAGCGGTCGATTTTTGCCGATTTTTTGCAACTTGTTACCCCGAACCGGCTTCAAGTTTTCCCTAGAAGGAAAAAGAAAAGAGAAAACTTGAAGCCAAAGCCTATTTAATTTCCAACCCAAACCACCATCACTTTATCTTCATTCAACACACGGTTAAACGCAAAGTAGCCATCATTTTTAATGAATTGGTGAACACCTGCACCAATAGCCGGATGGCGTTGGCGGAATTGTGTCAGTTTTTGCCAATGTTGATGCAATGCCTGTTTCTGAGGATCTTGCTGCAACTCTTGCCAATTCATATCCGAACGTGTGCCTTGTAACGGGTCTGAACCGGTCGCACCAAATGTCCGCCCACTTTCATCACCATAATAGATTTGCACCGCACCGGGTGAAAGCAGCAGCAAATTTGCGGCGGTTTTGTGTTTTTCGATATGTTGTTCACTATCTGAATGGAAAAATAATCGGGTATCGTGTGAAGATAAATAGCTCAGCACATTGAAGTTGCTTAATTTACGGCTCATTTCAGCGTAAACTGGCTCAATATGGGCAAAGCAATTTAACCCTTGTTTAGCCTGATCTTGAAAATCGAAATTGATCATTGCATCAAAACCGTTTTGATAATAGTCACTTTTGAACACGCCGTGTCCCCACGCTTCTCCCGTCATCCAAAAGCGATCGTTAAAACCGGCGTTCGGATTGGCTTGTTGCCATTCGCTTAAGGCTTGTTGTGCCGATTGTTTTAATGCCAGCCACGTGGATTTTTCAACGTGTTTGGCGGTATCCACCCGAAAGCCGTCAATGCCATATTTTCTGACCCAATCGGATAACCAACCAATTAAATAATCACGCACTTTAGCGTTTGGTAATGTTTTGGCATTGGTATTTTTATTTGCAAAAAATTCAGGTAATTTGACCGCTTGTTCGCTCTCGGTTTTTAGATCCGGAAGGGCAACGAGCGACATTTTTAAATCATCAAATTTAGGGCTGTCGTAATCGGCAATATCAGCTCTAACCCATTCTTTTCCCCACCAATTTTGCCAAGCCTGATTATCATTAAAGCGAATGAAATCATTGAAACTGTGCCAATTTTGTCCTGATTTCGGCTTCCAGTGTGTCCATTTTTCGCCTAATGTTTGGCTGATTTCGTCCGGTGTTAAGTAAAATCCGCCAAAGTTAAACTCCTGCATATCGGCAAGCGTCGCATAGCCGGTATGGTTCATCACCACATCAAACAGCACCCGAATACCACGCTGGTGGGCTTGTTGAACAAAGCGACTTAAATCGTCTTCAGTACCCATATTGGCATCTAATTTCGTCCAATCCAAATGATAATAACCGTGATAGCCATAATGCGGAAAATCCCCCTTATCACCGCCGCCAACCCAGCCGTGCATTTGTTCTAACGGAGAGCTAATCCACAATACGTTTACCCCAAGTTGTTGTAGGTAATCGAGCTTTTCGGTTAATCCTTTTAAATCACCACCGTGAAAGGTGCCGATTTCTTGCATTCCGTCTTTTTGGCGGTGGTAGCTGTGGTCATTGGTCGGATCGCCGTTATAAAAGCGGTCGGTCAGCACAAAATAGACGGTGGCATTTTTCCAATCAAACGTTGCCGTATTTTCGGTATTGCTTTTTTCCAGCAAAATCAGACCGCTTGCGTTTTCATTGGGCATTAAGGTGACTTTGCCGTTTTTAACGATAGCGGTGTTGCCTGAATAAAAATCGCTAACCGATTCGCCTTCGGCAAAAGTGGAAGAAACATCAATTTCAATCGGTTTTTTATCCCAATTCGGGCAACTTTGAAACATCGCTTCATTGTGCTGTAGCTGCTGTTCTACGCTGATTGTGAGTGTCGGAGTGCCGCTTCGCAGATCAATTTGTGCCAGATAGTTGCCTTGACGAAACAACCGCAGTTGTGGAGCTTCATTTATACAAGGGACTAACGCAACCGATTGATTTAATTTTATCGCTTGTTGGGGTTGATAACATTGTTCGCCAAATTTGAACCTAAGCGGATAGCTCCCTTTTTCCAATTGAACTTGGGATTGAAACAACCGTTTTTCGAGATTATCGTTAAAATCAGAAAAATGGGAATGTTGCCAAGATTGGGCAAAAAGGCTTGAGGTATAGAATAAGCAGAGATAAGGTAACGCATTTTTCATAGACACCCCTAATAAAGATTGACGACCGCAGTATCAGCTCGACAAGCGGTCGTTTTTAGAGAATTTTTTGCAAACTAGCCTTTCACGCCGCCGGCAGTTAAACCACCGATTAACCAGCGTTGTGCCAATAAGAAGACCAGTGTAATCGGAATTGCGGATAAGACCGCCGCTGCTGCGAAGTCACCCCATAAGTAGTTTTGCGGATAGAGGTATTGTTGCATACCAACGGCTAAGGTGTAGCTGTTTACATCACGCAATAGGAGTGAGGCAACCGGTACTTCGGTAATGGCGGCAATAAATGAAAGAATAAAAACTACCGCCAAAATCGGCACTGAAAGCGGTAATAAGATTAATCGGAATGCTTGCCACGGGGTTGCTCCATCAAGGGAAGCGGCTTCTTCCAATGAACCATCAATCGTTTCAAAGTAGCCTTTGATTGTCCAAACGTGTAAGGCAATTCCGCCTAAGTAGGCAAAAATAACACCACCGTGTGTGTTTAAACCAAGAAACGGTACATACTGCCCAAGACGATCAAACAACGCATATAAGGCAACTAAGGAAAGTACTGCCGGGAACATTTGGAAAATCAGCATACCTTGTAGAATGGTTTTTTTGCCTTTAAATTTCATTCGGGCAAACGCATAAGCACAGGTAGTAGATAAGGTTACAATGCCGATGGAGGTAATTGTTGCCACTTTGATGGAGTTCCATAACCAGCGTAGCACCGGGAATGGAGGCGGTGTGACTGTGCCATCGGCGTGTGTAACATCAAAACCAAGAGCGGCTTGCCAATGTTCCCACGAAATTTGGCTTGGAATAATATCACCGATAGCCAGATTTCCCGGTCGTAATGAAATGCCAATCACCATTAATAGAGGGAAAATAATTAAGGCAAGAAAACAAATTAAGATGAAATGGGTTGCCCATACCCGATAACGCACAGATTTAGATTGAACAATTGCCATATATAACTCCTAAAGTTAGTTTGGGGTCGGGATTGTTAAATCCCTCCCGCTTTTATAATTCCATTTTGGTTGCTTTGATATTTAAGAGTGCCAAGCCACCGACTAATAAGAAAATAATGGTTGCGATGGCGGCTGCTAAGCCGAAATCTTGCGTACCACTTCCTTCAAAGGCAATGCGATAGGTGTAGCTGACTAATAAATCGGTATAACCGGCTGGGGTGGTTGTGCCAATCATATCCGGGCGACCGTTTGTTAATAGTTGAATTAACACAAAGTTGTTAAAGTTAAATGCAAACGAAGCAATCATTAACGGAGTAAGTGGTTTTAACAGTAATGGGAAAGTGATTTTACTGAAGTTTTGCCAAGTGGAAGCACCGTCCATTGCAGAAGCTTCATATAAATCAGCCGGAATAGCTTTGAGTAACCCCATACATAAAATCATCATATAAGGATAACCTAACCACGTATTGACAATTAAGATCATCACTTTGGCAAGGAGCGGATCGTTAAACCATTCAGGACTAATCCCGAATAGTTGGTTTAAAATCATATTGATCTCACCAAAACTTTGGTTAAATAGTCCTTTAAAGATCAGAATTGAAATAAAAGATGGTACGGCATAAGGTAAAATCAATAAGACACGATAGACTGCTTTACCTTTTAATGCCTCCCATTGTACCAAACAGGCAAGAACCATACCGAGAATAACGGTAAAGACAACGGTTAATAAAGAGAAGATCACCGTCCAAATAAATATTTGGACAAAAGGTTTTTGAATACCTTCATCGGTAAAAATTTTAATGAAGTTATTAAAGCCTGATGTGACAGTATAACCCGGTTCAAGTGTTTCGCTTTGCCAATGACCGTTTTCATCAATCGCTTGGAAGAAACCGGTTTCGTCATTTGCTTGATAACGTTTGCCAGTCTCATTATTGAGTAATATTTTATTTTCTTCATCAAATTGATAGCGTGGTTTTTGCTCGGAGAATTGACGTAATGAGCTCATTGTCAGTTCATTGTTATTCGGTAAAACCACTTTCATTGATTGAAGTGCAGCCCGATTTTGCGTAATCACTTTAAGAGGAGCAACTTCGCCGGTTGGTCTGTTTTGCTCGGTCACAACCACATTCGTTCCGGTAGCCAATGAAATCGGCTCTGACACAAAAGTTTGCTCTGTCGTCGGATTGGTTAATGCAATTTGATATTGATTATCTGCTTGCGGATAAAGGGTGAATTGATATTTATCTCCGGCAAAATAGCGTTGTTCAGTTAAGACGGATACCGCTCGTTCAAAGGATAATTGATTAGAACCACTATAGTTGGTAAACGCAATTGCAATAGTCGCAACCAGCGGAAACAAAATAAAAATTGCCATTCCGGTAATGCCAGGGTAAACATACCGCCAAGCATAGGCATTTTTATTGGTAAAAATATAGACACCGGAGGTTAGAATAATCAGCGTTAAAATAGCAAAAAGATATTCACCTTGTGAGTACATTAAGACAACAAGATAGAAGTCAAGGAGCAAGACTAATCCGGCTAAGAGATATTTGAGCCAATGAGTGGATTTGGATTGAGTTTGAGTTAGCATAACAGCACCTCGAAGTTTTACTGCATTTTGTTACGGTACTTTTACTGTACTTTTATTGTATTTAGGGTGAATCTAAAAATAGAGTGGGTCATAATAACCCACTCAGAATGATGAAGAATTATTGTTGTTTTTGAATGCGTGAATGTGCATCATCTAATGCTTCTTTCACCGATTGACGACCGGTTACTGCATTATTGATAGCAGATTTTTCGGCATACCAGAAAGAAGACATTTGCGGAATATTTGGCATAATTTCACCGTTTTTCGCATTTGCCATCGTTGCAGCAATACGAGGATCAGCCGCTAATTTCTCTTGGTAAGATTTTAACGCCACCGCACCTAAAGGTTTATCTTTATTGACTGCATCTAAACCGTCGTCGGTGAGTAAATAATTCTCTAAGAATTCTTTGGCTAAATCTTTATTTGGGCTTGAACTGTTAACACCGGCACTTAATACCCCTACGAATGGTTTAGAGGCTTGACCATTTAATGTCGGTAGTAAAGTTACACCATATTTAATGCCGCTTTTATCAATGTTGCCCCAAGACCAAGGACCATTGATAGTTAAGGCACTTTGTCCTTTATTGAAAGAGGCTTCGGCAACAGCATAGTCCATATCAGCACTAATATGTTTATTTTTCACCATATCTACCACGAATTGTAGTGCTTTTACTGCCCCTTCATTGTTCACGCCAATATCTTTTGCATCGTATTTACCGTTAGCAAATTTAAACGCATAAGCTCCGTTTGAAGCAGCAATAGGCCACGTGAAATAAGGTTCGGATAAGTTCCACATAATGGCATTTTTGCCCTCTTTTTTGAGTTTTTTATCTAATTCGATAATCTCTTCCCAAGATTTTGGTGCTTCTTTAACTAAATCTTTATTATAAATGAGTGAAATGGCTTCAATAGCAACCGGATAACCGATAATTTTGCCGTTGTAAGTTTCAGCATCCCAAGCAAAATCAACAAATTTATCTTTAAATTCTTTGCTTACATTCACTTCAGATAATAAACCTGATTGTGCATAACCACCAAAACGGTCGTGAGCCCAGAACATAATATCCGGACCATCACCGGTTGAGGCAACCTGTGCAAATTTTTCTTCAAGTCTATCCGGATGTTCAACTAAAACTTGAACACCAGTATCTTTTTCAAATTTCTTACCAACTTCGGCAAGCCCGTTGTACCCTTTATCACCGTTAATCCAGATAACAAGTTTACCTTCTGTCATTTTTGCCATTACTGTTCCGGAAAGAACTAAGGTAGCAAGTGCAGCTAAGGTGAATTTGACACATTTGTTTTTCATAAAAAACTCCTTGAAGTTAAATAAAAGAAGAAACGGATATCCACAACCCCTATTAAAATTATTGCAAATTATGGGCTATACAATCTATTTGAGATCACCCTTTGCTCTACGCCCCCCAGGTTAAAAGTATGAACTAAGTAACATTTTTCATTATTTTGTGATCAGATTCACAAAAATAAGCGTTAAAAATGAGAGCTCGATCACAAAATTTATTAAATTTCCCTGAATTAGGTTTTTTTAGGTAATTAGAGTTCTAACCCTAAAAAAAAGTACTCTGGGATGATTTCTTCATTAGATAAAAAGGCGACTATTCAGCCTAAATTCAAACCACAAGCAAAAGCAAAATAAAGAGGTTTAATTATGGCGAATGTATCATTGCGTAACGTGGGAAAATCGTATGGTGATGTTCATATTTCTAAGGATATTAATTTAGAAATTAACGAAGGGGAATTCGTTGTATTCGTTGGGCCATCAGGTTGTGGTAAATCCACACTATTGCGAATGATAGCAGGGCTTGAAGATATTACGACAGGTGAGCTTTATATCGGTGATAAATTAATGAATGATGTCGAACCCTCTAAACGTGGAATTGGGATGGTATTCCAATCTTATGCACTTTATCCACATTTAGACGTTGCCGAGAATATGTCTTTTGGCTTAAAGCTGGCAGGCGTGAGTAAAGCAGAGCGGGATCAGCGAGTTAACCAAGTTGCCGAAATCTTACAACTGGCTCACCTATTAGACAGAAAACCTAAAGCACTTTCCGGTGGGCAACGCCAACGGGTAGCTATTGGTAGAACACTGGTTTCCCAACCCGAAGTATTTTTACTTGATGAACCACTTTCCAACCTTGATGCGGCATTGCGTGTGCAAATGCGGGTAGAAATTTCCAAATTACATAAAAAATTAAATCGCACAATGATTTATGTTACCCACGATCAAGTTGAAGCAATGACATTAGCCGACAAAATTGTGGTATTAAATGCCGGCGGTATTGCTCAAGTAGGTAAACCGTTAGAGCTTTATCATTATCCGGCAAATCGCTTTGTAGCAGGATTTATCGGCTCGCCTAAAATGAATTTTTTACCGGTAAAAGTGATTGCAGTAGAACCGGAACGGGTAAAAATTGAGTTACCTGATGCAAATCATCATAATTTTTGGATTCCGGTTTCCGGCGAAGGGGTGAATGTGGGAGATAACTTATCTTTAGGTATCCGCCCGGAACATTTAGTTCCTTCGGATCAAACCCAAGTCACCTTACACGGTATTGTGCAAGTTGTGGAATTGCTCGGAAATGAAACACAAATCCACCTTGAAATCCCTGAAATCAAACAACCCACCTTAATTTATCGCCAAAATGATGTGGTATTAGTTAATGAAGGCGATGATATGAATATCGGTATATTGCCGGAACGTTGCCATTTATTTAAGGAAGACGGTACAGCTTGCAAACGTTTGTTTGTTGAAAAAGGGGTATAACAATTTCAGTTTATTACTGATTTTAGGGGATGTTTTCCATCTTCTAATCAATTAATACTTAACCTAAGTAAAATCAAATCTTAAGAGAGGTTCTATTATGAAAAAAACAGTCCTAGCAGTTGCAATCAGCGGTGCAATGTTCGCAGCCAGTGCATCAGCGGTCGATTTTCACGGTTACGCTCGTTCAGGTATCGGTTGGACATCCGGTGGTGGTGAACAATCTGCATTTACTGTTAATGGCGGTGGTTCAAAATACCGTTTGGGTAACGAATCTGATACCTATGCAGAATTGAAATTAGGTCAGGAATTATTCAAAAGTGGTGAAAAATCCATCTATTTTGATACCAACCTTGCTTATGGTGGTACGCTTCACAACAACGACTGGACAGAAACCAGCCCGGCATTACGTGAATTAAACGTACAGTTCAAAAACTTTGCCGATAGCTTACCGGGTGCAACCTTATGGGCAGGTAAACGTTTCTATCAACGCCATGATGTTCATATGAACGACTTCTACTACTGGGATATTTCCGGTCCGGGTGCAGGGGTTGAAAATGTTGATTTAGGCTTCGGAAAACTCTCTTTAGCGGTTACTCGTGATACAGAGAAAGACGGTGCATTCTCTTATTACTATGACTATGCTAAAAAAGCGTATGTAAGCAACCGTGATGCGAAAAAAGACGTCTATAATGATATTTTTGATATTCGCTTAGCAGGTATTGAGCTTTGGAAAGATGGTTCGTTAGAGTTAGGTTTTGATTACGGTAATGCTCATACTAAAGATGGTACAAAACTTAATAATGATAAAGCAACCAAAAACGGTTATATGGTAACAGCGGAATACACCCAAGGTAACTTCTTTGGCGGTTTCAATAAATTTACTGCACAATATGCAACTGACTCAATGACTTCTTGGAATAACGGTCACGCACAGGGTTCAAAAGCAGATAATAAAGGCAATATGCTTCGTTTAATCAACCAAGGCGTTGTACAAGCGAGTGATAAAGTTGAAGTGATGTATGCCTTAATCTACGAAAAAACAAAACTAGATAATAAACAAGGTAAAACTTGGTACTCTGCTGGTATCCGCCCAATGTATAAATGGAATGATACAATGAGTACATTATTAGAGGTCGGTTATGACCGTATTAAAGATCAAGCCACAGGTAAGAAAAACGACTTAGTGAAATACACCATTGCACAACAATGGCAAGCAGGTAACAGCATTTGGGCTCGCCCTGCAATCCGTGTGTTTGGTACTTATGCACGTTGGAATGACAAATTCAATACAGAAGCTCGTACCAATGCCGGCTATAAAGCCAAAGACGGCGAGTTTATCACCGGTGTTCAATTTGAAGCTTGGTGGTAATCATCAAACGTTTATGTGGGTAGGGCTGAACCTACCCACTATTTCAGCACTTTATCCTATTTTATAATTTTTAGAGGTTAATATGAAAAAAACGCTTCTTTCGACAGCAATATTATTCGCCCACCTTTTTGTGGTGTCTCCGAGTATGGCAAACAGTTCGGCAGTTAAACCTATTCATATTAACTCGTCTGAATTAGCTCAAATTCAATGGCAAGATGTGCCATTTTCACAAACCGTAAAAACAGAATTAAGCGAACAACACAAACAAGCATTTACCACAGCATTTGCCGGTATTGCTAGCCCGGTAGCTGCCTATCGTATTCCTGCAAATCAAGGTACATTGGAAATTGAAATCGAAAGCCCGGTGATGGACAAAAATGTTTTTGTGCCAACAGCAGTCGTATTGGATAGTCACTTTAATGTAGCGGCAACTTACCCTTCTTCTGAGTTTAAATTATTGGAAGAACGAGGGCTCAAAGGCAATCGTTTAGGGGCAGAACTCAATTTAACACCGGCAATGAACCAAGAATATATTTACTTGCTCATTTATACCACGCAGCAAGATTTAGCCAAAACGACAATGATGCCACATCCGGCAAAAACCTATGCAAAAGCAACCGGTAAACAACCGCCGGCAATTAATGATATTGAAGTGGCACATAGTTTAAAAGGTCAAATCCACATCAATGTTACCGGCTCGAATGGCACTAAATTTATTGGCTTGCCGACCGAAATTTTTAGCTCAAATAAAGCAGCAACTCCGGTAGGTAAAACGACTGCTTCGATGCTGACAAAAGAAAACCCGGTTGCAGTAAAAACAGCGGTAGATAAAGATACAGAAGCCTATTTTAATCAGGCGGTAATGAAAGCGATTAAAGCAAAAGATATTAATAAAGCGATGAATTTGGTTAACGAGGCAGAAAAATTAGGGCTGACTTCTCCACGCCAAATTTTCTTAAAAAATGTAAGTTCAAATTGATTTATTGTTTTTTTCATAGACATTCTCCTTGTCATCGGATGGGTGGTTTATCACCACCAACACCCTATCAGGGCAATCTGATAGGGTGCTTTTTTTGGGAGATTTGCAAAATTTCCGGAAAATTAGACCGCTAGAGACTTAATTCACTTCCTTAAACTGAATCATTCCCGCTTCGGCAAAATTGTTGTCGTCATCTTCGTCTAAGAAGGTTTTGGTTTCAATTTTGACATCATCAAAAGCGGTGTCGCCTTCTATGCCTTCAATGGTTTGACCGTGTTTAATCCCTTTAAAATCAAAAAATTTCGGATCGCATAAGTGAGACGGCACGATATCTTGCAAAGCACTGAACATGGTTTCTAAACGCCCCGGGTATTGTCGATCCCAAGTATTCAGCATTTCTTTCACCACTTGGCGTTGTAAATTAGGCTGAGAACCACACAGATTACACGGAATAATCGGGAACTGCTTAGCTTCAGCATATTTGATAATATCTTTTTCTTTGCAATAAGCGAGCGGGCGGATCACAATTTGTTTGTCGTCATCAGAAATCAGTTTTGGTGGCATACTTTTCATTTTGCCGCCGTAGAACATATTTAAAAATAGGGTAGCGAGCATATCATCACGGTGATGACCTAACGCAATTTTCGTTGCCCCAAGCTCAGTGGCGGTGCGGTATAAAATCCCACGACGCAGGCGAGAGCAGAGTGAGCAAGTGGTTTTTCCCTCTGGGATTTTCTCTTTCACAATGCCGTAAGTATTTTCTTCTACAATTTTATATTCCACACCAATGCTGTCTAAATAGCGAGGCAATACCTCTTCCGGAAAGCCCGGTTGTTTTTGGTCTAGGTTTACCGCAACAACGCTGAAATTCACAGGGGCACTTTGTTGAAGATTAAGCAGAATATCAAGTAAAGTGTAGCTGTCTTTCCCGCCAGAAAGGCAAACCATCACACGGTCGCCTTCTTCAATCATACCAAAATCAGCAATTGCATTGCCGACATTACGGCGTAAACGTTTTTGTAACTTATTGAAATTATAAGCAATTTTCTTTTCAGATTTTTGTTGGATATCGTCTGACATAATATTTTGTAACCTGATAAATACACATTTATGTGTAGCAACTGTATCTCCCCAACATTTTTGGCAAGATACAAATTCGTTAATTAAACCGCGTGAGCATTCCACTGTGAGCCATCACGGACGATGGCATTAATCACGGTTAAAAGCTTACGTATACAGGCGTTTACCGCCACTTTGAACGGTTTGCCACGAGCAATCAGCCGTTCATAAAATGCCTTGAACTTCGGTTCGTGTTGGCGGGCGACATTCGCCGCATTATAAAGTACGTTTCGTACC
>NZ_JBGTYX010000004.1:0-187196 GCF_041807785.1 Mannheimia sp. E30BD
TGTATTAGCTGCTAAGTTATTAACTAGATGACTTTCATCACTTCCTTTAATTAAAGACTTATTAAAATCTACATGTATGGTTTTATAACCTAATGTTTCTCCAACTACTGATAAATCACTACTTGCATTAATACTATTTGGAGCTTTCCTAGAAAAATCACCTAGCTTAGAATTATTGGGTAAAACTTTTGTTGGCAATAGCAACCCTGTTAATATTCCAGAGAAATTCTCTAACGCTTGTTGATCCCCTTCATAAGCTTGCTTCGCAACTGCTTTTATACCTTCCCAATATTCTCCTGTCATCAAAGCATTTAATGTATTTGATACTGCTTGGTTCTTTCCTGCTAGATCAATCTTTGCCTGATTACAATAACTATCGCCGACAGCACAAGTAGTTAACAGAGCAAATGTATCAAATACTGTATCTCCAACGAATAAAGCTGAATCAGCACCTTCCTCAACAACATCAATTACACCATTAATAAACTGTGATGCAGTATTATTGCCAATTTTTTCTCTGACTTTTAGTTTCCACTGTTCAGCATCTGCTTTTTTATTTTCTCTCAACCTATCAACTACAAGAGAATTATTCTCCACCGCCCGTTTGCCAATATCCGCTCCAACCGCTGCCGACTGTGTACTATCCCCTATCAAGCCTGAAGCCAATCCTCCCGCAAGTTGGCTTAAGAACACGACATTTTGCTTTTCAGCTTCCGTCAGTTGCTCTGTAGTTTTCCCTTTGTATAAGGTTTCGGTAATGACCTTCGCTGCCGCTTCGCTCCCTGCACCCGCCGCAGCCCCTGCCAGTACATTGTTCCCTGTCACAGCTGCTTCCACCGCACCTAGCAATGCGTGGGCAATCAAGTTAGCTTGGGTATCGCCTTCGGTGTACTTTTTGATTTCTGCATTTAAGTATGGCGAGGCTAAACCCACTGCCGCTTGTCCCACGTCTTTCGCCGCTAACCCTTGCAAGGCGGCTGTGACTGCATCCACCGCTCGTTTGGTTTTACTGCCCGTGCCGTAGGCATTGTCAAAAGTCTGCTGTTTATCATTTAAATCCTGCTTTAATGCCTTGTATTCAGGATGTTGAGCGATTTCTTCTTTCGTTTTACCCTCATTTCTCAAACGGGTTTCCACTTTGCCCAACGCCAGCTTCGCTTCCGTCACTTTTTCACGCTCACTATGCGTGTAAATCTGATAAGCCTTTTCCGCAATCTCACCTATGCCCTGATGGTGTGAGCGTTCTCGCTCATACCAAACAAGCGGTTAATTTACCGCTAAAATTTACAAAATATTCAACATGAATTAACCGCTTGTAAATTACATAAAATAGTCTTATCAGGAGGATTCCTCATCCTCCAATTCTTGATTGTTCAATACTAAATTCAGCTCATAAAGAAATTCAACCTTTTCTTCTTCCTCAAGATCTTTCACTAAATCCTCAATAGAATTTTCAGAGAGTATTTTTTTTATAAAATCTAAATTTATAATATGTGGTTTATGACACCGTCCTGCATAACAAATAATTTCAACCACAGCCAACATTAATTTTTCAATATCTAACTCATAAGAATTTTCCCAATCATAACTAGCTCCTGACCATTCTATGGTTGGTTCAATTTTTCCATTCACTTTTCCATTGTTAAACTTTCTTTTACACCAATTATAACCACTTTCTAAGTAATACAATTTGATGTTTCTATAGCTTTCTCTACACATATTATTTACCCCTCTGATTTGGATTTAATATCTTTTCATTCTCATTACTAATAACATTTATTTTAATGTTAGGATAACGTTCCTTAAATTGTGTAATTACACCAAGACAACTTTGACAAGCTCTTCGCTCTGTAAATATAGTTATCTCACCTTTGGAATCAAAATTATTACCTAAATTATCAGCCAAATTGGATAATATTTTATATTCAGAATCAGTATTTCTAGGTATTGGACGACCTCCTCCTTTAGGTTCTATATGTAAATACTCAAATTCTACTTTACCATCTCCGACAAATCCTTTCATAGTAGAACTAATGCCACTATGAGCTGCTAATTGCTTAATACCTAATCCTTCTACATCTATTTTTGCTACAGCAACATTTCCAGATCTTTTCAATGATGACGGTAATTCAGAGCGTAAATCATAAATTTTATCTTGATATTCTTTAATTCTTTCTCTATAGAAAGATTGAATTTCTCCTAATTCTTTATTAGATATTTTATCATTCAACTCCTTATTAAATTTAGCACTATTCACACCCAAATTATTTACATCAGACTTATAATCCACTTGAGGAGATTTCTTCAACAATCTCACTACTTTTTCTGCTACTCCACCGGTCAAAATCACCGTTGGAGCTTGTATTGCTTTCCCTTGAGATTGTAAATATCCCATCAATTCACCAGCCTCTGCCGGATTAGTCTCTAATGCTGAATTGATACGGGCATTTAACTCTTCGAGAGAAATCACTACTTTTTGAACAGTTTCTTTTGGATTACCCAATGCTTCGGCAATCGTTACTATTGTTTCATCAAAGTGTTGAACTGCCTCTACCGTACCTTCGATACTTTCAATTAAGGCTTTCGCTTCACCTTGTTTCAGTCCGTCATAATAAGCTTCGGCTTTTTCTTCATCACCATTAAATAGAGCTTTCGCTATCACCGATATCGTTTGTTTTCGGTCTTCAGAAGGGTGAAGGTCATCAAAGAAATTATTCTCCACTGCCCTTTTCCCAATATCCGCCCCAACGGCTGCCGATTGTGTACTATCCCCTATCAAACCTGAAGCCAGTCCGCTTGCAAGCTGGCTTAGCAACGCCACATTCTGTTTCTCGGCTTCGGTTAAGTCTTTCGTAGATTTGCCCTTGTAGAGGGTTTTAACTATAAAGTCTGCTGCCGCTTCGCTCCCTGCACCCGCCGCAGCCCCTGCGAGTACATTGTTCCCTGTCACAGCTGCTTCCACCGCACCCAGTAAGGCGTGGGCAATCAAGTTAGCTTGGGTATCGCCTTCGGTGTACTTTTTGATTTCTGCATTTAAGTATGGCGAGGCTAAACCCACTGCCGCTTGTCCCACGTCTTTCGCCGCTAACCCTTGCAAGGCGGCTGTGACTGCATCCACCGCTCGTTTGGTTTTACTGCCCGTGCCGTAGGCATTGTCAAAAGTCTGCTGTTTATCATTTAAATCCTGCTTTAATGCCTTGTATTCAGGATGTTGAGCGATTTCTTCTTTCGTTTTACCCTCATTTCTCAAACGGGTTTCCACTTTGCCCAACGCCAGCTTCGCTTCCGTCACTTTTTCACGCTCACTATGCGTGTAAATTTGGAATGCTTTGTCCGCAATCTCGCCTATGCCTTTCACTAACTCTTGCGTTTCTTTCACCTCACTGATATCGTGTTTCGTCACTTTTTGATTGGCGTTTTGCGTATCTCGGTTGAGATGATTAAGCGTAGTTTCCGCATTTGGGTCTTCGGTGAGGGTGATAGCGATATTTTCTCCAATCGCTGCCTTTGTTGTGCTTCGCTCGCTTTCGTTTTTATTGCCCAGTAAGCTCAGTGCCGACATCGGGTTCACCCCACTTGTCCCTCCGCTAATCACGACACTTCGGGTTTTCAATTCACTGTGGTTTTCAATATCACCGGTGGTCAGCGTGCCGGCTTGGAAGCGGTTTTTTTCTTTCTCCGCTTGGCTAGTCATTACCACTCCCTCAAAATGGGCGTTCTTTTTCACTTTAACGTCCATTCCACCCTTGCCTATGTCGATTGCAGTTTGGTTTTCCACCTGAGCAGTGTTCAACTTCGCTCCATTATATGCCACATGACCATTTACTCCTGTTGTCCCTACCGCCAATGTGCCATGTACGCTGCCTTCTGTGTATTCGCTTTTATATTTGCTTATATCTTGTCGACTTCTTGCCTCAAAATCTTGTACTTCGCCTTCCCAGCGATTGGCTTTGACATTGGTGGCATCCAGCAAGAGTTTGCCGTTTGCAGAATTGGTGACGAATTTACCCGCTTGTAATTGGTTATTCTGCCACGTTTGGCTTTGCAAATGTAATTCTGAATTACTAAATATATTGTCAAACAGCAACGAAAAAGACCCATCAACCTTTGCTTTTGGCAAGGTTGATGATTTTCCCGAAGATTTTGCTAACTCAGAAACCACCACAAATTGTTGTTGAGATTGACTGAAAATGACTTTGTGAAATCTGTTGTTCATTTTTAATTTTCATATATCAGGCAAATGTTTATCACCCGTCTGGAGACGGGCGCTATCGGGGGATTTTATATTTATAAATGGAAAAAATCTTTTAAATCTTTCTAAAACTTCTCTATTTGAAGCTAGTACCATAATAGCCTTATCCTTACCAATTGGACACTCATAAATAGGATTGTTTCTTAAATATGCAATTCCATATATACTATATTCTTCTGATTCAGATAAATCATTAATAATATCAAATCCAATAAGCTTTGAAATATGATATAGCTCCCCATCAAAATCAAGTAAGTCGTATATATACATTGGTATATCTTCTGATTTTAAGTTTAAAACAAGCATTTCTATCCAAGATTTAAATTCATCCATGTTTATTGCATCACAATATAAACATCCAATAGCGAAATTAAGATCTGAATGATCCTCTTTATAAATACTCCACATATTATTTTCCTTTTTGAATATAATCTCCACCAATATGACCTGTTTTAGAGTGTTGCCATTCAGGAACTAGTTGCATCCTCCCTGTATCTTGATGATGATGCCATGTAAATCCAGGTATTTTTTTGTCTCCATTCTTAATTGCGTTTATTTGCTTTTGATTGAATAGTTTTTTTAAACCATCTTCTCCAAGATCTTTATATAATTGCTTAGTTGCCATTTCCATTTGCTCAGGATAAGTAGCACTTCTAAAAGACTTAATATCCAATCTTGTATCATATTTAGCTATGTCATCAAAAATTGGATAACCTTTGCTATCAAATGGTACACCTGTCTTAGGATGCTTTTTCCCCGCTAAATTAGTATTTCTTATTCCACTGGCAGCAATGGTTGTGGAAACCACATTTTCCTTACCAAACTCTTTCTCTAATTTTTCCCTTGTTTTCTTGGAATCATAAAGCGATTGCTTAGTTTTTGGCGTGTTTATGTCCACTTCTTTCGCAAGCAATCGAGAAGCATCCATTGCTAACTCAATGCCTTTCTCTAAGCCGGTTTGTTTCTCTTTCAGTGCTTCAATAGTCTTCTGGTTTTCACTCTCAACCAGCTGATAGAATTTACCTTGTTCTTCAAAAGGCAAGCCTTGAAGCCAACTATTCAATGCACCTGATAAATCATCTGCTAAATTTACTGCCCCTAATAAGGTTTGTGGCACTGTCATTCGGCAATCAATATCACAATCAGCTAACAATTCATCACGTTGTTTTTCGCTTAACGCTTTGAAATGCTTATGTACTTCTTCAACGCTTTCTCCGTTTTCAATCGCTTTTTTAAGCGCTTTTTGATAAGCATACACATCAGGATGGAATAAGTAATTATTCTCCACCGCCCGTTTGCCAATATCCACTCCAACCGCTGCCGATTGTGTACTATCTCCGATTATCCCCGAAGCTAATCCACCTGCAAGTTGGCTTAAGAATGTGACTGTCTGTTTTTCTGATTCACTTAGGTCTTTCGTAGATTTGCCCTTGTGGAGGGTTTTAACTATAAAGTCTGCTGCCGCTTCGCTCCCTGCACCTGCCGCAGCCCCTGCCAGTACATTGTTCCCTGTCGCAGCTGCTTCCACCGCACCTAGCAATGCGTGAGCAATCAAGTTAGCTTGGGTATCGCCTTCGGTGTACTTTTTGATTTCTGCATTTAAGTATGGTGAGGCTAAACCTACTGCCGCTTGTCCCACGTCTTTCGCCGCTAAACCTTGCAAGGCTGCCGTCACCGCTTCCACCGCTCGTTTGGTTTTACTGCCCGTGCCGTAGTTTTTATCAAACTCTTTTTGCAAGCGGTCTAAATTGGCTTCTAATTTACCAATCTCTTCCTTGCTCGCTTTTTGAGCTTGTGCTTTGCCCAATTCCAGCTTCGCTTCCGTCACTTTTTCACGCTCACTATGCGTGTAAATCTGATAAGCCTTTTCTGCAATCTCACCTATGCCTTTCACTAACTCTTGCGTTTCTCTCGCTTCACTGATGTCGTGTTTAGTCACTTTTTGATTCGCATTTTGCGTATCTCGATTAAGCTGATTGAGTGTGCTTTCCGCATTGGGGTCTTGGGTGAGGGCGATAGCGATATTTTCCCCAATCGCTGCCTTTGTTGTGCTTCGCTCGCTTTCGTTTTTATTGCCCAGCAAACTCAGTGCCGACATCGGGTTCACCCCACTTGTCCCTCCGCTAATCGCGACACTTCGGGTTTTCAATTCACTGTGGTTTTCAATATCGCCGGTGGTCAGCGTGCCGGCTTGGAAGCGGTTGTTTTCTTGCTCCGCTTGGCTGGTCATTACCGCACCGTCAAAATGGGCGTTCTTTTTCACTTTAACGTCCATTCCACCCTTGCCTATGTCGATGGATGTTTGGTTTTCCACCTGAGCAGTGTTCAACTTGGCTCCATTATATGCCACATGACCATTTACTCCTGTTGTCCCTACCGCCAATGTGCCATGTACGCTGCCTTCTGTGTATTCGCTTTTATATTTGCTTATATCTTGTCGACTTCTTGCCTCAAAATCTTGTACCTCACCTTCCCAATGATTTGCTTTGACATTGGTTGCATCCAGCATGAGTTTACCATTTGCAGAATTTGTAACAATTTTACCCGCTTGCAGTTGGTTGTTCTGCCACGTTTCAGTTTCGATATTCTCCTTGCCTTTACCTCCACTCACTCCTGCCTCAAAACCAATACCAAAACTATCTCTATCTAAACCGATAAATACGCCCACACTCGCACTGTGATTCTTATTCTTAGTGTTGTTTTGATAAGTATCCGCAACACCTTTGGATTCAATACCCAGCTTACCGTCAAGCAGCAGGGTGTCTTTCACTCGGGTATCCACCCCTTCCAGCGCAACTTTGCCCGCTCCCGAAATCAAGGCAATATTGCCGCCGTTCAGGGTGCTTTTGCTGTGGGTCACGCTTTGACTACGGCTTTCTCTTTGCTGTTTTTGCGTGCCGAGACTGACTGAAATCTTCACCGCCGGATTTTCTGCCGCAGCATGGTTTTCTGTGAGTGCATTGCCAAGATTGCCCAACGTTTCTGCCACTTTCTGAGCATTTTGTGCTGCAATCACGGCATCCTCCGCCGCTTTCATCGCATACACGCCTTTGAGTTTCTCGTTTTGTGTTGCCTTCGCTTTTTGCACCGATTGCCGTGCCGATTGCACCGCATCCGTTACCGGTGTACTCAACGCTATGCTTAAGCCCGACTGGCTAAATTCAAATTTATCTGTGCGGTTGATAACATCTTTTCCAGCTTCAACACGCACACCATTTTTGCCTGAAATCACGGCGGTTTTTTCGTTGGAAATCAGCACATCTACATTGCTCACGTTCGCTTTATTCCCTGCTTGAATACGGATATTGCCGCTTTCACTCGCAAGGGTATTGCGAGCCGTGCTTTGGATTGCCCCCTCTAACGTGCTTTCTTGACGTGTTTTTTGGCTACCAATCGTAAAGCCAAGTTCGCCACCGTTAAGCAAGCCGCTACGTTTGGTTTCATTGATATGTTGTTCCGAAAGTAGGTTTGTCGCAGAATTAATCGTGACGTTATTCCCAGCAATAAAATCAATATCACCTGTGCGTGACACCGCAAGCAGGCTTTCGCCTTGAATATCTTTGCCTGCTTTCACTTCAATTGTATCGCCTGTCAGCTCTGTGCCTTTGTGGAGTGTTTCATTCACTTGGTCAAACGTCGTTTGCGTTTTCTTCGCCACCGCACTGCCACTTTTCGTCTTATGATACTCCTCATAAGCCGTTTGGCGTGTTGCACTTCCCAACACAATATCATTTTCCGCTAACGCCACTAATCTGGATTTGGCTTCTAGCTCTGCCCCTTCGCTATAAATATCTTTCGCCGAAAGCACTACATCACCCTTGCCTTGCACTCGGCTGATTTCAACCCCTTGCACGGCTTCATTACGATAGTGGTTACCACCGCCCATTTTCTCATCAAAACCGACCTGTAAAGCGGTCAGATTGAGCTGATTTTTTGCAGATAAATATGTCTGACCTTGACCGTCATTAATAATATCCGCCCCTGCAAGATTGATGTTATTCGCTTGGATTTGTAACGACCCCTTCTCACCTTTAACGTGCAGTAAGCCTTTGCGACCCACAGTCGTGTCGGTGCGTTGGTAGCCTCGCTCATTCACCGATGTCGTGTGCGTTTGACTTGTGTGCTTAAAGTTACCAGCTACGTTAAGTAATATCGCTCGGTCGGCTTCAATCGTCCCGCCAAGATTCTCCATATCTCCTTGCACATTACCCACTATCGCACCACCACTGATATTACCGCTGTTACGAATGCTATCACTGTCAAACTGCACCAATTCACGACCTGCAACCGTGCCGCTGTTGATAAACTCGCCGCCTTTGTGAATCACCTTGTTACCCGAAAGCAACGCACCATTGCCTGTAATGTCGCCTTTTTTGGCTAAGGCATACACTTTCGGCACTAGCACGTTTTCTACCTTGCCATTCGGTAAAGTCACGGTTTCTGTTTCTAACCATACAATATCGGTTGTTAGCTGTGCCACTTGGCTTGGTGAAAGGCTAATTCCAGGGCGTAAATTGAATTTTTGGGCAAATGTTACTCCTGCTTCCATTAAGCCACGGTATTGAGAGTCAAAGTCTGTGTAGTTGCCCACGAATTGTCTACCGGTTAAGCGGTTAATCTGCTCACGGATTAAACGTTGCTCGTAAAAACCATCACCTAACCGTTTTTGGGTTTGGTTTGGCTCATAGCGAAGGGCCTTAAACATATAATCAGAACTTAACCACCGTTTTTGATTAGTGAAATCAGGGTCGGTTTCCACCAACACGGTACTGTTTGGCGTGCTATTTAGGCGGTAAATACGGTTATTCGGCAGCTGTAAATTAGGCGTGATTGCCCGCACTTCTTGGTGGTCGTTTAGGTTGATAGGTTCTTTATTTCCAAATAGATTTTCAAATAACAATGAAAAAAGATCATCAATCTTTGCTTTGGGTGCCGTTGATGATTTTCCTGATGATTTGGCTAATTCAGAAACTACAACGAATTGTTGAGAATTTCTATTGAAGATAACTTTGTAGACATTATTCATATACTACTATTCTAATTCTCTATTATTGAAAACTAAATTCAAATCATAAAGAAATTCCTGCTTTTCTTCTTCTAATATAGAAATAAGATTATCAAGATCATTGTCTGATAAAATCTTATCTATATCATTCATCACTAAAGTGTGGCTATAGGTATGTCTTGCTCCATTTAATATAATATAAATGACACTTAGCATTAAATTCTCTATTGGCAAATCGAAATTCCCATCAAAGCTATCTAAAGCCCCTCCCCATTCAGAGAAATCTTTATTCCATTTTGTAATTTTTCCATTTTCAAATTTTCTCTGACACCACAGATAGGCATCTTCAAAAAACTACTGCTTTAATGTTTTATAATTCACTCGACTCATAAATGTTTCTCCTTTAAGGCTTAATCAAATTCCCATTATTATCAAAGATATTCACTTTGATATTGGGATAACCTTTATTGAATTGTTCTGCTACACCCAAGCAACTCGGACAAGCTGGTCTTTCCGTAAAAATAATTACTTGCCCTTTTGCCTGAGTGTTAGAACCTAATTGATCAGCTAAATTGCATTATCTATCATCAATTATATTAAATTCATAAAATAACTTTTCAAATTCATCTAAACTATAACCAGTTCTAGTTTCACAATCATCTATATCTAATATATTAGATATTTCTCCCAAAGCACTTGTAACTAAGTGAATATCTTTTTGGGACAATTGTATTACAGTAACATCATTATTTTTTTCTATTGCCTTCATAAAAAATCCTATTTTAATTTTTCATCGAAATACTTCCGGCCATCTTTAGGTTGAAATGCTGTTCCTCCCGATGGCGCGAGTGTCTCACTCGTGCCAAAACAAGCGGTTGATTTACTGCTAAAATTTGCAAAATGCTCAATATAATTAACCGCTTTAAGCAGATAAGTATTGGCGCTCGTCGGAGACGAGCACCATCGGGGAAAGTAACCCAAGTATTACCTGTCGCCAAGCCTTGCAGTGCTGCGGTTGCTGCACGAATGCCCATTTGCAGGTTGCTACTCAAGCCATATTGCACTTCAATCGCCTTGGCTTCGGTTTTTAGTTGCACTGCTAGGTGGGTTGGAGTTTTCAAGCTTTTCCGCTTCTTGGCGTTTCGAGCAACTTCATTAGATATTGCATCTGTTACTTTTAGAGTACATTCTAATTATCTACCTCTTATAAAGAAGTTTATAGCACTAATCAAGGCTAATTTTGGAAAAATATCTATAAAAACATCTAGAAAATCAGCTTTGAATCCTATATATATTCCAGTCATGAGATAAAACCCTATAGAGCCCAATATACAGAAGGCTGCATAAATAATGATTTTTTGCATACTATTTTTCCTTTGTATTATTGCTTTTATATTTTTCGAAAATTGCTTTTATCTCATCTGTTAATATAGAGTTAGTTAATCCAGATGCAGGTTCCTCAATATACCCTCTAAATCCAGTGAGTGACGAAACACCAGAGGAAATGATACTTTCCTTAAATGCTTCATTACCACTTTGATTTTTTAGAGTTATACCAGATACCGTATTAACCCCTAAAGCCTGTAATGTATTCATATTAGCTGTGACCCCGCCCGTTAATCCCGACTTCAAAATATTATTTGTTGTTCCAATTAAATTTGTTGGAGTTAAATCTTTTTTACCTTCTGAATAGGAGCGGCTTTCCACTGCAAGCTCTCCAGCACCACCACCTAAAACGCCTAATCCAAATTTCTTAGTGCCTGTATTTTCTATTTTATTATTTAAATTTCTAGTAATAGTAGCTCCTGTATTTAGTCCTTGCTCTGTAATATCTCTTGCTGTATTGATAGAGTGAACATACCCTGTTTGAGCTGAATTATTAATATAACCTGCTCCTACCTTCACATCCTTTCCTAACTCTCCAGCAACATATTTAACATCCCTTCCGATACGAGCGACTTCATTAGCCACTACACCTATTGATTTAGTAACACCCATTACTATCGGTTTTGCTCCAAATACTGCCGATGGAGCACCATAAATCAAATCTGCAGTGTCTTGAGATATCCCAGTAAGGTCTGCGAATGCTTGAGAGCCTATCGGAGAATGATATTTGCCTGTGTAAACGGCTTTTATACCTGAAGCAGCTAAATCACTACCATAAGCAGCACCAATAGCACCTATCGGAACTGCAACAATACACCCAGCTCCAACTGTACCTGTACAAGCTCCTATTGTGCCTAATGTTGAACCTGTCGCAATAGTTGCCCCACCCGCTGTTTGAACCGCTCCAACTACTCGAGTAGTGACTCCATATTTCGTATCAGTCTGATTTAAACTATCTATTCCTCTATTAACATACTTATCATATTGGAATAGTTTTTTACGATAACCTGATACTCCATCAGAAATATCATAATCAGCTAACTGCCTTGAAAGTAATTCTCTTTCACTTGCAAATTCAGCCTGATTTCCCAAATCTTCCAATGCCTTCGCTTGAGCGTAAACTTCTGCATACTCTGGATCATCACTTGGAATTTGAGCCGAACAATGTACCAACGCACAAGCCGCAGCAGTTAAGCGTGCTTCTTTTTCCTTATCGCCATTCGCAAGATCTTTAATTCTTTGTTTCTCGTCAGGGTGAAGCTGCCTGTTAAACTTCTCCGTCCTTAACGCCATTTGTGCCGATTGTGTAACTTCGTTTGAATCACCTCCCAAACTCGCACCAATCAAAGCCCCCAATCCTGCTGCACTCGCTTGCTGAATGGCATTGCGTTCATCCGCCGTTAAAGCGGTGTTTTCTTGCAAATAATTTGCAATTTCTGTGTTGATATATTCACTGCCCATTGCCGAAAGGGTACTAGCAGCCGTATTATCTCCACCCACTTTTGCAGCAAGATAACCAACTAAACCGTGTAAAGCGACTTTCTGAGGGCTGCCATCTTCCCAACCCATATATTGGGCAAAATCACCCACACGTTGCGCCCCAATTTCTGCGACAATTTGGGTTGCCTCTTGGCGTTCCTGAATTGCATTTAAATCCGCTTTTTCCACCGCTTGATTGGCGTTTGCGGTGTCTCGGTTCAGGCTTGCTATTGTCTCTTCGGCGGTTTTGCCTGTGAGTTGCTGTTGTTTGTTGCTATCGGTAATGCTGAGATTGATGTTACTGCTTATCGCTGCCTTGGTTTGGCTGCGTTCGCTTTCGCTCATATTCCCCAATGCACTTAATGCAGCACCCACTGCCATTGTCGCCATTTGCCCCATATCTGTGCTTGCTCCAGCACTCACACTGCTTACCTTAATATCACTGCGGTTTTCAATCGCTTCTGTCGTCAGCGTGCCGGTTGTCATTCGGTGGTTCGCTTTGTCGCCTTGGGCGTGGATAATGCCACCCTTGATATGCGTGTTTTCTTCCACGTTAATTTTGGAGCTTTCTTGAATGTTAAAGCCCGATTGTTGATGAACTTGTGCGTAATCCACATTCGCTTTCTGTTGGCTAAATTGTGCCGAAGCACTTGAACCGCTACCATAAATCGCCACCGAGCCACTCACCCCACCTTGGGTCTGTTTGCTGTTATATTTTTCTGTGTCTTGTACACTTTCAATATGCAGATTTTTGGTATCAAGTTCTAAATGGTTGATATTCGCCACCGCACCTTTGAGTGTGGTCGTCTCTTTGGTTTTAATGTTTAAGCTGTCGCTGTTGATTTCGGTCTGGTTCTGAACACGGGAATCACTGTTAGAATGCCCTTTGCCGACATTTACTGCACCTTCCACGCCAAAGCCGGTAGAGCCTTGTGATTTACCCACAAACACGCCCACACTCCAACTGCTGCTTTTGTTATCTGAGCGGTTGGTTTGGGTATCTGTTGTGCCAAGCGGTCGTTTTTCAGAAAAATTTTGTAAAATAGAAACGATATCCACCGAACTGGCAGAAACAGCTTTGGTTTTTTTGACTGATTTGGCGAGTTCAGATACAACAACAGACTGTTGTGTGGATTTGTTAAAAATAACTTGATGGATGTTATTCATATTTACGTTTCTAAAATTTGCAAAATACCTAACAAAACTAACCGCTTGTAAATATCGGGGGTTAATTCACACAACTCGCCATCTTCTTCTCATAATCTATTCTAAAAATAGTTTTTTTAGAAATTAGAAAACCGCTCTCACCTTTACAAAAAATATAAGGGGGATTATTTCCCATTCTTTTAAAGATAAATCCTAAATCTTCAATTCTACGAATAATGACAGCCTCATTGTTTTCCTCAGAAGGTTCGAAAGTAACTTCTAAAGTGAATCCTCTAATAACCTGTCCGCCAAAATGGCTATACTCTCCGTTCATCTTTACAATTTCTTTTGTTAATGTACGATAAATATGTTTTGTTTCTCCCTCTATCTCAAGGTTTTCCGTTGCTGCTCCACTAAGAAAGACATAACCATTAACCAATAATATAAATATTGGAATTAAGATTTTAAAATAGGAATATCTCATTGCTCACCACCGATGATATTTCCCACTCTATAGGTTCTTTCTTGGTTTATACTTCCACCACTAGCACCACGACCAATACCAAATTCAAAAGAATGATATTTCTTGGCTCCTTTATCAGGTATGTTTTGGCTATAGCCTGCACAGATTGTATAACAACCGCTAACACCAATAGCATTTCCTTCGATGACGCTAGATATTGTTTTAGAAGTCCTTCGGCTTCCATCTGCTGCTTTAATATCTTGGTTATCTAGGTTGACTATCCACCCTAAGTTTGCACTAGCAGACACACCAAACCTATTTGGTAATGAAACAGGGGTAAAGACCCAACCTGAAACTACATCTCCATTTCTAAGATTAACTACTGATTTAGCTCCAATTCCATATGCTACCCCATTGAAAGATATATAGTGTGGTGCATATTTATCTGCTGTATCAACAATTTCCTCAGCTGCTAGTTTATTAGCTTCAATCTCAATATTTTGTTTTATCTCTTCACCTTCAGATTTCAACGCTAAAGGTGAGACATATTCGGGATATTTTAATGCACTTCCTAGATCAAAGTAATTATTCTCCACCGCCCTCTTTCCAATCTCCGCTCCTGAGATAAAGTCTGCCGTGCTGTCCCCAGTCATTCCACCGGCTAACCCAGCCGCAATTTGGCTTAGATTAGCGATGTTTTGTTTTTGGCTGTCCGTCAGATTTTCGGCTTTGTCTGTATTGTAAAGGGCTTGCATTAAGTAAGGTGCCGCCGCCTCCGCCGTGAACGCTCCCAACGCACCTGCTGCCGCATTGTTGCCTGTGGCATATGCCTCAATTGCCCCTAATACAGCGTGCGCGATTAAATTGGCTTCGGTGTTATCACCTGTTTGTTCTTTAATCAGCTTATTCGCATAAGGGGAGAGCAATCCGACTGCCGCTTGGTTGGCATTGCCTGTTGCTAAGCCTTGTAGTGCTGCCGTTGCCGCACGAACGCCCATTTGTAGATTGCTGCCTAAGCCGTATTCCTCCTCAATCGCTTTTGCCTCAGCTTTCAGTTGAGCCGATTTCAGTGGGTCGGATTTTTCGAGCTGCTCGGCTTCTTGCCGTTTTTTATTCGCTTCCTCTAACTGCGGTTGCACTAAGCGGTTTGTCCAAGAAACCGATAATTGGCCGATAACCTGAGCTATTTCCTGCTTCTCCTGAATTGCAGATAAATCGGCTTTTTCGACCGCTTGATTCGCGTTTGCGGTGTCTCGGTTGAGGCTTTGGAGCGTTTCTTCGGCGGTTTTGCCTGTGAGTTGCTGTTGTTTGTCGCTGTCGGTAATGCTGAGATTGATGTTACTGCTTATCGCTGCCTTGGTTTGGCTGCGTTCGCTTTCACTCATATTCCCCAATGCACTTAATGCTGCGCCGATTGCAGCTGTTGCCATTTGCCCCATATCGCTGCTTGCACCTGCACTTACACTACTTACCTTGATATCACTTCGGTTTTCAATCGCTTCCGTGGTGAGTGTACCGGTTTTCATTTGGTGATTCGCTTTATCACCTTCGGCATTGATAATACCGCCTTTTAAATGGGTATTTTCAGTCACATTGATATTTGAGCTTTCTTGAATATTAAAGCCCGATTGTTGAGCAACTTGAGCATAGTCCACTTTCGCTTTGTTTTGGCTAAATTGTGCCGAAGCACTTGAACCGCTACCATAAATCGCCACCGAGCCACTCACCCCACCTTGGGTCTGTTTGCTGTCATATTTTTCTGTGTCTTGTACACTTTCAATATGCAGATTTTTGGTATCAAGTTCTAAATGGTTGATATTCGCCACCGCACCTTTGAGAGTGGTCGTCTCTTTGGTTTTAATGCTTAAGCTGTCGCTGTTGATTTCGGTCTGGTTCTGAACACGGGAATCACTGTTAGAATGCCCTTTGCCCACATTCACCGCCCCTTCCACGCCAAAGCCGGTAGAGCCTTGCGATTTACCCACAAACACACCCACACTCCAACTGCTGCTTTTGTTATCTGAGCGGTTGGTTTGGGTATCTGTTGTGCCAAGCGGTCTTTTTTCAGAAAAATTTTGCAAAATAGAAACAATATTCACCGAACCAGCAGAAACCGCTTTGGGCTTTCCGGCTGATTTAGCAAGTTCAGAAACCACAAAGAATTGTTGAGTGGATTTGTTGAAAATAACTTGATGGATGTTATTCATATTTACTTTTCTAAAATTCGCAAAATACTTAACATAATTCACCGCTTGCAATTTATATTAAGCAGCGCTGATATGGACGTTAGTGCTATCGGGATACATTTACTCAATCTTTCTATTATTTAAAATTAAATTTAAATCATACAAAAAATCTTCTCTTTCTTCTTCTCCTAAAAAAGAAATTAACTCATTCAAATTATGTTTTAACAAAAAGTCATTTATTCTATTTAAAACAATTTTATGACTTCTCTTTAGCCTACCTGCATTTGTGATGATGAAAATAACATCTATCATTAAATTTTCTATCGGTAGTTCAAAGCTTTCACTAAAGCTATCTAATGCCCCCCCACTAATTAAACTCATTCTCCCATTCCTTAATAACTCCTTTTTCAAACCTGCGCTGACACCAAATATAGGCATCATCCAAAAACCATTGTTTTAATGTTTTATAATCAACTCTACTCATCATTTACTCTCTTCTAAGGCTTAATCAAATTACCATTATTATCAAAAATATTAACTTTAATATTTGGATAACGTTTATTAAATTGCTCTGCAACACCTAAGCAGCTCCGACAAGCTGGTCTTCTGTAAACTCAGATAAAATTTAAATAGATACAAATTGATGGTCTTCATACTCCCATCTAAATAACTCTCTTAATTTTTTTAATATATCATTCCAAGTTTCTCCCTCAATAGAAGAAATAATATTTTCTATTTCTTTTTGTAGTTCATCAAAATCATCTAAAGAAGAAATTATAGATTTCGACCCTAATAATATCCTTTTCTCTCTTATATAGTTGACACTATAAATATCCACATAAAAATAATCCGAACCAACAACATCTTTTTCCCCAATCGCCAAACATAATGGTAAATAATATACTTTATTGCACATTAATAATTGAGCATCTTCTTTTGTTGCTATCAACCCATTAAAATCTATAAATTTAAGTTCTGCTTGCATAATTAATCCTTCTTAATGTTTAGATGTAAATTACTCTCAGAAATAAATTTACCAGAACTATCTGTATACCCTCTCTCAAAATTTGCTTGAACACCACTTTCTGCATATTTTGAATTCTTTTTAATGTCGGCAGGTCTATAACGCCTTGTCCCATCAGAACTAATCATTCCTCCATTGCTAGTTAGTATTGGTTTTTCACCGATCCATTCAATAGCTAAACGTTCAACTTCTTTCTTCGTTACAGTTCCTTTAACTGTTAAATTTCCTTTCCCAAAAGCAGCATGTTCAAGAATTGGAGATTTTGAAACTATATTACTTAAATTTTCCAGTTTTAATTGTTCTTTTAGCTTTGGATATAAAGCCACATTCTCAGCCCCAGTAGAAACCCTTAGATTGGTTGTTCCCTTACCATAACCTACAGTTTCAGTTACCGTTACCTGACGATCTTTAGCTGAAACCGTACTCGGTACTTCCACACTAAATATCTTATGTATTTAAATATTGGTTAGATGACCACCTAGGTAAATATTTTCATATGTTTTACTTAGAATGTTTATAATTTCTTTCTTATCATATTCATACATATCAATTTTGTCTTCAAATAGATCATTAAATCTATTTTTATGTATGTTTTTTTTACAATGAAACCTTAGCGCATAATGTCCATTTTTAACTATCAATACATAAGAAAAATCAACTGGGGTAACTAAAAAAATACCACTATAATCAGAAACCATAGAGCCAAAAATTCTATTGTAATCTTGAAGATTACTATCTACCTTGGTAATTGCACTTGGCTTAAATTCAAATAAAATACAATTAAAATCCTCATTAGAAAAAACCAAAGGTGAAGAATAAATATATTTAGATGATAATAACAACTCCGCCACATAATTATCCATATTGCTTTCATTTTCATAATCAAATTCCAAGAAATCAAAAAAATGAAAATTCTCCTTTATAAATTTATGATTGTAATCGCCTTCAAAAAGATCAACGAAATTTCTATAAAATAACAAGAAATCATTCACTTCTGTTTTAGATAACATAAAATCTCTTTCTTTTAGCTGAAATTCTGAAGGGAACATATCATACCAAGGCTTATCACTGAGCATAACGCACCTCAATAATTTTTTTGGCATCTGGTCTTTGTAGTTCAATTGTCATAGGACCTGTTTTACTTGGTCTAAATACGGCTTGTTCCCCTGATTCAAATTTTGCCACTCTTCTACCATTAGAATATTCTGTAATTTTGGCTCCTTTTGTTAAATTTAACCAATCAGATTCAATAGAAATTTCTGGTGGTTTTGTAGCATTACGAATACCTTTCCCCGTTGTTGTTTCAACTGTATTAGATAAAAAAAGATTAAATCTGTTTAATGATTCTTTATTAGCACCTTTAAAATCATTCAAAACAACGCCTTTAAATTTTACTTCAGATAACCCGTAGTTTTGAGGTTCGGAAATATTTACCTGACGATCTTTAGCTGAAATCGTACTCGGTACTTCCACACTAAAATCACTCGCTCGTTTACTCAAAGCTCTGATCTGTAATAGTGTCTGCCTTGCATTTGCAAATGTTGGAACACCCATTCCGCTTCCCGAAGGTTGTCTCCCTCCTACATTCGGACCCGCCGTTGATAACGCAATCGCTAAAGGTTCATTTTCTAATTTGTGTTGGATCTGTTCATCAGTTAAACCTTGATCTACCCATGATTTTAGTTGAGCGCTAAAACGTGCCTCTGCCAAACGCTGTTCAGATTTCGCAAAAGTTTCTAAATCGCCACTACGATAAACTACCAGAGTGGCTTCATCTTTTGTTTTAGAATCATATGCTCCTCTTGCTCTAGGCACTAAGGTAGATTGAATAAAATCAATGTCATTTTTACTTAATTCACCCGATTTCGCCAATTCATTAATAATGTCATAAGAACGAGAAATTGCCTTCATTTCAGCATCAATTACTTGTTTTTGACAGTCCGAATTATCTCCACAAGCACGATACTGTTCTGCATATTTATCAATACTTTCAACACCTGCTTTTTCTAGCTTCTCGTTGATTTTTTGTCCCTGTTCGGTGTCAGTTTTTGTGAGGCCTTTTAATTGAGAATAATCAACGAGCAAGTAGTTATTCTCCACCGCCCGTTTCCCAATCTCAGCCCCTGAGATAAAGTCTGCCGTGCTATCCCCAGTCACTCCACCAGCTAACCCAGCCGCAATTTGACTCAGGTTTGCGATGTTTTGTTTTTGGCCGTCCGTCAGATTTTCGGCTTTGTCCGTATTATAAAGGGCTTGCATTAAGTATGGTGCTGCCGCTTCTGCCGTGAACGCTCCCAACGCACCCGCTGCAGCATTGTTACCCGTGATATGGGCTTCCACTGCTCCTAACACAGCGTGTGCGATTAAATTGGCTTCGGTGTTATCACCTGTTTGCTCTTTAATCAGCTTATTCGCATAAGGGGAGAGCAGCCCGACTGCCGCTTGGTTGGCATTACCTGTTGCTAAGCCTTGTAGTGCCGCTGTCGCTGCACGAATGCCCATTTGTAGATTGCTGCCTAAGCCGTATTCTGCCTCAATCGCTTGGGCTTCTGCTTTCAGTTGAGCCGATTTCAGTGGGTCGGATTTTTCGAGCTGCTCCGCTTCTTGCCGTTTTTTATTGGCTTCTTCTAAATGCGGTTGCACTAAGCGGTTTGTCCAAGATTGAGAAAGCTCGCCAATAACTTGTGCCGTTTCCTGTTTTTCCTGAATTGCAGATAAATCCGCTTTTTCCACCGCTTGATTGGCGTTTGCGGTGTCTCGGTTCAGGCTTGCTATTGTCTCTTCGGCGGTTTTGCCGGTTTTCTGTTTTTGGGTTTCACTATCGGTAATCGTGAGATTGATGTTATCGCTTATCGCTGCTTTCGTGTGGCTGCGTTCGCTTTCACGCATATTACCTAAGGCACTTAATGCCGCACCCACCGCTGAGCTTGCCATTTTGGACATCTCTGTGCTTAGCCCTGCACTGATGGCACTTACTTTCACATCACTACGGTTTTCTAAGTTTTCAGTAGTCAGCGTGCCTGTCTTCATTTGGTGATTTGCTTTGTCACCTTGGGCGTGGATAATACCACCCTTGATATGCGTGTTTTCTTCCACGTTAATCTTAGAGCTTTCTTGAATGTTAAAGCCCGATTGTTGAGCAACTTGAGCGTAGTCCACTTTCGCTTTGTTTTGGCTAAATTGTGCTGATGCACTGCCACCGCTTCCCCAAGCAAAGGAGGCACTTACCCCACCTTGGGTCTGTTTGCTGTCATATTTTTCTGTGTCTTGTACACTTTCAATATGCAGATTTTTGGTATCAAGTTCTAAATGGTTGATATTCGCCACCGCACCTTTGAGAGTAGTCGTCTCTTTAGCTTTGATTTTTAGGCTGTCGCTGTTAATCTCAGTCAGGTTTTGCACCTTGGAATCACTGTTAGAATGCCCTTTGCCGACATTTACTGCACCTTCCACGCCAAAGCCGGTAGAGCCTTGCGATTTACCCATAAACACGCCCAAACTCCAACTGCTGCTTTTGTTGTCGCTTCGGTTGGTTTGAGTGTCTGTTGTGCTAAGCAGATTCACATTGTCACCTTCTAGCTCGGTATGGGTGGCATTGATTTTTGAACCCTCAATGGTGGTGTCGCCATCCGTTGCTCGCACAATCACTTTCGCCGCCTCCAGTTCACTGCCTTTGTGTGTGGTTTGCTGGCTGTGGCTGGTCGATACAGATTTGCTTGAGCCAATACTTGCTGAAAGTTTAGCATCGCTATTCGCCAGTTTATCTGAAAGATTGTCTGTCGAGTTCAAGGCATCAATCACTTTTGCCGCTTTTTGTGCCGTCTCATAAGCTTCATTCGCCGCTTTCACTTTCAGTAATTGGCTTAAACGCTCATCTTTTACTTCCCCTGAACGACTTAGTGCCTGTTTTGTCGCCATCACCCCGTCCGTTACCGCTGAGCTAAATCCAACTGTCAAGCCCGATTGTTTCTGTTCGTACCGTTCTGTTGAACTCAGTTCGTCTCGGCTCGACCCAATATAGGTTGATTTGCCTTCCACTAAAATCTGCTTATCTAGCTCTTTCGAAACAATTAAATCTGTACCTGAAATATGGGCGTGATTACCCGCCTTCACCGTAATATTGCCTGAAAGACTTCCTAACGTACTGCGAGCTTGGCTTTGCGTCCAACCTTCCTGTTCGCTTTCGTGGGTTTCTGATTTTTTACCAAAGGTAATGCCAATGCCTCCACCTGAGAATACGCCAGACTTCGATTTTTGCTCAAAATGCGTCTCTTTAAAGTAGTTGGTATCGGCAGAAATCGTAACGTTATTCCCCGCTTGTAGCTGTAAATCATTATCCGCTATGGCTTGCAAGTTTTGGGCGGTTAGGTCATTGCCAGCAGACACAAGAATATTTTCACCACCTAATTTGGTGCCAACTTGAGTTCTGCGTTGAGCCGTATCTAAGCTCGTTTTCTTCGAACTACCCAACGCCCCACCGCTTTTCGTATGGTGGTACTCGACATAATCACTTGAGGTACTGGCTGAACCTAACACCACATCATTTTCCGCTAACAAGGCTAAACGTTGCTTCGACTCTAACGCTGCCCCTTCGCTATAAATATCTTTCGCCGAAAGCACTACATCACCCTTGCCTTGCACTCGGCTGATTTCAACCCCTTGCACGGCTTCATTACGGTAGTGGTTGCCACCGCCCATTTTCTCATCAAAACCCACCTGTAAAGCGGTCAGATTTAACTGATTTTTTGCAGATAAATATGTCTGACCTTGACCGTCATTAATAATATCCGCCCCTGCAAGATTGATGTTATTCGCTTGGATTTGTAACGACCCGTTCTCACCTTTAACGTGCAGTAAGCCTTTGCGACCCACAGTCGTGTCGGTGCGTTGGTAGCCTCGCTCATTCACCGATGTCGTGTGCGTTTGACTTGTGTGCTTAAAGTTACCAGCTACGTTAAGTAATATCGCTCGGTCGGCTTCAATCGTCCCGCCAAGATTCTCCATATCTCCTTGCACATCACCCACTATCGCACCACCACTGATATTACCGCTGTTACGAATGCTATCACTGTCAAACTGCACCAGTTCTCTACCTGCTACTGTGCCACTATTAATAAAATCGCCGCCTTTGTGAATCACCTTGTTACCCGAAAGCAACGCACCATTGCCTATAATGTCGCCTTTTTTGGCTAAGGCATACACTTTCGGCACGAGCACATTTTCCACTTTGCCGTTCGGTAAGGTGACACTTTCACTTTCCAACCATACAATATCCGTTGTCAGCTGTGCCACTTGGCTTGGTGAAAGGCTAATTCCAGGGCGTAAATTGAATTTTTGGGCAAATGTTACTCCTGCTTCCATTAAGCCACGGTATTGAGAGTCAAAGTCTGTGTAGTTGCCCACGAATTGTCTACCGGTTAAGCGGTTAATCTGCTCACGGATTAAACGTTGCTCGTAAAAACCATCACCTAACCGTTTTTGGGTTTGGTTTGGCTCGTAACGGAGAGCATTAAACATATAATCAGAACTTAACCACCGTTTTTGATTAGTGAAATCAGGGTCGGTTTCAATGAGTACCTGACTATTCGGGCTTGCATTCACCCGATACAGCACATTCCGAGGAATCACTAAATTCGGCTGAATACTACGAACTTCTTGGTGCTTGTTGAGTGCAATACGTTCAAGCGTGCGAGGTTCTTGAGATACCCTAGATTGTGTACTCAATGAATTTAATGTGGTATCACCTAAAGCTCGGAAAGCCTCTAATTGACCATCAGCGGTTTGCAATTCAACCTGCTGCCCTTTACCCGACCATACATCTAAAGTATCAACTTGGCGAGCATTACCACTTAGCGGTGTAAAATGAGCTGAACCTTCACCATTTAATGCACCAAGCCCAACACCATCTGTTGAAGAGAGTGCCTTATTGTTCACACTCACATTACTCAGTGAAAGCTGGTGTTTAGTTTCTTCCTTGAGCTTGTCTGATGTTTGTTTATTTGCCGTATAATTCGCATTTTCTTCCACTCGGAAAATCTGCATATCAAATGGCGTTTCGATAATGCGGGTGTAGTCTCCGCTATTTTCCCACTTGCGTTGGAAGTAACGTTTAAAACCACCTCGCCATTTATCGAAAGTAAAGACTTTATCGCCCGTATCGGTAACGCGGTGTAAACCCTCTTCATCTTCATTTTTAATTTTATTTTCGAGCAACATATCTTGACCGGCAATCACCACACTGCGATTATTCACAAAAGATTGGCTATTGGCTTCTAAATTTCCGCCAGCAATAATTTGCCCAGCAACAGTCGTCAAAACTTTGCTTTCGTCTTCACGGCGATTTTTAAGGGTTATCTGCCAAAAATCACGAAAATACTGCTGCCCCAAAGCTTTACTTAAATTTTGGTTATGTTCTTCAATTTTTTTATCTACCATATCAAGAATAGCTTCATTCTCTTCCACCCAATCGTTATAAGGTTTGATACGGTTTTGGTAATAATCCCATTTTTTCTGTGCTTTGGTATAAGTCGATAAAGCTTGCTGATAGCTATCCATTCTTACTTGGAAATCTGCTTCGCTCTCATTTTCCAAACGTACCGGTTTTTCCGGTGCTACGCCTGGCTCTTCCGGTACGTTGAAAATATCTAATTCATTGGTTTTAGGAGCAAGACTAAACCAATCTTCTTCTTTGTAACCTTGTGAAGCAAGCTCATCAAAAGAGAAAGTCGGTGAAGGTCTACTTGGCGCAGAAACACCGGCATATGTCCAGATTGGGCTATCAAGCCCATAGTTTCCGGCAGGAATATAGGTGCAATTTTTTGCTCCATCAGAATAGGAATCGCAACGCATTTGGTTACGACTTGCTAATAACATATCCGGACGAATCGTCTCGCCAGCACTTAAAACTGCAGGTTCTATATTATTGAGGTTATAAACCAATTGCCCTGCACGACTCCAACCTGCCCAGCGGAGTAGCTCCATTGGGATATGTTTATATTCTGAGGAAATTTTTGAAAAATCCTCTCCTTTGTCATTCTTATAATAAGTCGGTAAATTACCTCGGCTGTCTCGGTGCATTGGAATGATATAGGTTTCATTCAGTGGGTTTTCCGAAACTTTCGTAATCTCAGTTACCTTTTCACCGTTTTTAACGTGTGCTACCGTAAAATGCGTATTATTGTTATAAACCTTATCCACCCCAAAACGAATACGGCTTTCAGATTCAATCACACTACTATTATTACGTAATACTTCGGCTTTCCCTTCTGCTTGATGATGCCCATTTAAGAGGCGACCAAAGCTCATATCGCCCACACTGAAAAGAGTTGCCCCCACTTGGTTATCCGAAAGGTAATAGCCGGTGTTATTCTCAATTTCTCGTGCGCCAATATCTAAACGTCCACGCGCAGCCACCACCGCAGAGAGAATCTCGCCGTTGCCGTAATCTTTATCGCTGTTTTCAAATTTATCTGCCTGCAGGGCAATATCATCACCATAAATTCGACCTTTGCCTGTGTTGGTTAAACGCCCGCCTACTTTAATCACGGTCTGAGCATTGTCATCAACACTCACACTGTTAATTAACCCCTCATTGGTTAAATCACCTTTTGCGGTAATCTGCGTGTTAGCACTGCTGATTCGCCCATTTTCACCATTGGCGATCTGATTTGCATTTAAACTTACACTCTCATCGGCATAAAGATGATGTTGATTCGTTAGATTTCCTACAATGCTAATCGCCAGTGAACGGTTGGCATTGATATGGCTTCCAGTCACAAAATCCTTTTTCTGAGTAATGCTAATATCACCACCTTCAATATGGCCATTAGTGGTAACTTCATCAGCCAAAATCGTCAATGCATTTTTTGCTTGTAACCGCCCTTGTTGGTTGTTTATCTGTAATGCATTACCTTTAATTGCAATATCGCCCTTGCCAGTCACCTCACCTTGTTGGTTATTTAAGCTATCTTGGATCTGCAAATTACTTTGCTGGCGACTATGTATTTTCCCTTGCTGGTTATCCACAATCTGTGCTGAAAGCGTAAGAGCTGTAGCTAAAATGCCCTGCGTCATATTTTCACTTTCAGACTTTGTATCACGGTTATTGAGTATTGCTGTATTAATATTTAATACATTGCCACTTTCAATAAACGAACCTGATTTGCTAACCTTCTGATTATTAATGTCGCGATTAACATTGAGAGTCAGTGTATCTTTGGTGCGAATCTCACCGCCACGGTTATCTATTTGATTAGCCTGAATCGCCATTTCGCCTAAACCGTGAATTTTGCCAAGGTGCCGGTTATCCAGTAATCCATTCACCTGAACATTACCTCGGTTTTCCGCATAGAGCGTCCCTTGTTGATTGGTGAGGGAGTCACTTTTAATTGACAGAGCCTCTTTGCTAATCACTCTGCCCTTGGAATTATCAAGGGCTTGCTTAATATTGAGGCGAAGCAACTCTTGCTCGTTGTACACAACACCTTGTTGATTGTTTAGAGCGTTTGCTTCAATAGTCGCTTGCTGTTTCGCAGTAATATGACCAAGAGTATTATCTAGTGTTGATAACACAGAAAGTGATAGGCTACCTTCCGTTGCACGAATATTCCCTTCTCGGTTATTGACTTCATTCGCTTTTAGACTGAGTTGATCTTTGGCTTTCACTTGCCCTTTTTCATTATTTAAGTCACCTCGCAATTGAACTGAAAGCTTTTCCGTACCTTGCAATAAACCTGCTTGGTTATCTATGTTTTGAGCTGAGATTGCTGTTGAGAGGCTACTGATTCTCCCTGCAACATTGTGGATATTCTCGTTTACCGTCACGGTTTGTGAATCAAGGGAAGCCAACACACCCGAATCATTTTGAAGAGATTGCGAGATTAAGTTTTGTGCTTGCTGACTTAATAAGTAACCCTGTTGATTGAACAGTTGCTGTGTTGTTAAAGCCAATTTGCCCAGTGAAATAATCCCTTTATTCTGTTCAGTAACTTTAGTTTGTTGGTTATTTAAGTTACCTTGATGGGTATTGATAAGCATATCTTGACGACTTTGTATCAAGCCTTGTTGATTATCCAACTCGCCGCTTTGAATCACCAAATTCGCACCCGCACTTAATTTGCCTTGTTGATTAGTAAGGCTTTGTTGGTTGGTGTTAATCTCAAGCTTGCCTTGCTCTGCGACTAATGCAGCATTATTGTTATTGAGCTGACCACTATGAATAGCGGTATGTTGTTTCGCAATGATTTCACTTTGCTGATTATCTAATTGACCTGCCGAGATCATTGTAATGTTGTTACCAGTTACTTGGCTGCGATTTTTTGAGAAAATCTGACCGCTTGCGGTGATATTCAGTAATTCATCAGCTTGAATCGTTCCTTTTTGCTGATAAAGATTGGCGAGATTTGCCGTTATATTTTTCGCATCTATAATCCCATTGTCATTATGAACCGTACCTGCTGTTAAATGTAAGTTATCACGGGAGGTTATCACGCCTTTTTGGTTAGAAAGCGTAGCAGAACGCAATTGAATATCAGCACCTTGAACTGATTGAATATGACCTTGTTCATTGTTTAGATCAGCTGAAATAATCGACAACGCCTGTTGGCTAATAATGTTACCCAAGTTGTTATGCAGGCGTTGCTCGTGAGTATTTAAGGTAAGATTCGCAATACCTTGTATTAAACCCTGCTGATTTTCTAAAGTACCACTTTCCACATACAGGTTTTTACCTGCAACGACTTTACCTTCTAAGTTATTGATCTGATGTTTTTGCGAATCAAGAATTAAATTTCCTTTTTCCGCTAATAGCACCCCTTGTTGGTTCTTTATATTTTGGCTAGCGATCGTTAGATCTTGTGTTGCTGAGATTTCACTCTTCGTATTCGCTAAATTACGTTGAACAGACAATGTAGCGTTATCGGCTGCAATAACACTTTTTTCCGTCGATAGGATCGCCCCTGCATTGATGGTTAATGTACCTGCACCAATTTGACCTGCGGTTTGTTTCAACATCTCTGTGACCGTTAAGGTGACATTTTGTGCACCTGAAATTACCCCATTACTGTTCTCAAGGTGTTGATTGGTTAGGGATAAATTTTCGTTGCTTTGTAAGCGACCTAAACGATTGATTAATTCCGAACTATTCAATTGAGCGGAGTTGACTGAAATCACGCCCTGAGTATTATCTAGTTTACCTGAATCCACCGTTAAATTGCCAAGGGCTAAAATCCCTTGATATTGACCTTGTGTTTGTCGGTTGCTTAATGTTTTTCCATCAGTATTAATCGTGATATTTTGCTCGCTATAAAGCAAACCAGCCTGATTTTGTAATCTTCCTGAATTTATCCCAAGGTTACCTTTAGATGTTATTTGCCCTTGAGTATTATTCAACTGCTGTTGCAGGGTATCAATAGTGATATGACCACTCACACTGTTGATTACCCCCAGTAGATTATTTAGCTCCTGGCTGTGAATAGTTAAATTCCCAACAGTATTTAAACGACTTTGCTGATGGTTAAAGTGTTTTGAAACTTGAATCTCAGCACTATCAGCAGAAATTAAGCTCTTATTTTCACTGTTTAAACGCCCTACATTCAAGGTAAGCTGACTTGCTCCTATTTGCCCTGCTTGTTGGGTGAAATGGTTGGCTACGCTAATATTGGCAACAGTTTTTGCCGAAATAATGCCCTTGTCATTTTTTACAGACTGGGCAGCAAGTTCTAATGCCTCATTGGATTTGATTAAACCTTGGGTATTATTTATCGCTGTCGCGTTTAGATTCAGCACATCACGGCTTGCAATATACCCTCGTTGATTCACAACGGCAGCACTATTCACGGTTAATTGACCCAGTGCAATCATTCCTTTCTCTGGCGAAAGGGTATTGCGGTTGGTCAAGGCTTGATAATGCGTATCTAGTACAATATCATCTTCACTGTGAATTGCACCTTCTGTGTTATCCAGCTCACCACTTTGGAGCGTTAATGTCGATTTTGAGCGGATCTTACCTTCGTTATTATTGAGTTTTTGTTGATGTGTATCGATATTAACAGTACTTTGATGGCTACTTATCTCACCTTTTGTATTATCTAGTTCGTGGCTCGAAACTGTTACACTCTGTTTTGCCAGTAGCTTACTCGCCTTATTTGACATACCTTGAGCTACTATATCAAGTTGATTGGCTGAAAAGAGGCTTTGGTGAGTACTTTGTAATGTCGCTGCACTCACGGAAAGATAAGCATCACTCAATATCCTGCCTGATTTTTGAGTAAGATGATGTTGTATAGCCAGTGTCGCATTATCTGTTGAGGAGATAACACCTTGATGGTTTTCAAGGTTGGAAGCCGCTAAACGGAGAGCTTGTTGGGTAGAAATAAAACCTTGTTGATTGTTGAGATCCGCTGTGTTGAGCGTCTGGCTTTTACCACTGATCACTCGCCCCTGTTGGTTAGAAAAATGAGACGATTGAATATCTAACTGCCCCAACGCGACAATGCCTTTATTTTGACTATCAGTCAGTGTTTGTTGATTAGAGAGGCTTTGTCCTTGAGTATTTATCGCCACATTTTGGCTAGACTGAATTAAACCAGCATCATTAATCAGTTTCCCTGAATTGATGAAAATATCTTTCTCCGCCGACAATATTCCCTGTGTAGCATCAATCTTACCACTGTTAGTATTTACCGTCAGCTTACCTTTCACAAGTAAACGCCCTTGTTGGTTATCCATACCTTGAGCATTAACGGTTAAATCCCCCTGGGTTTTAAAAGTACCCCCACTATTTTGTAAGGTATCTGCCACATCAAGTGTTAATTCACCTGTGCCTGTTTGCTCCCATGTTGCCCCTTTTGTATTCAATGAGCGTTGTTTGGTCGTGATTTTTTCCGCTTTTACATCACTGTATTGCGTTTCAAGAGAAGCTGGTGTGGTTAAAGTTAATTCTGTTTTGGCAATTAAGGTTGTATTGTTAGCCTGAATTTTGCCTTGTGAAGCATTGACTTTAACGGCGTCAGCAGAAGTATGACTATGGTCTAAATTAGCTTCCGCACTGCTGACATTGATATTGCCCGAAGCCACATTTTTACCTTGTAAAGTGGCTTTCTTGTTGGTGGTAACACGAATTGATCTACCTTGTGCAGATTGGTTTTCAAGCGTGCGAACTTCCCCTTGTGAGGTATCTTTAACATCCACACCAGCGGCAATCAATGACGAAGGGGTAGCAGTAACGCTTGGAGCCGTGTAGGAGACATTACCTTTTGCTACGGTTTCGCCTTGTTGGGTAATGGATTGCTTTGCTCGTTTCTCAATATTGCCGGCTCGTGCCACAATAGAGCCGTCTTGCTTAATATCAGCGGCAGTATTTAGCGTGATATCGCCCTGTTTATTTTCAATCTTGCCTTTGTTTTCAATCCCTTGACTTGCCGTTAAAGTAACTGGTTTAGCTGCATTAAGTGTGCCGCTATTGACAATTCGCCCTTGGCTATCAATTTTTAGCGTCTCTGCACTCGCCCCAATATGTCCGGCATTTCGCACTCCCACGCCATTTTCTGTACCAATTAAGTGAATTTTGCCGGAGTACATCCCGCCCAACTCGCCCACATCGATTGCCACTTGGGGTTTAGCTTCCCCTGCAAGCGGTTGTTTTGTACTGATAATTTGCAAATTTTTGTCCGTTTCTGACCGCTTGACAGTGTTTTTACCTGTGATGACTTTAGTCTCTTTTTTCGACCAAATTCCTGCATTTACCTCGGCTTCTCGGGCAATGATTTCCGTGTAATCCACGCGGCTGTTGTCTAAGCCTTTACCAGTGACTTTTACTTTACCGGCTTCAACTTTGAAATTATCGACTTGACCGTTTTTGATTTCGGGCTTACCTGTGGTAAAGGTCGCGCGATCAGAATTGATAATCCCACAACCTTCACAATGCAATCCGCTTGGGTTGGCAATAATCACATCGGCTTTTTTACCTGCAACTTCCACATAACCTTTCATCACCGAAGGCTTGTTGGAATTAACTTCGTTTAAAATGACTTTCGCTTCACCTCGGGCAAGATAGGGGTTGCCTTGCACCATACCTGCTTGCTGGGTTTGCGTATTGGTCCGGCTGTTATTGAGAATAGCCCCTTTCTCTGCAATATCAAATTGGCTGTATTTATTGTGAGAAAGCCCTTTATCATTAGGTGTTTGAATATTAACTTGCGGTAATCCATTCGCAGTTTGGAGTACAATCGGCTGCTGATTCTTCGGGGCAGATTTGTCAGCTTGAATAATTAAGGTTTCCGCAAGCACATTATCTGAAAAGGCAACAAAACCCAAAGCACAGAATAGACTAAAGACAAGCGGTCGCATTTTGCAGATTTTTTGCAAAATCTGACCGCTTGATAAAGACTCACTTGATTTACCTTCAGATTTTGCTAATTCAGAAACCACCACTAAACGCTGTAAAGTTTTACTGAAAATCACGCGAAAACATTGTTTGTTCATACTTAATCCTTAAATTTGCCAAATTTGGCTTACCCGAAAAATGAATTAAAAACTGTAGCCGATATTAAAGCCTGCAACAGCATCAGAGGTTCTAAACCCTTCTGGTTTACGCATCGGTCTGCCCATAAATACATCGTAACTAAACCCTTTTACACCACCTCGTAACCCGATTGCCGTTCCCATTAGGTGATGCCCGAGTTGATTTTCCGTAGACCAGCCGGATACTCGACCACCGTCCACTGCCCAATAAAAAGCGTGGTTTGGGCTAAATTGCCAACTTAGCTCGTTTCGCCAGTTCCAGCCACGTTCACCTGAAAGGGAAAGCTCGCCGTCAAAACCTCGCACGGTATAACGCCCACCAATCGAAAAACGGTCTTGGGCAATCAGTGGCGTTTTATTCCATTGAGCATTCACACTAGTTTGCCATTGCCACGATTGTGTTCCCCATTGAAAAGGCTTCGTTAAACTCATACTTGCCGTGATGATTTTAGGGCGAGAAGTGCCTTCGCCAAATAGCTCTTCCGGTGCAGATAACGCACCACGAGCCGCGGTTCCCCGTTTGAAATTTGCGGAAAGTTCAAATGTGGCTGTCGGGAAATATTCTTTATGATTAAATCCGGCTTCCCAACCCGCCATTCGGCGTTTTTGCACCTCAATTTCTGCACCATCAATATAGTTTTGTGATTGACGAGACCAGAGAGAGCCTGAAACAGTCGTTTTACGTTTCGCATCTCGATAGAGTAGATAAGAGAGCGTGAGTTTGTCCGTATCACTTTCACCAGCGTAGATGTAACTGTTATCAAACGCCCCAAAGACTTCTTGATGATATCGGCTTTGATTATGGGAAAAGGCTAAATTCCAGTAACCGAACGGCACGGAATAATAGAGCGTGAAATTTTTACTGGCTCGACGACCACGGTCATCGCCTTTTTGTTTAATTGAGTGTGTGAAAGAGGCATAGAAAAGATCGTTTGCCGAGAAAATATTGTCGATAGAAAGCGTGCCGCTGGCTTGCCATTTTCCTGTTGAAGTCGAGCCAGCATCATCCAGTCCTAAGTTTAGACGAAACGGGAAAGCTTGGTTATAACTGATTTTTAAATCGCTGTCTCCCACTTCCGCTTTATCACTTTCGCTCGGCAAAATTTCAATATTTGCCTCGACGGTTGGCACACGTTTTAAATTTTCAAGGGATTGCTCAATATCTCGGATGTTGAGTAAGTCACCCGAATCAAAGGTTAAAGCCGTAAGAGCATGTAAGCGCGTAAAACGAGGTACATTGCCACTATCCGCTACAATCGTATTACGTACTTTTCCAGGAATGGCAGTTAGTACGAGCTTTCCTGAACGCAAATCTTGCTCTTCCACTACCACCCGAGTAGTTACATAACCCTTGCCGATAATTTCGTTTTGCACTTGCTTCATCAAAATGCCTAAGCCCTCGCCACCGAAACAGTGCGGCAACGTCAAACGGAGCGATTTAGCCGCCTTATCGAACGCCCATTGGAATTGACTTTGTGGGGTAGAAGAACCGTAATCAGTTAGTGTGATTTGATGGATAGGATAGCAGGGTGATTCAGTATGAGAGAGTAAACGTAATTCATAGGAAGATGTATCGAGACGAATATCGGGCTGATTTTGTAATTGTTCGGCTTGTGCCTGTTGGTGCTGTTGCTGGCGCTGTTGTTGAGCAGCATCTATGCCGCTTAATCGAGTATCAAGCGTATTAGCGAAAGCGGTGGTTGCTAGCGCTGAAGAAATGAAGCTTAAAATGAAGGTTTGATGGTATCTCATAAGGTCAATAGAAGCTGTTATTCAGTTTGAAAGAGTGTATAAAATTCCTCACATTTTTGCAAATTTAAGTATAAAATATCAACAAATAAAAGTGTCAAAATAGAGTGTAAAAAACTATGCAAATTGCTGTTTATATTTACAAATTTATTTTTTAAATCTAAATATTTTTAATAACCAATTGATTTAAAAGGTGTTTTTTATTTACATTTTATAGATATATGTAAACAACCGTTTTAATCATTAATCAATTTATAAAGCAAAATCTGATTTGCACGCTAAAAGTTGGAGTAAGCCAACTGATTAAGGTGCAGATTTTATTATATAATTTATATGTCTATAAAATACTATTACAAGGAATTTTATATATAAATAATAAGGACTGTTATGACTAAATCATAACAGTCCTTGACTTAACTATACATCTTATTTTAGTGTGTAGGCTTCATATCAAATTTATAAGATACAAATCCATATAATGTCCATCCAATAAAAGTAACAATAGAGCCATATAGCATAGGTTGTTCACCTGCTGCATAAAGTGCATATAAACTATACAATGAACCTATAAAGGCAACAAAGGTTGTTATTCTTGCTTTATTTTCAGGTACATTCTCTACTTTCTGTAAAACCATTAATGCCGCCATAGATAATAGATATGGAATTACATTGGTTACTACTGCTAGATCTACTAAAATATTAAACTGCTTATTTAAAGAAGGGCTTATAGTCATTAGTGTTAAACCACTTTGAATTACTGTAATTATTACCATACCGATAACTGGAGCTTCTTTGATTGTAACTTTTTTGAAAATTGGTGGAAAATATCCCTCCTCTGCGGAACTTTTAAATACTTGTGCTATCGTAAATTGCCAACCTAATAAAGATCCAAAGCAAGACATTACCATTAATCCCATTACAACTTTACCAGCTGTCTCATTAAACATATGAGCAAATGCTAATCCAAATGGAGCTGTAGAGTTTGCTAAATCTAAATTAGGAACAATACCAGCAATCACGTTGGTTGAAACAATATAAATTACTGCAGCTCCTAATGTTCCCCCTAGCACAGCAATCGGTACGTTTTTCTCTGGATTTTCAACAACATCTGTATTAGCACAAGCAGACTCTAATCCTAAAAATGCCCACAATGTCATCGAGATGGATACACTGATTGCCTCAAATGTAGGAACATTGTGTGGATTCCAAGAACTAATATAAAGATCAGGATCAAACCACTTCCAGCCTATAACACATAGACCTACAACAGGAATAATTACCCCCCAGATAGTAAATGAACTAATATTTCCAGTAATTCTTGCCCCACCGAAATTTAGTACTGTTGCCAGCCATAAGGTAATTGCAGTCCACATAGCAATAGCCACTGGAGATAATGATGCTTCAAAAAGTTCTGAACCATAACCCACAGCCGAAATTGCTATTGCCGTATTAGCAATTAATAGTGATACACCATAAGAATAGTTAGCTAAGAAATTGCCTGCTTTACCAAAGGAGTATTCCGCATAACCGCCCATTCCCCCTGATTTTTTGCTAAACATACCACATTGTGCAAAAGCATATGCTAAAGCGGTAGAACCAACAGCTGTAACTAACCAAGAAACAATAGAAATTGTTCCAATTTCAGCTAATTTAGTTGGTAACATAATAATACCAGAGCCCATCATGTTAACCATTGTAATAATAGTGAGTTGTACAACACCTATTTTATTTGTATTTGTACTCATAATAGTTTCCTCATCGATTTTCAGAAGTGCGGTGAAATACCGCACCTCTGAAATTAATCATTATTTTTCAATTAAAACATAACCATAAGCACGTGTGCGTCCATCAGGATCTTTTTGCAAATAGACCCCTTGAATTTCTGGGGCAAAGCCTGGTAAGGCATTGATACCTTCTTCTAATGCAAGGAAGTATTGCTGAGCAGTTTCATTCCATTTTTCTCCAGGTACCACACAAATAACTCCCGGCGGATAAGGTAATGCCCCTTCGGCTGCAATACGCCCAACAATTTCAGTTAATGGAATTAATTCAACGTTATTTCGAACCAATTCAATATTGGCATCTTTAGGATTAATTACATATGAAGGTAATGTCGCTTTTCTAAATAGATTACGTTGTAATGTTTTTACATCATAAGAGACATACAAATCGTGCATTTCTTGGCATAACTGACGAATAGTATAACCATTATAACGTTCTGCATTATTAGCATAGACAGTCGGTAAAACATCTTTCAGCAATGAATCTTGCTTAATGTGTTTTTCAAAAGATGCTATTTGTGCTACTAATGTTTGCATTTTAGTTAATGTTTCAGCAGGGGTGAGCAAGAATAAAATTGAATTCAAATCGCATTTTTCAGGAATAATTCCATTTTCACGTAAATAATTAGCTAGAATCGTTGCCGGGATACCGAACTCTTCATATTCACCGGTTTGAATATTAATTCCAGGAGTGGTTAACATAAATTTGCATGGGTCAACAAAATATTGATTTTCTGTATATCCCTCAAATTTATGCCAAGAATCATCAGCATGGAATTTGAAGAATTCAAGATCTTGTGCAATTTCATCGGTAGAATACTCTTGCCATTTTTTACCTTTTACATATGGAGGAATAAAAGGCTTAATTAATTCGCAGGAATTAAGGACTAATTTACGGGCCTCAATACCATTTTTAACGCAATCTAGCCACAAACGGCGCCCTGCGGGACTTCCTTGGATTTTTGCATTCACATCTAATGTTGCGAATAATGGATAAAATGGACTTGTTGAGGCATGTAACATAAAGGAATTATTAAAACGCTTGTGATTACAATAACGCGGTTGACCTTTAATATGTTTATCTTTTTTATGGATTTGCGAAGCTTGAGAAAATCCCGCCTGTTGTTTATGAACAGATTGGGTCACAATAATCCCTGGATCATTCGAATTTAACTCTAATAATAAAGGAGAGCATTCCTTCATCATTGGAATAAATTGCTCATACCCAACCCAAGCCGAGTCAAATAGAATGTAGTCACATAAATGGCCAATTTTATCGATAACTTGGCGAGCGTTATAAATAGTACCATCATATGTTCCAAGCTGAATTACTGCCAAACGGAATGGACGTCTCTGGTTTAATTTCTCTGGCGCGACCTCTTTAACTAATGTTCTTAAATAATTTTCATCAAAACAATGGCTATCAATCCCACCGATGAAGCCAAACGGATTACGAGCAGTTTCAAGATAAATTGGTGTAGCTCCAGCTTGAATTAATGCACCATGGTGAATAGATTTATGATTATTACGATCAAATAGAACTAAATCACCAGGAGAAAGCAATGCATTAGTAACAACTTTATTTGCAGAAGAGGTCCCATTCAGAACAAAGTAAGTTTTGTCTGCATTAAACATCTGTGCTGCATGTTTTTGTGCATCACAAGCAGCTCCCTCATGGATTAATAAATCCCCTAATTTCACATCTGCGTTACAAATGTCGGAACGGAAAATATTTTCACCATAGAAATCATAAAGAAAACGACCGGCTGGGTGCTTACGAAAATATTGACCACCTTGATGTCCAGGGCAGTCAAATGCAGTATTACCCATTTCAACATACTCACTTAACATCTTGAAGAATGGAGGTAGCATTTTCTCTTCATAAAGATGTGCAGCAGTTTCAATTTGACGACTATATAGATTGATATCATAATTGTTAAGATCTTGTATATGATAAACTTTATTAAAGTATCCTGGATCTAATATTTTTCCTGATTCGATTACAACAAATATGGGGATATTAAATTCTTTTGCTAGAATTTTATCAATATATTGATGAATGTCTTCTGTGCTTAATACTATAGCACCGACATCTGTAAAATCAGTTTTCTCAATAGCAACTAACTCTCTTGTTGTATGAAAATAAGGTTGAACTAATGAACTATATGCAATTTTTAAATGTAACATAACTAACTCCATTATTTAAAATATAAGAAACCTCTCATTATTTTTTATTAATAACGAGAAACACTCTACCAATACCACTTTGACAAACATATTCAACAGAGACAATCTAAAATGCTTGTAAAATGATATGGATATAAAATCAGATATATTTATTTAAATAAATAGACACACTTCCTTTTCTAAAAAGAAAAGGAATAAGTTAAGATTTATTTACAGTAAGAATTAATAACTATCTTTTAATAGACAGATTAACCCTGTTTGTTGGATTTGTTGAATTTAGAGACTGGAAATAAGAGAAATGGAAGCAAGAACGACAAGCAGGCATCATAATATGTCTAGTTCTTCTAATATGAGCCATAAGACTTTTTCCTTTATCTGGAAAATATTCTATGTGATATTTGTGTAACATAATACACCTCTTTATTAAATACATCTTAAAATCAAACTTCATCATAGTGATGATAAAAATAGCCTATTAGCTATGTGGAAAATTTACCACTATAGATATTAGACAACAATAAAAAGATTAAAAAAAATAGACTTAAATCAAAAAACCAGATTGAATTAAATTAAATTTAACAAAAATTAAAAAAAAGAAAACAATATAAAAACAAAAAATAAAATTTAGCTGATCACTTTTAGCAAAAGTGATAAAATATATCTAAAATTTTATTTAGATTCGATTATCTTTATACATACTAAAAAGAGCAATATTATGAATTTATTTGAAGCAATTTTAATGTTGATTGTGCTTATTATCATTAGTGCAATCATTTCTTCTGCCGAGATTTCATTGGCAGGTGCAAGAAAACTGAAACTTCAGCAACTAGCAAATGAAGGAAATTTAAAAGCATCTCAGGTGCTAAAACTTCAAGAACACCCCGGACGCTTTATTACTGTTGTGCAAATCGGCTTAAATATGGTGGCAATTTTAGGCGGGGTAATTGGCGAAAGTATTGTTAGCCCGTTTGTCTATTCTGTTCTTGCTCAATATAGCCAAGTAGATTGGATTGAAAGTGCAAGCTCTTGGTTGGCATTTATTATTGTTACGGTAGCTTTTATTCTATTTGCCGATCTTATCCCTAAACGATTGGCAATGGCGAATCCTGAAAAGATCGCATTAAGAACAATCGGCATAATGACCTTTTCTATCATTGTATTTAAGCCGTTGGTATGGTTATTTGATACTATCGCTAATTTCATTTTTAAGCTATTTAAAGTGCCAACTATTCGAGAAGACAATATGACTTCTGAGGATATTTTTGCGATAGTTGATGCTGGAGCTCAAGCAGGGATTGTAAAAGAGCAAGAGCAATATTTGATTGAAAATATCTTTGAAATGCAGCAACGCACCGTTACTTCCACAATGACAACTCGTGAGAATATTGTGTTCTTGGATCAAACGTTCAATCGGGAACAAGTGCTAGCAACCGTCAAAGAAAACTCGCATTCCAAGCTATTAATTTGCGATAAATCCATCGACAAAATTTTAGGATATGTTGAAACCCATAATCTTTTAACACTCTACCTGCAAGAAAAGCAAGTAAAACTAACGGATTCAGCGGTTCTGCGTAAATCGCTGTTTATTCCGGACACGCTCTCTTTATATGAGGTGCTAGAACTCTTTAAATCTACAGGCGAAGATTTTGCAGTTATTGTGAATGAATATGCGTTAGTAGTTGGTATTGTTACGCTTAATGATGTAATGAGCATTGTAATGGGCGAATTGGTTTCTAATGAGGAGGAGCAGATTGTTCAGCGTAATGAACACTCTTGGCTGATTGATGGAGCAACACCGCTAGAAGATGTAATGCGTGCTTTAGATATTGCCGAGTTCCCTAATGCAGAAAACTATGAAACTATCGCTGGGTTTATGATGTATATTTTACGCAAAATTCCAAAGAAAACCGATTTTGTGTTATGGGATAAATATAAGTTTGAAATTATTGATACCGACAATTTCAAAATCGACCAAGTGATGGTTTCTATACGCAATGATGCGGTGTAATTAGCTATGGGCGGACACAAGCTCCGCCCAATAATAAAAGCAATTTGCAAAGTTTTAGAAAAAGACAACCGCTTGTAATGCCTTAATTTTTCTCTTCATACTGTAATGGATACAAATTCAATTTATCCATCAGCTTACGGTCATAATCTTCTTCTGGGTTTTCTGTGGTGAGCAATTTATCGCCATAGAAAATAGAGTTTGCCCCAGCCATAAAACAGAGAGCTTGCATTGCCTCTGGCATTGCCGTTCTTCCTGCCGAAAGGCGAACAAAACTCTGTGGCATTGTAATTCTTGCCACCGCAATGGTGCGAACAAACTCTGTCCAATCCAGCTCTTCAGCATTGGCAAGTGGTGTGCCTTCTACTTTAATCAGCTGATTAATCGGTACACTTTCAGGCTGAGGGTCAAGGTTGGCAAGACTTGCGATCAAGCCTGCTCGTTCAGGTCGGCTCTCATTCATACCCACAATACCGCCACAACATACTTTTAAGCCAGCATTACGCACCTTGCCTAGCGTATCCATTCTGTCTTCGTGATTACGGGTGTGGATAATTTGATTATAACGCTCAGGTTCGGTATCCAAATTGTGGTTGTAATAATCTAATCCAGCCTCTTTTAATTCTTCTGCCATTCCCTCTTCAAGCATACCAAAGGTGCCGCAAGTTTCTAGCCCTAATGCTTTTACTGCTCCCACAATTTCAGAGACTACTTTAATATCTTTTGGCTTCGGCCCTCGCCACGCCGCCCCCATACAAAAACGGCTTGCCCCTCGTTCTTTGGCTATTTTGGCTTTTTCAATGATGGTTTCAATATCCAACATCGTTTGTTTTTCTAAGCCTGTATCATAACGGGCAGATTGCGGGCAATATTCACAATCCTCAGGGCAACCGCCTGTTTTAATTGAAAGTAAAGTTGAAAGCTGAATCGCATTCGGTTCAAAATTTTCCCGATGAACTTGTGCCGCTTTGAATACTAAATCCATAAACGGCATATCAAACAGCTCTTCTACTTGGCATTTTCGCCAATATTGAGCCGTTGAGTGGGGAGTGAGTTCATCTTTGGCTTTGAGCCTGAGTTGGAATGTTGTCATTTATACTCCTTTTACACAAAAGGACTAAACCCCATAAGAGGCTTAGTCCTTGAATTAATTAACTATTTGATTTAATTATAATTTTGGACCAGATGCAATTAACGCTTTACCTTCATCATTGGTTGCATATTTTTCGAAGTTTTTCACAAATCGGCTTGCTAAGTCTTCTGCTTTTGCTTGCCATTGTGCTTTGTCTTCGTATGTATTGCGAGGATCTAAAATGTTGGTATCAACACCCGGTAATGCAGTTGGGATTGCTAAATCAAAGATTGGTAATTTACCCATTTCGGCCTTCTCAATTGAGCCATCTAAAATCGCATCAATAATACCACGAGTATCTTTAATTGAGATACGTTTACCTGTGCCATTCCAACCTGTGTTCACTAGATATGCTTCTGCACCTGCTGCTTCCATACGTTTTACCAACACTTCAGCGTATTGTGTTGGGTGAAGTGATAAGAATGCCGCACCAAAACAAGCTGAGAAGGTTGGTGTTGGCTCTGTAATACCACGTTCTGTACCTGCTAATTTTGCTGTAAAGCCAGATAAGAAGTAGTATTTGGTTTGCTCTGGAGTCAGTTTAGATACCGGCGGTAATACACCGAATGCGTCAGCGGTTAAGAAAATCACTTTTTTCGCATGACCTGCTTTTGAAGGTACTGCGATGTTATCAATATGATAAATCGGATAGCTCACACGGGTATTTTCAGTTTTTGATTTATCATCAAAATCAATAGTGCCATCTTCACGCACCACCACGTTTTCTAATAACGCATCACGGCGGATTGCACGATAGATATCTGGCTCATTCTCAATAGAAAGATTAATGGTTTTTGCATAGCAACCACCTTCGTAGTTGAATATGCCATTTTCGTCCCAACCGTGTTCATCATCACCAATTAATTTACGTTTTGGATCGGTTGATAATGTGGTTTTACCTGTACCTGATAAACCAAAGAATACCGCTACATCGCCCTTTTCTCCCACATTCGCAGAACAGTGCATTGAAGCTACACCTTTAAGTGGTAAAAAGTAGTTCATCATTGAGAATAAACCTTTTTTCATCTCACCGCCGTACCAAGTGCCGCCGATAATTTGAACACCCTCTGTGATATTAAACGCCACAAAGTTTTCAGAATTTAAGCCTTGTTCTTTCCAGTTCGGATTCGTTACTTGAGAGCCATTCATTACGACAAAATCAGGTTTAAAATCTTTTAATTCTTCTTCTGTTGGGCGAATGAACATATTTTTCACAAAATGAGCTTGCCACGCTACTTGTGTGATAATACGCACATTGATACGGTGTTCAGGGCTTGCGCCACAGAATGCATCAATAATGAATAAACGTTTATTGGAAAGCTCATCAGTAACTAAACCTTTTAAGCTTTGCCACGTTGATTGGTTCATCGGCTTATTATCATTTTTAGCTGCTTCTGATGTCCACCACACCGTATCTTTTGTTTTTTCATCTAGAACGATGTATTTGTCTTTTGGCGAACGACCTGTAAAAATACCTGTATCAACAGCTACTGCACCTAAGTTGGTTAAAACACCTTTTTCATAACCTTGAAGATCCGGTTTCATCTCTTCTCCAAACAGTTGCTCATAGCTAGGGTTACGCACAATTTCTTTAACGTTTGTAATACCTAAGTCTGCAAGTTCTTGTTCAATACGATTTAACATAATGGTTACCTCATAATAGTTAGAAAATTAAACTGAACTCATTATACATAAATGCAATAAAAAAAATGTTACATACTTCAAATTTTTGAAAATTTGTTGAGAAAAACTTCAAAAAGAAGCACAAATATTGTTTTATATCAAAACTTAGTATTGACTTAAGGCTATGATCAAAATGCCTTTGTTTGGAGTTTTTGTAAATTCAAGGTAAAATCCAACCGCTTGTATCTATTATTTAAACAAAGAGAACTAAATGCGTTTATTAATTATTTTTTTTGCACTTCTACTCTGCTTTTTCCAATATAGTTTTTGGTTTGGCAAAAATGGCTGGGCAGACTACCAAGAGCTTCAAGACGAAGTTTCAGTCTTAAAAGAAGAAAACGAAAGATTAACTGCTCGTAATAAACTTATTGAAGCCGAAATCTATGACCTAAAAAACGGCGTAGATGCCCTTGAAGAACGAGCCAGACTTGAACGTGAAATGGTAAAAGAGAACGAAATGTTCTACCGTATTGTGCCAAAAAACAAATAAAAGTATTTATGACAAGAAAAATTTTTGCTGTTATTCCTGCCTCAGGTGTGGGTAGCCGAATGCAGGCAGATAAACCCAAGCAATATTTAATATTAAAAGGGAAAACCATTTTAGAGCATACGGTTTCCCTTTTTCTTGATCACCCTCAAGTTGATAAAGTGATCGTAGCAGTCTCAAAAGATGATCCTTTCTATACGGATATTGCATTACTGAAATCGCCCAAAATCCAAATTGTATTTGGCGGAGAAACCCGTGCGGATTCTGTATTCAATGCGTTAAAAGCCGTTAGAGATGAAAATGCGTGGGCGTTGGTACACGATGCGGCTCGCCCGTGCCTCAAGCAGCCAGATTTAGATAAACTTTTGCAAATTGATGATGAACAAGGAGCAATTTTAGCCACGCCCGCCATTGATACAATGAAACGAGCCAATGGCACACAGATTTTGCATACTGAAGATCGATCAACCTTATGGCACGCTTTAACACCACAATTCTTTCCTGCTGAGAAGCTAAAAACTGCATTAGCAACTGCCTTTAGTAGAGGGCAAATGGTAACTGATGAAGCCTCTGCAATGGAGTTAAGTGGCTATCAACCACAACTTGTGGCGGGTAGAAGCGATAATATCAAAATTACCCGCCCGGAAGATTTAGCTTTGGCGGAATTTTACCTTACTCATAATGCTCATTTATAAATTGGGAGAAATAAGATGATTCGTATTGGACACGGTTTTGATGTTCACGCTTTCGGCGAAGATCGCCCACTGATTATTGCAGGGGTTGAAGTGCCTTATCACACGGGTTTTATTGCTCATAGTGATGGCGATGTTGCTCTACACGCCTTAACGGATGCGTTACTCGGTGCAGTCGCCTTAGGCGATATTGGCAAACTTTTTCCAGATACCGATATGCAATATAAAAATGCGGACAGTCGAGGTTTGTTGATTGAAGCCTATCGTCAAGTACAAGAACAAGGCTACAAGGTGGGAAATGTGGATGTAACCATTATTGCTCAAGCTCCGAAAATGCGTCCGCATATCGATAAAATGCGCCAGACTATTGCTGAGGATTTAAAATGCGATATTTCCCAAGTCAATGTAAAAGCCACCACAACGGAAAAGTTGGGATTTACAGGGCGCGGAGAAGGTATTGCTTGTGAGGCGGTGGCATTATTACTTAAAATTTAAACCCATTTCAATAATCTCCGTAGGGGCGGGTCTTATGCCCGCCCGAAATCATTGCGGACAGGCACAGGACCTGTCCCTACGTAGTAATTATATTTATTTATGTAATTTCTTGTCGAAAAATAACCGCTTGTGAAATTCCACCTTGTCTTATTTTTAAATTTATCTATAATAGAAAGCCTTACGCAATGAGCGTAATCCGATGGGGCGTTATTGGTTCCTCGCAATGGTGTTCAGCTTACTTGATCAGGTTCGGAAGAAAGCAGTCTGGGTTGAAATTTCTGTGTGCCGAGGGTCGCTGGTAACGCCCCACCCTTTTATCTAATTCCCCATCAGGAGAAAAATATGCTCCAGATCATTCCTATTCCCGCATTAAGCGATAACTACATTTGGGCAATTCGTCAGGCTCAAGATGTGATCATTGTTGATCCGTCAGAACATCAGCCTGTATTAGACTTTATTGCAAAAAATTCATTAAATTTGACCGCTATCTTGCTTACCCATAATCATCACGACCATACGGATGGTGTGGCTGGCATTGTTGAGCAATATCCTAATATTCCGATTTATGGGCCGCAAGAAGTTGCTGAATTTGCCAATATGATTGTGTCGCCCGAACAACATATTGAACTGTTTGGTTATGATGTGAGAATTATTGAAAGTGCAGGACACACCGCAGGACACATTAGCTACTTGTTTGGGTATGACTATCTCTTTTGTGGCGATGCACTATTCTCTGGTGGTTGTGGACGTGTATTCACAGGCGATTATCAAGCTCAATTTGAGGCATTACAACGCTTTAAAAACCTGCCTAACTCGGTTAAAGCCTATCCTGCCCACGAATATACTAAGAGCAATTTAAAATTTACTGAAGCTGTATTGCCACCGAGTTGTACTCTCGCAGAATACCAAGAACAAGTGGATATTTTACGCTCGCAAAATAAACCGACTTTACCAACCACCATTGGGCTTGAAATGCAGGTAAATCCGTTTATGCAAGCGGTCGATTTAAACGAATTTATTGCACTTCGCAAGCAGAAAGATAATTTCTAACGATGATGGGAGCATTATTGTGATTTCAACACAAAAGAGAAACTGCTCCCTTCGCCCTCTTTGCTGGTAATATTAAGCGTTGAGCCGTGTTGTTCTAATACGTGCTTCACAATTGCCAGCCCTAAACCACTGCCACCTGTTTTCTTACTTCGGGATTCATCAACTCGATAAAAACGTTCAGTTAAATGCGGTACGTGGACTTCAGGAATACCAATTCCATTATCTTTTACTTCAAACTTCATACCTTGCTCGCACGGTTTCCAACTGATCTCAATTAAACATTCCTGCCCCGAATGTTTAATTGAGTTATAAATTAAGTTAGACACTACGCTTTGTAGCTGATGTTCATTACCGAATATTTCTACATCTGGCTGAATATCAAAAGTAATTTGGTGCGAGTAAGTATTCAAAATTTCTGCATCTTTTTTGAGTGAAATAATCATCGCAGACATATCAAAATGTTGATGATCTTTATTTGATGAGGTTTCAATTTTCGCCAACATATTTAATTGCTGTAATAAATTCGTCATTCTCAAGCTCTGCTCTTGCATTGCCTTTATCGCTTTTTCTTGCAGTAAACTTTGTACGGGTTGATCAGATAAGATTTCCAAATAACCTTGTAAAACCGTAAGCGGCGTTCTTAATTCGTGGTTAATATTGCTTAAAAATGTTTGCCTGGAACGTAAAAGTTTTATCATTTCGGTAATATCACGCCCAATAATCAACAAGGTTTCAGGGTCATATTGATGAATGTGAATTTCAATATAACGTTCGTTATAAGTCAGTAATACAAGCGGTCGGCTTTTTTTAGGTTGAGCAAAATAATGTTTGAATTGTTTATAAAAGATAATATTGAGAATATTCTTTTGCGTTTTTTTATGCCAATAGAAATCGAACATTTTTTGGGAGGCTTGATTACACCAAACAAGTTCGCCATCAACTTGTGAAACAATAATCGCATCAGGTAAATATTGAACATTTTTATTCAATTTAGATAATAGGCGTAAATTCTCAAACTTCTCCTTTTTATTTTTATTTCGATAATAAGCAATAGTTTGCGAAAAATTTTCTAAATTAATTAGTTCTAAATCTTTCTTACTTTGTGGATTTAGAGTTTGAAGTAAGCGGTGTTCTGTGATGTGATGCCATACCAATAAGCCAAGAAAAATCACAATTAGCCAAGTGCTGAAATCTAAGCCAAATAAGCTAAAAACAAAGGCAATTGTAACGGCTAAAATCAATTCAGCTAAAAAATTAAGTAATTTTTTCATCACTCACCTTGAATATGCTGTGAAAAACGATAGCCACTTCCTCTTACTGTTTGCACATAACTATCACATTGGTAAGGCTCAAGGCTACGACGTAAGCGGCGGATATAGCTATCTACCGTTCTATCTTCTACTTCTAAATCATCGCCCCAAATACGATTTAACAACTGCTCACGGGAATAAACTTTTTCTGAGTGAGCCATAAAAAAGTGGAGTAATTTGAACTCAGTATGACTTAATTGGATTTGTTCAGACTGATAAAACACTCGTTTTGCATTTTCATCTAGGGTTAAATCATTAAATTGAATAATGTGTGAGGTTTGTTCGTAAGTTCGTCGCCAAACGGCTTCAATACGGGCTAATAATACTTTTGGAGAAAATGGCTTGATGACGTAGTCATCTGCTCCTGCATTTAAGCAGGTAATACAATCTTCTTCTGCACTCCGTGCCGTGAGCATAATTACAGGAATTTGGTCAGTTTCTTCGTTTTTTTTCATATATTCAATGAATTGCACACCAGAACGCCCAGGTAACATCCAATCTAGTAAGACTAATTGTGGCTTTTCGGCAAGTTTTTTTACTGCACTTTGGTAATCTTCTGCTTCAATAACCTCATATTGATGTTGCATTAGAAAAAGGCTAACCATCTCACGAATGCCACGCTCATCTTCTACCACTAAAATGCTTCTGCTCATTAACTATACTCCAATAGAAGAAATGCAGTGAAATAGGTATTAACACTGCATTTAACTAAATTAACTAGCCCATTTTGCCCTGAATATAATCTGCTGTACGAGGGAGTTTCGGCTGGCTAAAAATTTGAGCCGTTTCGCCAAATTCAACCAACTCGCCAAGATACATAAAAGCAGTATAATCAGAACAACGTGCTGCTTGTTGCATATTGTGCGTTACCATTGCCACAGTATAATCTTGCTTGAGTTCGGTAATCAAAGCTTCAATTTTCATCGTTGAAATTGGATCGAGTGCCGAACAAGGCTCATCTAACAATAATACATCAGGCTTGATGGCAATGGCTCTGGCAATACATAAACGTTGCTGTTGTCCGCCTGATAAACTATCGCCACTTTGGTGTAATTTATTTTTTACTTCATTCCATAAAGCGGCTTTGGTTAAAGCCCACTCTACACGCTCATTCATCTCTTGCTTTGATAATTTCTCGAACAAACGAATACCAAAGGCGATGTTATCATAAATTGACATTGGGAATGGCGTTGGTTTTTGGAATACCATACCGACTTTTGCACGAATGATGGAAATATCTGTATCGGTGGTTAATAGATTTTCGCCATCTAAATTGATCTCCCCTTCTGCTCTTTGGTTTGGATAAAGCTCAAACATACGGTTAAAGGTTCTCAATAAGGTCGATTTACCACAACCAGAAGGCCCTATAAATGCAGTTACTTTATTTTTCGCAATATTCAAATTGATATTCTTTAAAGCGTGGAAATCGCCATAATAAAAATTAAGATTTTGTACTGAAATTTTTGGTTCTACGTTCATTTCTAAACACCTTATTATTTCTGTTTTGGTTGTAAGAAAACACGGGTTAAAACATTAATACATAACACAAATAGCGTAATTAAAATCGCACCTGCCCAAGCAAGATTATTCCAATCTGTAAACGGACTTGCTACATATTGGTAAATCACAACAGGTAAGTTCGCCATTGGTACATTCATATCCCAAGACATAAATTGGTTCGACAATGCGGTAAAGAGTAATGGAGCTGTTTCACCTGCAATACGGGCAACGGCTAATAATACTCCTGTTAAAATTCCTGATTTTGCAGCACGATAACAGATCATCACAATCACTCGCCATTGCGGACAACCTAATGCGATTGCAGCTTCACGCAAGTTATTTGGAATAAGGTTAAGCATACTGTCTGTGGTTCTTACCACGATTGGAATAACCAATAATGCTAAAGCTAACGAGCCAGCCCAACCTGAGAAATGCCCTACTTTTGAAACATAAAGCGTATATACAAACAAGCCGATAATAATTGACGGAGCAGAGAGCAAAATATCATTTAGAAAACGAGTTACTTTTGCAAAACGGCTATAGTTGCCATATTCTGCTAAATAAGTGCCTGCTAAAATGCCTATTGGTGTGCCGATAAGCGTGCCTGTTCCCACAATAAGTAGTGAGCCTAAAATCGCATTGCTTAAACCACCCTGTTCATTTGGGGCTGGCGTAATTTGGGTGAAAAGCTCTAATGAAAGCCCCGGAATTCCTCGACTAATAAGCGAATATAAAATCCAACAAAGCCAAAACAAACCAAAAGCAACCGCCAAATAGGCTAAACCTAGCATTATGCTATTACAACATTTACGTCTGTAAAAACGAGCGTTCTGTAAATTTTTCATTATTTTCCTTCCTTACGCTGCATTCTTAAAATCATTAAGCGAGAAATAGACAACACAACCGTTGTAATTAAGAAAAGAACTAAACCTAATTCAATTAACGCCGATTTTTGTAAGCCTGAGGCTTCATTAAACTCATTTGCAATAGCTGAAGCAATAGATACCGAAGGCGAGAATAATGAATTGGGTATTTGGAAAGTATTACCAATCACAAAAGTGACCGCCATTGTTTCGCCCAATGCACGTCCGAACCCTAACATAATGCTGCCGATAAGCCCTGTTTTGGTATAAGGTAGTACCACTTTCCAGAGCACTTCCCAACGGGTTGAACCTAATCCGTAGGCACTTTCTTTCAACATAGGCGGCACAATAGAAAAAACATCACGCATCATTGATGCGATGAACGGAATAATCATAATGGCAAGCACTAAGCCCGCAGTAAATAAGCCAATACCAAAGGGGGCACCTGAAAATACATATTCAAGTATAGGCAAATCACCCAACCATTCGATCATCGTTGGTTGAATATGTTCTTGGAATAAAGGCACGAACACAAATAAGCCCCACATACCATAAATAATGGAGGGAATAGCAGCTAACATTTCAACGGCTGTTCCAATTGGGCGTTTTAGCCATTGTGGCGAGAGTTCGTTAATAAACACCGCAATACCAAATGAGATCGGCACTGCTATGATTAAAGCTAAACAGGAGGTAATTAATGTCCCCACTATCGGCATTAATGCTCCGTATTGATTTTGTACAGGATCCCACTCGCTATCCGATAAAAAACTCACACCAAACTTTTTGATACTTGGCCAACTTTCTATAAATAACGAAATCATAATTGCAGCAAGTAAAAGAAATACCAACCACGCAAAACAAGCGGTCATATTTCTAAAAAATATTTCAAATCGATTTTGATTTAAACATTGATTCAATTTAGGCATAATCATTTTTCTGTATGAAATCTGTGACAAAGTAACGACCGCCCACCTAATACAAGCGGTCGTTTTTTTCCTTATTTTTGCAATTCAGCGTTCCATTTAGCTTGAATGCGTTTTACAACCTCTTCAGGAATTGGCACATAATCCAATTCTTCTGCCACACGCTGCCCTTTTGCAAACGCCCAATCAAAGAATTTCACCACATTTTGCGTTGCTTCAGGCTTGCCCTCTTTTTTATGAATTAAGATGAAACTTGCTGCGGTAATCGGCCAAGAATTTTCGCCAGCTTCATTGGTAAGAATCACGCCCATACCTTCTGCTTCATTCCATTTCGCATTACTTGCTGCCGCCATAAAACTTTCCTTGTTCGGCTGAACAAATTCACCTGATTGATTTTGTAATGCTGTCCACGCAAGTTGGTTTTGTTTTGCGTAAGCATATTCCACATAACCAATTGAATATTTCATTTGGCGAACATAGGCTGCAATCCCCTCATTACCTTTACCACCGTGTCCTTTTGGCCATTTCACGGCTTTTCCTTCACCGACTGTTGATTTCCATTCACTTGATACTTTAGATAAGTAGTTAGTAAAACCAAAAGTGGTGCCAGAACCATCCGAGCGATGAATCACAAGAATATCTTTATCAGGCAGATTTAAATTGGGGTTTAATTTTTGAATAGCCGCATCATTCCATTTAGCTACTTTGCCCAGATAGATTTGAGCAACTAAATCGCCAGAAAGTGTTAATTCACCTTCTTTAATACCAGGAATATTAACCACTAGCACTGTACCACCAATAATGGCAGGGAATTGTAATAATTGATGTTGTTGTAATAACTCTGCTTTCATCGGGTCATCAGATGCCCCAAAATCAACAGTTTTTGCGATAATTTGTTGCTGACCACCGCCCGATCCAATTGATTGATAATTGACTTTATTACCCGTTTCTTTTTCATATAAAGCAGCCCATTTCGCATAAATCGGATAAGGGAATGATGCCCCAGCTCCTGTAATAGTGTGTGCGTGAGAAGCCACTACCACTGAGGCAAAAATAGAACCTAATAACATTACTTTTTTAGTCTGACGCATTAGCATAGTAATTCTCCTTACATTAAATTGCTGTTGCGTGACTAAGTGTAGAAAACAATTATGACAATTTGATGACAATCATTAAGTTTTTTCATTTTTTTATAAAAACTTGTGCAAATATCGCTTGTTAATTCCACTACGCTTTATCCTATGGTATAGTTAGTGCCATTTTTATCTTATCTCTATTATTTTAGTGAGTGGACCTGTGAACTTTGATCCTCAAAATATGCCAAAACACGTTGCAATTATTATGGATGGCAATGGTCGTTGGGCTAAGCAGAAAGGAAAATTACGCATTTTCGGGCATCAAAATGGTGTGAAAGCGGTTCGTTCTGCGGTAAGTTTTGCAGCTAAACATCAAATTAAAGTCTTAACGCTTTATGCTTTTAGTAGTGAAAACTGGAGCAGACCCGAAACTGAAGTATCTGCTTTAATGACACTTTTTATGAAGGCCTTAGATTCTGAGGTTAAAAAATTACACAAAAATAATATCCGCTTAAATATTATTGGCGATAAATCTGCTTTTAGCGAAAGTTTACAAAAACGTATCGCAGAATCAGAAAACTTAACGGCAAACAATACAGGGCTTATTTTAAATATTGCTGCTAACTACGGTGGCTATTGGGATATTGTTCAGGCTTCACAAAAATTAGCGTTACAAGTAAAAGAAAATCAACTTGATATTGCACAAATTACTCCTGAATTATTTCAGCAACATTTAGCAACAGAAACACAACCGCAGGTGGATTTACTTATTAGAACCAGTGGCGAACAACGCATTAGTAACTTTTTATTATGGCAAATTGCCTATGCAGAACTCTTTTTCAGCCCTGTGTTATGGCCTGATTTCAATGAAGAAACTTTTAGTGAAGCAATTTTAGCGTACCAACAGCGTGAACGCCGATTTGGTGGCTGTTAATACAATTACAAGGACAGACAATGCTTAAAGAACGTGTACTTTCAGCAATTATTATGATTATTGCCGTATTGGCAGCTATTTTCTGGCTTTCTCCATTGCCATTAACCATCACTTTATCTGTAATTATTGTTGCGGCAACGTGGGAATGGGCTCAATTTGCGGGCTTTAAACGCCCAGTACCTCGTGCAATTGTCGCAATGGTAACTATCTGTTTATTACTATTTGCAATCATTGCGAATACCGATTACATCCGTGCAACACGTTTTCTGACTGATGAAACCACGCCTATTCTCTTTATTGGCTGTATTTGGTGGTTAATTGGCCTTGCATTAGTGGTTACTTATCCAAATTCTGCAAAACTATGGGAAAAATCAGTTGTGGCTAAATTCTTATTTGGTTTTGCCACCTTAATTCCTTTTTTAATTGGTGTTTTAGCATTACGTTTCTATAATTACCACGTTGATCCGTATCAAGGCACTTATTTATTCCTCTATGTTTGCTTATTAGTTTGGGGGGCAGACTCAGGTGCTTATTTCGCTGGTCGAGCTTTTGGAAAACGTAAACTTGCACCAAAAGTGTCTCCGGGTAAATCGTGGGAAGGTGTTTTCGGTGGTTTATTAACCTCTGGCGTAATTGCTTTTGCTTTCTTACAGCTTACACCAGCAAATGTATTCGGCAGAGAATTAGCCACTACGCCATTTATTTTAGTTTCTATCGCAACGGTGGCAATTTCTGTACTAGGCGATTTAGCTGAAAGTATGTTCAAACGCCAAGCTGGTATTAAGGATAGCAGTAATCTCATTCCGGGACACGGCGGTATTTTAGATCGTATTGATAGCTTAACAGCGGCAATTCCATTTTTCGCAACATTCTTCTTTTTTGTGTTATAAGCTATGACTTCGACTATTGCCTTTTTTGTTTTAATCTGCGTGCTGGTATTCGTCCACGAATACGGACATTTTTGGGCTGCACGCAAATGTGGTGTAAAAGTAACTCGTTTTTCTATCGGTTTCGGTAAAGTGCTATTTAGAAAAACAGATAAGCACGGCACAGAGTTTGCCTTCTCATTAATTCCACTCGGCGGCTATGTGCAAATGTGGAATGGCGAGCAAGGTGTTGATGCAACACCAGAGCAATCATTAGCCACAAAATCTGTTTTACAACGTGCATTTATTATTTTTGCAGGCCCTGCTGCCAATTTTATTTTTGCGATCCTTGCTTATTGGGCGGTATTTGTTTCGGGTATTCCTACCATTAAACCTGTAATTGGCGAAGTGTTACCTAATACTATTGCAGCACAAGCTCAATTACCTACTGAGTTAGAAATTACTAAAATTGGTAATCAAAACATTCACGATTGGGAAAGTGCTTCCCTTGCATTAGTCGGATCAGTGGGCAATAAAAATGTGCAACTAGAAGGGCGATTAATTGATAGCCAAGCCATCCAACGCTATCAATTAGATCTTTCTAACTGGAATATTGATAGTGCCAAAGAAAACCCATTAACGGTGTTAGGTATTCGCCCTAAGAGTACAAAAGTAATGCCTGAAATTAAAGAAGTGGTAGAAAATTCTCCTGCTGAAAAAGTGGGATTATCTTCGGGTGATAGAATTCTCAAGGTGAATCAACAACCTTTTAATTGGACTACCCTTGTAGAAAATGTTCAAACAGGCAACTTAATTGAGATACAAGTTGAACAAAAAGGGCAAATAAAGACACTAAGTATTCAACCCGAACAGCGAGATAACCGCTATATTATCGGTATTGTGCCAACATACGAAAGGCTTGCAGATAAATATCGAACCGAATTAAAATATGATATTCTTACTGCATTTTATAAAAGTATGGAAAAAGTATGGTCTTTAATTCAAACCATACTGCAATTTATTGGTAATCTGATTACTGGCGATTTATCAATTAAAAATTTAGGTGGTCCTATCTCAATGGCAAAAGGAGCGGGGGCAACGGCTGAAATTGGCTGGATTTATTACTTAAGTTTTATGGCACTAATCAGTGTCAATTTAGGAGTAATGAATCTATTTCCAATTTTGCCATTAGATGGCGGACAACTGATTTTATTAGCAGTCGAAGCTATTCGAGGCAAAACATTATCAGAAAAAGTACAGATGTTATTTCAACAAATCGGCATTATATTTGTGCTGGGATTAATGTTTTTTGCTTTTATAAATGACATTATTCATTTTTAACAAGCGGTTTATTTTTCAAACATTTTTGCAATCATCTTGCAAAAGATTTATAGGATAATTTCAATGAAAAGATTATTACTTTCTTCTCTTTTAATTGCTAATGGTGTAGTTGCTGCACCTTTCGTAGTTAAAGATATTCGTGTTGAAGGCGTACAACCAACAACAGGTGCAGCTATTATTTCGTCTATCCCTGTTAAAGTCGGTCAAACCGCAACAGATACCGATGTTTCCAATGTGGTACGCCATTTATTCAGTCAGCAACGTTTTGCAGATGTACGAGCAACACGAGAAGGCCATACCCTTGTTATTAAAGTAGCAGAAAAACCAATTATCGGTAAGGTCGATATTGAGGGTAATAAAGCTATTCCAAAAGATGCTTTAGAACAAAATTTAAAGGCAAACTTAATTGCTCAAGGCGAGATTTTCAATGCAGAAAAATTAGAAGCATTCAAAGAGAGCCTTGTTGAGCATTACCACTCTACAGGTCGTTACTTAGCTAAAATTGACACTGTAGTAACTAATAATGCTGAAGGTGGTGTAAATATTAAATTAGTCATTGATGAAGGCGATGTTACCCGAGCAAAAAGTGTGAAATTTGAAGGCAATAATGCATTTTCTGATAAGAAATTATTAGAAAACTTAGATATTCAACCTGATGTTGCGTGGTGGAATATTTTTGAGAGTAGCAAATTTGAACAAACCGCTTACCAAAAAGATTTAGAAACATTAAGAGATTTCTATTTAAATCGTGGTTATGCCAAATTTGCGATTGAAGATGCTGATGTTCAGTTCAATGACGATAAAACTGAAGTAAACCTCACATACAAATTAAACGAAGGTTCACAATATAATATTAGTGAAATGCGTATTATCGGTAATACCGCTCATATGGACGATAAATTAAATCCATTATTAAAAGATTTCAAAGCAGGTCAAACTTTCCGTAAATCTGATTTAGTTAAAATTGAGGAAGACATTAAAAATATTCTAGGCGATGCTGGTTATGGCTCGGCTAAAGTCGATCTGTATCCGCAATTTAATGAAGATGACAAAACAGTCAAAATCAGTTTTGTGGTTGATGCTGGTCGCCGTCTATATGTACACCGAATTCGCTTTGAAGGCAATGATGTAACCGCAGACTCTACTCTACGCCGTGAAATGCGTCAGCAAGAAGGTGCGTGGTTATCAACCAATAAAGTGGCATTAGGTAAAACTCGTTTAGAAAGAACCGGTTTCTATGAAAGCGTTGATATGTCAATGCTAAATGTGGAAAACAAGGCAGACCAAGTTGATGTAGTGTATAAAATTAAAGAGCGCAATACAGGTAGCATCAACTTTGGTATCGGTTACGGTACGGAAAGTGGTATCAGCTACCAAGCAGGTATTAAACAAGATAACTTCTTAGGTATGGGTTCTACTATTAGCTTAAACGGTAACCGTAACGATTATGGTACAAGTATCAACTTAGGCTATACCGAGCCATACTTCACTAAAGATGGTGTAAGTTTGGGTGGTAATGTATTCTATGAAGATTACGACAACTCAAAAAATGATAATGTAGCCTCATACAAACGCCAAACCTATGGTATTAACGGTACGCTTGGCTTCCCAGTGAACGAAAACAACTCATATTACTTAGGTTTAGGCTATACGCACGATAAAATCAAAAATGCTTCTCGTGAATATACCCGTGAGAAATATGTGAAATCAATGAACTTTGAGTTTGATCCGAACTCAAGCTACTATGACAAAATCAAAGCAGACGATTTTGATTTCTCACTTGGCTGGAACTATAACAGTTTAAATAGAGGTTATTTCCCAACAGAGGGAACAACGGCGAATATCGGCGGTAAAATCACTATTCCAGGTTCTGATAACAAATATTACCGTGTAAGTGCAGACTTTAGAAACTATTTCCCATTAAACCGTGAACATAAATGGGTAATTTCTACGAAAGCAAGTGTTGCTTATACCAACGGTTTTGGTGGAAAAGAAGTGCCATTCTACCAACTCTACACCGCTGGTGGTATTGGTACATTAAGAGGCTTCTCTTACGGTGCAGTAGGCCCTCAAGCTATTTACTATAATGCTGCATCAGGCAAGTTTAATAATGTAAATAATGATATTATCGGTGGTAACGCTTTAGCCGCTGCAAGTTTAGAATTAATTACACCAACGCCTTTTGTGAGTGAAAAATATCAACACAATGTAAGGACCTCTATATTTGTTGATGCTGCTACTGCCTGGAATACTAAATGGAAACAAAATGAGTATTCAAACTTACCTAATTATGGTGATTTCAAACGTTTCCGTGCTTCCGCAGGAGTTGCATTCCAATGGATGTCACCAATTGGTCCATTGTCATTCTCTTATGCAAAACCAATTCGTACGTATGACAATGATGAAATTGAGCAATTCCAATTTAATATTGGTAGCTCATTCTAATATTTAACCTAAGGTACAAGCGGTTAATTTTTCTCAAAAATTTACAAATTAACCGCACTTAAATTTAGTTAATGATAAGGAAACAAAATGCAAAAATTATTCAAAATGGCAGGTTTGACTGTAGCTTTAGCAACTGCAACAGGTATGGTAAGCGCTGCAGATACTATCGGATTCGTTGATCCAACTTACGTATTACAAAATCACCCCGTTTTATTAGATGCTACTGCAAAATTCGATAAATTTGTAAAAGAAAGCCAAGAAAAATTTGCAGAGGAAGATAAAAAATTAGCTGAGGAAAATAAAGCATTAACAGCAGAACGCAATAAAATTAATGCTGATGCTCAAAAGTTACAAAATGAACAAAAAACAGTAGAAGCCTCTATTAAAAAGAAAGTAGCTGCATTAGAAAAAGAAGCACCACGTCTGCGTTCAAAAGATATTCAAGCTCGTCAAAACGCAATTCAAAAAGAAGCAGATGCTTTCCAGAAGAAAGTAGATGCAATTCAAAAGCGTGAAGCAGATTTTGCGAAAAAAGCAGAGGCCTTCCAAAAACGTGCTGATGAATTCCAAAAGAAAATTGAACAAGCGAATAAAGAAAATGGTGGCATTAATCCACAAGAAGCACAAAAACAGGCTATTGATGAAGTAAATGCAACAATTAAAGAAATTGCAAAATCGAAAGGTTATACGCTAGTTCTTCAACCACAAGTTGCACTTTATGCAGAAGATGAAAGTAAAGATATTACTGAAGCAGTACTGGAAGCTATTGTGAAAAAACACCCTGACATCAAAATAGAGAAACCGGCGGAAGCTCAACCTGCTACTGAAAAAGCAGCAGAGGCAAAGGCTGAAGAAACTAAACCAGAAGAAGCGAAAAAATAATGGCAAATTTCCGTTTAATTGAGTTAGCGGAGCATATCGGCGGTACTCTTAGGGGTAACGCCGATTTGGCTATTCAAAGCATTGCCGCTTTAGACAAAGCCAATAGCTCGCAAATTACCTTTATTTCAAATGCAAAATATCGTGAAAATTTAACTGTTTGCAATGCAGGGGCAATTATTGTTAGTCCTGCAGATGTAGAATTTTGCCTTGAAGACCAAAATTTAATTATTGTAGAGAATCCTTATGTTGCCTATGCTAGGCTTGCACAATATATGGATTCCACCCCTAAAGCAGCGTCAAATATTCACCCAAGTGCTGTTATTTCAACTGACGCAAAATTGGGTAAAAATGTCTCTGTTGGGGCAAATGCCGTTATTGAAAGCGGTGTAGAACTAGGCGATGATGCAATCATTGGAGCAGGCTGTTTTGTTGGAAAAAACAGTAAAATCGGGGCCAGAACTCAGCTTTGGGCGAATGTTTCGGTGTATCATAATGTACAAATCGGTTCTGATTGCTTAATTCAATCTTCTGCGGTGATTGGTAGTGATGGTTTCGGCTATGCTAATGATAAAGGGCAATGGATTAAAATTCCGCAAACAGGCGGTGTGATTATTGGTAATCGTGTAGAAATTGGCTCTTGCACTTGTATTGATCGTGGCGCATTAGATCCAACTATTATTGAAGATAATGTGATTATTGATAACCTATGCCAAATCGCCCATAATGTTCATATTGGCTTTGGTACTGCCGTTGCCGGTGGCGTAATTATGGCGGGTAGTTTAAAAGTAGGTCGTTTCTGCCAAATTGGTGGGGCAAGTGTTATTAATGGTCATATGGAAATCTGTGATGGTGCAATTATTACCGGTATGGGAATGGTGATGCGACCTATCACAGAAAAAGGGATTTACTCATCAGGTATTCCTCTACAAACCAATAAAGAATGGCGAAAAACAGCCGCATTGGTAATGAATATTGATGCAATGAATAAGCGTTTAAAATCACTCGAAAAACGTTTTAACGATTAATTTTTTATTTAGAGGTCTTAAAGTGACAGAAATTACAACTGAAAATCGTGAACCTAAAATTATTGAAGTAACCGAAATTATGGATATGTTACCTCATCGCTACCCTTTCCTGTTAGTTGATCGTGTAACCGATTATGAGGAAGGAAAATGGTTAAAAGCAATTAAAAATGTAACCTTCAATGAGCCTTGTTTTACCGGCCACTTCCCTGGCGCACCTATCTTCCCGGGAGTATTAATTCTTGAAGCAATGGCCCAAGCAACAGGTGTTCTTGCAGTTGCAACTTATGGTAAGTTAAGTGATGACGAACTCTACTACTTTGCTGCGATTGATAATGCCCGCTTTAAACGCCCTGTAGTGCCGGGCGATCAACTTCAACTTGAAGTGGAATTTTTAAAAGAAGTTCGTGGTATCACTAAATTTACGGGTAAAGCCTACGTTGATGGAAAATTAGTTTGCGAAGCAGACTTAATGTGTGCCCGTCGTAAATAATTTAACTCGCTTAAAAAGGAGCTAACTATGCGTCTCATTGACTCAACAGCTAAAATCAGCCCGCTTGCTATTATTGAAGATGGCGCACAGATTGGTGCACACGTTGAAATTGGTCCATATTCTGTTATCGGTAAAGACGTCAAAATCGGAGCGAGAACAAAAATCCATTCTCACGTTGTAATTAACGGTGTAACCGAAATTGGCGAGGATAACCAAATTTTCCAATTTGCCAGTATTGGTGAAATTAACCAAGATTTAAAATATCAAGGCGAACCAACCAAAGTAATTATTGGCAATCGCAACCGTATTCGTGAAAGTGTTACTATCCATCGTGGTACAGTGCAAGGTGGTGGCGTAACCAAAATTGATGATGATAATTTATTTATGATCAATACCCACATCGCACACGACTGCTCTATCGGTAATCGTTGTATTATTGCCAACAACGGTACTCTCGCTGGACACGTTACATTAGATGATTTCGTTATCGTAGGCGGTATGTCGGCTATCCACCAATTCGTTGTGGTTGGTTCACACGTTATGCTAGGCGGTGGTTCAATGGTTAGCCAAGACGTTCCACCTTATGTAATGGCACAAGGTAACCACGCTCGTCCGTTTGGTATCAACCTTGAGGGCTTAAAACGCCGTGGCTTTGATAAAGCAACATTACACGCAATCCGCAAAGTCTATAAACTAATCTACTCAAGCGGCAAAACATTAGAAGAATGTCTTGTTGAAATTGATCAACTTGCAGCAACAGAGCCTGCTATTGCGATTTTCAAACAGTTCTTCAAACGTTCTACACGCGGTATTATTCGCTAATAAAAAATAAACCCCGAAATTCCAATTTCGGGGCTTATTCTTATTCAACTTTAGAACCTTTCAACTGTTTTCTTAACCAAGTACGATTTGGGCTTAAATTATGCCAAATATCCTCACTTATCGGCACAGGCTCATTTGCAATCAAACTTGCCAACAATTCCCCCAATAATGGGCCGGTGGTTAAACCACGAGAGGCCAAACCATTTACCATATATAAATTTGCAAAAATTTCCGCATTTTCGACCGCTTGTTTTCGCCTTAGTTGATTATACAAATTAGCGTACTGCTCTTTTTGCTTTTCAAAGTGATGAATAACCCCAACCATCGGCACTCTATCTCGAAATGCAGCTCGAATGCCCACTTTCGCTCGGTTTTGGGATAAATCAATTCCATCTGTCCATTTACAAGCGGTCAAATTTTGCTGAAGTTTTGCAATATTCTCTAAATGTTCTGCTTCACTAAAATCAGTTTCCGCATTATCTCGAATATGGCTTGCCCCAATACAATGCGTATCTGCTTTTGAAACAGGTGTTAAATAGCCATCATAACAAACCACACAATTTAGTTTTTGTAACTGCGAGCTTGTTGGAATTTGGCTTACTTGCCCTCGTACAGGATAAAGCGGAATGCCATTCGCTTGGCTAAATTCATTCAACGTATGCCCATTTGCCAGTACAACCGCTTGGTGCTGAAAAGTTTCGCCATTGGTCTTCCATTGCCACATATCATTAGAAAAAGTTAAATTCTCTACTTTATGGCTACGCACAATCTTCAATCCTTTCGACTCAAGCCAAGAAAAACCATTTCTCACTAATTCGACTGGCGAAAGCCAACCACCTTGCGGAATAAATGCTCCCCCCTTTGGCACAGTTAAGCCTAATTTCTCGCTTAACTCCTCAGCAGAACATAATTTAAATAGCATTTCGTCATCGGTCTGCTCAGCCATCTTCACAAGTTTTTTCGCTGTTTTATCGTTATAAGCGTAAAGTGCCACACCATTGAGGTTATGCTCAAATTCAATTTCCGCTTTAAGTTGTGATAATCGCTGCAACGCATAATCAAAACTGTGGATATAAAACCGTACATTTCGCTCATCGTCATCGCTTAATTGCGGATAAATCGCCCCTTGCAAATTGCCAGAAGCATTCATTGCGAGTTTTTCATCTTTACAATAAAGCGTGACTTTTTTACCTTTCTCTAACAGCGATAACGCCACAAATAAGCTCGCCACACCGCCGCCGATAATCGCAATATCGTCTACATTTTCATTTTTGGCATAAAAATAAGGATAATTAGGCGGTTGAATAGTGCTTTCGAGCGGCTTCTCTCCCCATAGCATTTCCCGTTTTTTACCAAAACCTTTGCGTTTTTTTACCTCAAAACCTGCGGCTTGCAAGCCTCTTCTCACATTACTGGAGGCCGTAAAAGTCGCAAAGCTACCGCCATTTGCACTTAAACGAAACATCTGTTGATATAAATGCTCGTTCCACATTTCAGGGTTTTTATCGGGCGAGAAACCATCTAAAAACCACGCATCAACTATTCCATTATAAAGATCGCCTAGCTGGGGCAAATTCTCAGCAATATCACCAAACCATAGATCTAAATAGATATTGTCAAAATGGTAACGCTGACACCCCGTCTGGCGTGGCTGCCAACAAGCGGTCAAATTTTCAAATAATGTTGCAAATTGTGGACAATGTTGATGAACTTCGCTTAACTGGTTTGAAGTGAGCGGGAATTTCTCAAACGAAATAAAATAAAGTCGTTTAAGTTTACTTCGTGGAAATTCTATTTGAAATTGTTGGAATTTATCCGCAACGGCTAAAAAATTTAACCCTGTGCCAAAGCCTGTTTCCGCAATCACAAACGCCTCTTTTGAATGCGATTGCCATTTTTCCCAAAGTTGATTACTTTCTTGGAAAACATAATAGCTTTCGGCTAGCCCATCTTGAGTAGAAAAATAAATATCATCAAATTGTTCAGAAACAGGGGTATTTGCTGAATTAAATGAAAGTGAGGCAAAAGTGAGTTTAGACATCATATCCCTCAAAACAAAACACGGAAAACCAAGCGATTTTCCGTGTCTTAATAGTGAATAAATATTAGAAAATATTGTAGGCTAAAAATACGATCATACCAAGTGCGAAAGCTACTGTTAGCATTGAATATCCAAAAGTACCCATAATATAAACCCTCATTGTTAGTTATTGTTAAAATATCGGTTTTATTCTAACACACTTTAATTCGCTGTGTCGCTATGCGTGAATAATTTTCGTATAACAAGCGGTTAATTTTGCAAAATCTTTTACACCTTTGGCACTTTCAACGCCTGAGTTTAAATCTACCCCTAAGCATCCTTGAGCCAAAGCGGCTTCAATGTTCTCTACATTAATACCGCCAGCTAACAAGGCTTTCTGCTTCAACGCTTCTGGAATTAACTCCCAATTAAAGGCTTTACCTGTGCCACCTTGCTGATTTGCCACTTTACTGTCTAATATATAACGAGCAATTTGTGGATTATCGGAAAACTCTAGGCTTTCGGCATCAACATCAATGGATAATGCTTTCCAAATTTGAGTTTGATCGCCCAGTTTTTCAGCCAACTCCTCAATGTATTTATCATCTTCAGAGCCGTGTAATTGCACCGCAAACAGTTCAAGCTGTTTTGCAATTTTTTCGACAAATTCGACCGCTTGATCTTGGAAAACACCAACATAACGAAGCGGTGCATTCACGACCAATTCTTGAGCTTGGCGAAGTGAAAGCTGGCGTGGCGAGCCTTCTGCAAAAATTAAACCACCATACAATGCACCTTGATCATAAACTGCTTTAACATCTTGCACACGGGTTAAACCGCACACTTTATTTTCGCCGAACATAACTGCACGCACCGCATTGTTCAGATCCGAGCTGCCCATTAAACTACTGCCGATTAAAAAGGCGTGAACATAAGGCTTAATGCGTTTGACTTGATTGTGATCGTTAATGCCCGACTCTGAAATTAAACACACATCAGCAGGAATTCTCTCTTGGTATTTTTCCACCAAACGCACTATACGGTTCATATCAATGGTAAGCGTGTGCAAATCACGGTTATTTACGCCAATCACTTTCGCCCCTAAAGCTAATGCACGCTCAAACTCAGATTCAGTGCTGGTTTCAGTCAAAACCCCCATTCCTAGCTCGTGGGCTAAGCTCGAGAGCTCACGATAGGTTTCATCATCAACCACCGATAACATCAGTAAAATCGCATCCGCATTATAAAAACGGGCGAGGTACACTTGATAAGGCGAAATCATAAAATCTTTACACAAAATCGGCTGTGTTGTTTGCTGTTTGACTTGGTCGATATAGCGAAAATCTCCCTGAAAATATTGCTCATCAGTCAAAACGGAAATCACACTTGCATAATTTTTATAGATTGATGCAATGCTATCTAAATCGAACTCTGCTCGAATTAACCCTTTTGATGGCGAGGCTTTTTTGCATTCCAAAATATAAGCAGGCTCTTGGTGCGTACCCTTTGCCAACGAGGCGTAAAAATCCCGATCGCTTTTTACGATTTTGTGCTGAAACTCGCTCAATGGGAAATCTTGCTGTTTTTCTTCCACCCAAATGGCTTTATCTTGTACGATTTTTTGTAAAATGGTTGGCTGATGAGTTGAATCTGTCTTTTGCATATAAATCCCTAGAGCGAAATAAATTTGAGTGGTAAAATCTGCCCTTATTTTTACCTGAAAAAGACCAATTTCACAAGCGAAACTGAAATGAAATCACAAGTTATACAGTATTTATCTAATTTAGAAATCGCCCTTAGAGTTAATCAACTTTGGGAAGCCACCGCACCAAGCCACGAGGCACTAGCTAATGATCAACCATTTTGTGTCGAAACACTTACACCAACACAATGGCTGCAATGGATTTTCATTCCAAGAATGCGAGCTATTTTAGACGCTAATACAAATTTACCTCGCAATTTTGCGATTACGCCTTATTTAGAAGAGGCATTGAAAAACGAAGGTTATTTACAAACGATTTGTGAACCACTATTAGACTTAGAAAAATTGTTGAAAGATTAATTTAACTCTCAGTTCTTTTATTATTCTGACAAATCTCCCCCTCCCCTCTTTGCTAAAGAGGGGGGATCATTCTGAGAAAATCTTGAGTGTATCTGGTTATTTAAGAGCCCGTTTAGTAAGATGAATTCATTTATTATGGAGATCTAGCTCCCCTCTTTAGAAAAGAGGGGCTGGGGGGAGATTTGATAAATTACACTTATACTTAACCGTATTATGACCTTAGATATTTTATACCAAGACGACTTACTTATCGCCATCAACAAACCTGCCGGAATGTTAGTACATCGTTCTTGGTTAGATAAACACGAAACGGTGTTTGCAATGCAAACTTTGAGAGACCAAATCGGGCAACACATTTTCCCGATTCATCGGCTTGACCGCCCCACTTCGGGCGTTTTACTTTTCGCATTAAATAGTGATACAGCCCGACTGATGTGCGAACAGTTTGAACAACATCAGGTGCAGAAAACCTATTTAGCGGTTGTACGAGGGTATTTGCAGGGAGAAGATCGAATCGATTACCCACTCAAAGTGATTTTAGATAAAATTGCCGATAAATTTTCGCAAGAAAAAGAGGCTCAAGAGGCTATTACCGATTATAAAGGTTTAGCAACGGTTGAAATTCCCTACCCTGTGGGTAAACATTCAACCGCTCGTTATAGCTTAGTTGAATTAAATCCCAAAACAGGAAGAAAGCATCAGCTCCGCCGCCATCTAAAACATCTTTTCCATCCGATTATGGGCGATAGCAAATATGGCGATTTACATCAAAACAGAGCGTTAAATGAAAAATCAGGTGTGAGCCGTTTAATGTTGCACGCCTATAAGTTGCAATTTCAACACCCAAAAAATTTGCAAAAAATTGAGATAATCGCACCGCTTGATGAACAGTGGCAAACACTCTTTACATTTTTTGACTGGAACTTTACCCAATTCCGTTAGACTAACAGGACAATTATATGGATAATTCACTTTTATCACTTACCCACGAACAGCAACAAGCGGCAGTAGAAGAAATTCAAAAATTGATGGCTGAAGGCATAAGTGCTGGAGAGGCCATTCAAATTATTGCCAATCAGTTGCGAGAAAAACATCAAATATCGGAGAAAATAAAAAATGAATAAATTATGGGTTGCATTAACACTAATTATATCCACACAGTATAGTTTTTCCGCAGTAGATAAACCGGCTAAGCAAGCATTACCATCTAAAGATAAACCTATGGTTTCATTACAGGTTGTCGATATCAGCAAGAAAACGCCTAAGCCGATTGCCGGCAATACTCTTTCGATCAGCAAAAAGCAAAACCAACTTTGTTGGCGTAGCTATAACCTTCTGATCCCCAATAAGGTTACTATTGCAGAGGCTTTTTATGCACCGGATGCTATAAATCTGACTTCCGAAAATTCTACAATAGAATCATCAAAAGATAAAAAAGAGCATCTGATTATTACCGAAATTACCAGTAGCAATACCGAAAAATATTTGGGACGCTGCTGGACATTCGATAAGACCGATCCTATCGGTAAATATAAAATGGAAATCCAAATCAACGACCAAGTATTCAAAGGGTTAGAATTTGAAATTGTAAAATAAACGAAAACCAAAGAAATTATTCTGTGGTTTTTTACTATAATATTTTCAATGTTTCTAAATTTAACATTAAATAATCTCGGTTTTTCGCAAGCGTTTTCGCTTCTTCCCAAGTTTCTAACTGCTGATTTGTGCATTGATTAAACCGTGCTAACACCGCTTTATTTTCATTTCCTACACGAATAAAATCAGCCAATTTTTGCTCAAGTTGATAACTATTTTCTTGCTGCATCGTATTTGCAATTTTTTGTTCAAATTTAACCGCTTGTCCAATCAAATAACCACGTTGAGCTTTACTCAAACCACTTAACCACATTCCATCAGTTTTTGGCATTGCTTCCACTAAGCGGAACAAATCAGTTAAATTACCCTGTTTAATTTCAAATTCCAACTCGGAAATTGCCTCTTCGCCATATTGATTTTTGATTAAGCCCTGATCTAACGCCACTTCAATTTCAGACTCTCCTACCTTAAATAACCAGATTTGGCGAGTGAAATCTGTGCTAAAAATCGTTTGTAGGCGATTAGCAATCTGCTCCGCATTTTCAAAAGGCAGATGATATTTTTGGGCTAAGGCGAGAAAATCGGGCTGATTAGTTGATAATGCTAAATTATATTCAGGGCGAATATGCAATCCGCCTACGATCTCGCCTTTAGTTTTAAGCGTGATCTCAAATTGATGATTTTGTGAACGAACCCGTAACCCCATTTGCTTTGAAGCAAAAAACTGCTCTGGCGTATCATAATAACGATTGCCTAGCATTTGAGATTTCTGCTCAAGCAATTCAAATTCTTTCACGCTATTTAGCCAATTTTCAATTGGTGCAATATTATGCGGTTCGAGCATTATTTTCAGCTCAATTTCTGCCTGTTTTTTGTTTTCCATTTCACACTACTCTGCAACGTTGTATAATCAAGCGGTTATTTTATCAATAAATTTTGCAAAATGTTTTCTAAAATTCATCATAAACTCAATAACTTTGTTCAGCGTGGGCTAGATAATCACTTACGCCTTGCCGTTACAGGCTTAAGTCGTAGTGGTAAAACGGCGTTTATCACGAGCCTTGTTGATCAACTTTTACATATCAATAAAGCAGACAATACTCATCTTAATTTATTTGCTCCCGCTCGCAACGGGCAAATTCTGTCTGTTAAACGAGTGGAACAGGGGGATTTAACCATTCCTCGCTTTGAATATGATAAAAACCGCCAATGTTTTGAAGCAACGCCTCCTCGCTGGCCAAATTCCACCACAGGCATTAGCGAAATTCGCCTTGCCATTCGTTACCAACGCCAACACTCGTTGCTTCGCCATATTAAAGAAACCAGCACGCTGTATCTGGATATTTTTGATTATCCTGGCGAATGGTTGTTGGACTTACCGCTACTTTCTCTTTCCTATAAAGAGTGGTCGCAAACCCAACAAGCGGTGCATAAAGATGAACGTGCAGAACTGGCTCAGTCTTGGCTGCAAGCGGTCAAAGAAATCGATCTTTTTGCAAAAACTGATGAAAACGTATTGGCGGAGTTAAGCCTGCAATACACCGATTATTTGCTTGCCTGTAAAGCACAGGGAATGCAATATATTCAGCCGGGTAGATTTGTATTGTCAACGGAAAATGCGAAAGGTGCACCTGTTTTCCAATTCTTCCCATTATTAGATTTAAACGAAGCCGATTGGGAAAAATTAGAGCAAAGCGATAAAAATAGCGTTTTCCATACCCTCAAAAAACGCTATGAGCATTACCAGAAAAAAATCGTCAAGCCGTTTTATGAAGATTACTTCTCGCAATTTGACCGCCAAGTGATTCTGGCAGACTGCCTCACGCCGTTAAATTATGGCTACAACGAATTTATGGAAATGAAATTAGGGCTACAGCAACTGTTTAAACATTTCCATTATGGTAACCGCTCGCTGTTTAGTCGCCTATTTTCCTCAAATATCGACAAGCTCTTGTTTATTGCGACAAAGGCAGATCATATCACCAGCGATCAAATACCCAATTTAGAAAGTCTAATGCGACAACTTGTGCAAGAAGGTGGTAGACACGCTGAATTTGATGGCATTGAAACAGGCTATTTAGCCATTTCTGCTATTCAAGCAACGGATGCGGTCAAAGTTACCCAAAATGATAAAAGCATCAGAGCCATTCGTGGCATTCGCTCAAGCGATAAAAAACAAGTTACGCTCTACCCCGGCACGGTGCCAAGCCGTTTGCCTGATAAAAACTATTGGCAATTTAACCGTTTTGAGTTCGACCAATTCGAGCCAAAGCAGATTGACTATGACCAACCAATCCCTCATTTAAGAATGGATTCGGTGTTGCAGTTTTTATTAGCGGATAGGTTTGAGTAAAATTTTCTATTGCATATTTTTATTAACGGTATAAAATTTTATACATTATGAATACCCTTATTTCTAAACGAAAACCTATTCGTTGGGTTGGTTCAACCCTAGATGATATTCGTGAATTTCCCGATAACATTAAAAGGGAGCTTGGCTTTGACCTTGATTTAGTTCAGCAAGGTTTATTACCTCGAGATTTCAAAGCGATGTCAAATTTAGGTTCTGGCGTAATGGAAATTCGTGTAAAAGATACATCTGGGGCATTTCGCCTAGTTTACTTAGCTAAATTCAAAAATGCGGTTTATTGCTTACACGCTTTTCAAAAGAAAACACAGAAAACTGCCCCAAAAGATATTGCTATTATTAAAGCTCGCTATACAGCAATAAAGGAGTTAGAAAATGAATAATATTGATACCAAAATTCGCCATACAACAGAAGCTGACAATAATATTTTTGAAGATCTTGGTTTTTCTTCTGATGAAGCCCAAAAATTAAAGTCCGCAAGTCAGCAACTTATTGAAACTAAGCTAATGTTGATGAATGAAATGAGTAATTGGATTGATGAAAATAAGCTGAAACAATCTGAGGCTGCCTCTATTTTAGGTGTTAGTCGCCCTCGTATATCAGATATGGTAAACGGAAAGTTAGAAAAATTCACATTAGATACATTAGTTACTTTTGTTGCTAAAACAGGCAAAACAGTACAATTACAACTATCTTGAATATTGCAAAATTTTACTAAAATTCGACCGCTTGCTGCATTTATCATTCACTAACAAGCTCGTTTCAAGTAAAATTCCGTTTAACTTTATTAATGAATACAAATTATGGCAAAAAAACCAAAAGCTGCATCAAATACGATTGCATTGAATAAACGTGCCCGACACGAATACTTTATTGAAGATGAAATTGAAGCTGGTATTGAGCTACAAGGCTGGGAAGTAAAAGCACTTCGAGCAGGAAAAGGCAATATCAGCGACAGTTATGTTATCTTCCGCAACGGCGAAGCCTTTTTATTTGGGGCGATGATTACCCCGCTGAATATGGCATCGACTCATATTGTGAGCGACCCTACCCGTACTCGCAAACTTTTGCTAAATAAACGTGAATTAGATTCCCTTTTCGGCAAGGTCAATCGTGAAGGTTACACTATTGTTGCAACCTCGATGTATTGGAAAAATGCGTGGGCGAAAGTAAAAATCGGCCTAGCGAAAGGTAAAAAACTGCACGATAAGCGTGAAGATATTAAAGACCGTGAATGGCAAGTCGCGAAACAACGCATTATGAAAAATGCGAATCGTGGGTAAATAAATAATTACCCTACCTCTTTGTGGGAAAGAGGCATTGTAAATTTTCTACGAAAAATAACCGCTTGCTTTCTACCTGAAAAACAAATTTAAACTAAGGAACATAAAATGATCGACCAAAACCTACTCCGTACTAACCTAGAAGAAGTGGCAGAAACACTAAAAATCAAGCGTAATTTCATTTTAGATGTAGAGCGTGTAAAAAGCCTTGAAGAGCAACGTAAAACGCTACAAGTAAAAACAGAAACCTTACAAGCAGAACGTAATGCTCGCTCGAAAAATATCGGGGCAGCAAAAGCTCGTGGCGAAGATATTTCTGCCTTATTAGCAGAAGTAGATTCAATGGGTAGCGAGTTAGACACTGCAAAAGTAGAGTTAGATAAAGTTCAAAGCGAAATCCGTGATTTATTACTTTCTGTGCCAAACTTACCTGCAGACGAAGTGCCATTAGGTAAAGATGACAGCGAAAACTTAGAAGTTTCTCGCTGGGGTGAGCCTCGCCAATTTGATTTTGAAGTGAAAGATCACGTTGCACTCGGCGAAGCCTTAAATGGTTTAGATTTTGCCGCTGGCGTAAAATTAACCGCAAGCCGCTTTGTGGTGATGAAAGGCAAATTGGCTCGCTTGCACCGTGCATTATCACAATTTATGTTAGATCTTCACACCGAACAACACGGCTATAAGGAAACCAACGTGCCGTTTTTAGTGAACCACGATACCCTTTACGGTACAGGTCAATTACCAAAATTTGGTGAAGATTTATTCCACACCCAACCATTGATGGGGCAAGATCCAAACGAAGTACAACGCCCATTTGGTTTAATTCCAACTGCGGAAGTTCCCGTTACTAACTTAGTTCGTGATGAAATCATTGATGAAGACAGCTTACCACTGCGTTATACCGCTCATACGCCGTGTTTCCGTGCAGAAGCAGGTTCTTACGGACGTGATACTCGTGGTTTAATCCGTATGCACCAATTTGAAAAAGTAGAAATGGTACAAATTGTTGCTCCTGAAAAATCAATGGAAGCATTGGAAGAATTAACAGGACACGCAGAAAAAGTATTGCAACTTTTAGGTTTACCGTACCGTAAAATGCTACTCTGCTCTGGCGATATGGGCTTTGGTGCAGCTAAAACTTACGATTTAGAAGTATGGTTACCAGCACAAAACACTTACCGTGAAATCTCATCTTGCTCAAATATGTGGGATTTCCAAGCTCGCCGTATGGCAGCTCGTTGCAAAGCCAAAGGCGACAAGAAAACTCGCTTAGTTCATACTCTAAACGGTTCAGGCTTAGCAGTAGGGCGTACCTTAGTTGCCGTACTTGAAAACTACCAAAATGCAGATGGCTCTATTACTGTACCTGAAGTATTAAGACCTTATATGGGTGGCGTGGAAGTAATTACGGCTTAATCACTTTTGAATTAGATAAAACCAATCTCAGAAGTGGGGTTGGTTTTAAGTATTACAGGATATATATGCGAAAAGAAAACTATAGCCATTTAATTTTATTCCTATTCATAGTTGCTTCATTCTCAATTACATTGACCATTACTAGCATAAATCTTTATAAATCATCATTAAATGGTAATAGTGATATTATTTACCCAATAATACTGATATTGATATATGTTACTTTTTCTAATATCATACTTTCTTTAATCCTATCCTTAACAAGGATGAATAGTAACAAAGACAAATGTCAAATATTTATTGCTTGGATTGCTTGGCCTGCATTTGTATTACTTTATATTATAACAAATTATGGCCTATATGATTTAGTTAATATTCTATCTATAAAATACCATAATTATAAAGATGAACTGAACGTACTTTATGTAATCCCTTCACTTATTATAATAATATTTGTAGAAATCATGTCCTATAAAAATAGAGCTGAAAATATATTTCTATATTCAATAGATAGACTTTTTAATGACTATGTATAAATACTTATTAGTTATAAATAGTCTAAAAAATTATTAAACCTCCCAAATTAAAAAATCTACAAGTTCAATATAGATTATAATTCATTACTAAAAATAGTCTTCCAAGCATTTACTTCACTTGTCGGTTCAATACTTCGTTTTATAAAAAACCTTGTGCTATGATAACCGACATTTTACATTTTCTTAATTATCATTTAATAATTTTTCGAAGTAGATCGCAAAAATCTGCAAAAAACCTTGCAAATTCGACCGCTTGCCATTCAAAAAAGCCCTGTTTTACGGTATCATCACAGCAATTTTTTAACTAATTCAAAGCAAGGTTAGATTTTATGCAACAACAATACAACCCAAGTGAAATTGAACCGAAAGTTCAGCACTATTGGGCAGAAAATAAAGTTTTTAAAGCAGTTAAAGACGTTACCAAAGAGAAATATTATTGCCTTTCAATGTTGCCTTATCCATCAGGTAAATTGCATATGGGGCACGTTCGTAACTATACCATTGGCGATGTGGTTTCACGTTATCAGCGTATGATCGGTAAAAACGTACTTCAACCAATGGGTTGGGACGCTTTCGGCTTACCTGCGGAAGGAGCTGCAGTAAAAAATAATACGGCTCCAGCTAAATGGACGTACGAAAATATCGAATATATGAAAGGTCAGCTTAAAATGCTAGGCTTCTCTTACGACTGGGATCGTGAAGTAACCACTTGCCGCCCTGAATATTATAAATGGGAGCAATGGTTCTTTACTGAGCTTTATAAAAAAGGCTTGGTTTATAAAAAAACCTCAACGGTAAACTGGTGTCCGAACGATGAAACCGTGCTTGCAAACGAGCAAGTTCACGAAGGCTGCTGCTGGCGTTGTGATACCCCTGTTGAGCAGCGTGAAATTCCGCAGTGGTTTATCAAAATTACCGATTATGCGGAAGAGCTATTAACGCAGTTAGATAACCTTCCACAATGGCCAGATCAAGTAAAAACAATGCAACGCAACTGGATTGGTCGTTCTGAAGGTGTGGAAATCACTTTCAAAATTGCAGGTTCTAATGCAACTTTACCAGTTTACACCACTCGCCCAGATACCTTCTTTGGCGTGAGCTATGTAGCCGTTGCAGCTGCTCACCCATTAGCCGAATTAGCGGCAGAAAATAATCCTGCATTAGCGGAATTTATTCGTGAGGCTAAAAACACCAAAGTGGCAGAAGCAGAGCTTGCTACTATGGAGAAAAAAGGGATGGCGACAGGCTTGTTCGCTATCCACCCATTAACAGGTAAAGAAGTGCCAGTTTGGGTCGCTAACTTCGTATTAATGCACTACGGCACAGGTGCAGTAATGGCTGTGCCTGCACACGATGAGCGTGATTTTGAATTTGCGCAAAAATATGATTTGCAAATTAATCAAGTAATTCAACCGCTTGATGGCTCAGAGTGGGATTTCTCGAAAGCGGCTTATACCGAACACGGTAAATTAATTAACTCTGCTGAATTTGATGGCTTAGAATTTGATGCCGCATTTAATGCGATTGCCGATAAATTAGAGGCGATGGGTGTGGGCAAACGCCAAGTGAATTTCCGCCTGCGTGACTGGGGTGTTTCTCGCCAACGTTATTGGGGTGCACCAATTCCGATGATGACAACCGAAGAAGGCGAAGTAGTAACTGTTCCACTGCAAGATTTACCGGTGATTCTGCCTGAAGATGTAGTAATGAATGGCGTGCAAAGCCCAATCAAAGCCGATCCACAGTGGGCAAAAACCACTTACAACGGCAAACCCGCATTGCGTGAAACTGATACTTTCGACACCTTTATGGAGTCGTCTTGGTACTACGCACGCTACACTTGCCCACAATATTTTGATGGAATGTTAGATTCTGACGAGGCAAATTATTGGTTACCCGTAGATCAATATATCGGCGGTATCGAGCACGCGACAATGCACTTGCTCTATTTCCGTTTCTTCCACAAATTATTGCGTGATGCAGGCATTTTAAATTCAGACGAACCCGCAACAAAACTGCTTTGTCAAGGTATGGTACTTGCCGATGCGTTCTACTACACCAGCCCAACGAACGAGCGTATTTGGGTCAGCCCAACGCAAGTAACCTTGGAGCGTGATGAAAAAGGCAGAATCACTAAAGCAACCGATCCTGAAGGTCGTGAGCTAGTTCATAGCGGTATGACGAAAATGTCGAAATCGAAAAACAATGGTATCGACCCACAAGAAATGGTGGAAAAATACGGTGCGGATACGGTTCGTTTGTTTATGATGTTTGCTTCCCCTGCAGAAATGACCCTTGAATGGCAAGAATCCGGCGTGGAAGGGGCTAAACGCTTCTTAGGTCGTGTGTGGAATTTAGTGTATGAATATGCAAAATCGCCAGCAACTGCTGCTTTAGATGTATCAGCATTAAACAAAGCACAAAAAGAGCTCCGCCGTGATGTTCATAAAACCATTGCGAAAGTAAGTGATGATATTGGTCGTCGCCAAACATTCAATACGGCTATTGCTGCTGTAATGGAGTTAATGAATAAGCTCACTAAAGCACCACTTGAAAGCGAGCAAGATAAAGCGGTAATGGCTGAAGCGTTAAGTGCCGTTGTGCGTATGCTTTACCCAATCACACCACATATCTGTTTTGAATTATGGCAAGCATTAGGCAATGAGCAAACCATCGACTTCGCGCCTTGGGTACAAGCAGATGAAGCTGCAATGGTGGAAGATGAAAAACTCGTTGTTGTTCAAGTAAACGGCAAAGTGCGTGGTAAAATCACTGTGTCTGCAACCGCAACAGAAGATGAAGTCAAAGCCATTGCCAAAGCAGATGCGAATGTAGCCAAATTCTTAGATGGACAAGAAATCATCAAAGAAATCTACATTCCGTTTAAAATGTTGAGCTTTGTGATCAAGGCTTAATGCTATAAATTGTAGGGACGCACTGCGTGCGTCCGTTACTTTTGAAATTTCGGACGCACGCAGTGCGTCCCTACAAGGAAATCTAGTTATGATTAAAAAACTCTCCCTCGTTGCTGTTTTTGCTCTTTCCGCCTGTGGTTGGCATTTCAAAAACAACGAAGTATTATCTGAATCGCTCAGAACATTAACCTTTGAAAGTGCAGATCAACACAGTGAAATGTCTCGCATTTTACGCAATGAGCTACAATTAAACGATGTGAAATTAGTACCAAGTTCTGCCAATGTATCAAAACTTCGTTTAGTGTCTACCTCAACGGATAGCAAAGTGGTATCGGTATTCAAACAAGCTCGTGAAGCAGAAAAAATCTTAACGCTAAACGTGGATGCCATTGCCGATATTCCAAACAAAGGGCAATTTCCGCTAGAAGTATCTGTTCACCGTACATTCTTTGATGACTCTCGTGCAGCTCTTGCGAAATCAGCTGAACAAGAGATGATTATGAAAGATATGTATCAGCAGGCATCTCGTCAGCTAATCATTAAAATGGCAGCATTGAAAAAAGAGCTTTCAAAATAATCATTATAAGGGCGAAATCATTCGCCCATTGTTCAGTATGCAAAGAATCTTTCCTGAAACACTTCAACTCTCTTTAAGTAAAGGATTACAGCCCTTTTATCTATTAACAGGGAACGATTTACTCTTGGTCAATGAATCCAAAGATTTGATTGTTCAATCTGCCCGTTCAAATGGTTTTGATGAAAAGAAAGAAATAGAAGTTAAAAACGATACCAACTGGGAAGCCCTTTTTGAAGCAACGCAAGAAATGGGGTTATTTTTTACCCGCCAGATTATTATTCTCAATTTCCCAGAATCTCCAACGGCTGCACAGTTTAAAAAGCTCGCTGAACTCCGTGCCTTAATTCATTCTGATCTACTCTTTATTTTGCATTTACCTAAATTTTCCAAGGCAATGGAAAAACAGGCTTGGTTTAGCCAAATTGAGCCGCAATTAGTGCAAATTAATTGCCAAACGCCCGAAATTAGTAAGCTTCCGCAATGGTTAAGCAATCGAGCTAAAGAGATGAATTTACAGATTGAGCCAGAGGCAACCCAACTACTCTGCTATAGCTATGAGGGAAACTTACTGGCATTAAAGCAAGCCCTACAGCTCCTACAACTTCAATGTAATGATGGTAAGATTACCCTTAATAAAGTAAAAGAAGTGGTGGAACATTCCGCTCAATTTACCCCATTCCAATGGATTGATGCCCTTTTTGAAGGGAAAATCGGACGAGCTCAACGCATTTTACATCATCTACAAAATGAAGAAATGCAAGCAGTAGTTTTATTGCGTATTGTGCAAAAAGAGCTAATGATTTTGCTTGAAATAACCCGCTCTCCAACGTCAATCTCAAGTGAGCAGGCTCTCTTTAATGGTAATTTACGAGCAGAATTTGACCGCTTGAAGATCTGGCAAAACCGCAGACCATTCTACAGCCAAGTAGTACAACGTTTAACCTACAAAAAACTTTACGCCCTAATTCAACAACTTGCCGAATTAGAGCGTAAAGTAAAACAAGAATTTAGCGATGATATTTGGCTAGAACTTGAGCGTTTCTCTGCTCAATTTGCCTGATTAATACTTCTCTAAATCTTCACTAAAAAGATCCGCCTCTTCACTGGCGATAGCGTGCTTTTCTGAAGCCCAATCACCTAAATCAATAATTTGGCAACGCTCGCTACAAAACGGGCGGTATTTGCTCTCTTTGCTCCACACCACTTCTTTTTCACAAGTTGGACAATTTACGATGGTTTCTGACATTCTTTTTCCTTATTTGCTAATGCTAAATATTTATGATGTAAGGCTTGAACCTGTTCTTTAATTAACTGCAAACCTTGTTCAATCGGCAAGTTATTTTCAATTACATCATCAGCATAACTTAATCTTTCTTCACGGCTTACTTGAGCTGCTATGATATTTTTAATGGTTTCTTCTTTGCTTTTATCTCGCCTTGTGGCTCGTTCTAGCTGAATTTCGGGGCTAACATCAATCACTAGCACTCTATCACAAAACTCAGTTAATTTATTTTCAATCAGTAGTGGCACAACCCAGATCACATAACAAGCGGTCGATTCTTGCAATTTTTTTACCATTTCTTCTCGAATGGCTGGGTGAAGTAAATTATTCAGCCAATCTTTTTCCGATTCGTTATTAAACACAATTTGACGTAGCTTCGCTCTATCTAGCTCTTTTTCTGCGTTAAGAATATCATCGCCAAAATGCTCCGTTATTTTATCGAACAGCGGCGTTCCTTTTTCAACTACTTGACGAGCGACAATATCCGCATCAATAATGTCTACACCAAGTTCCGCGAAAAGATCTGAAACCGTTGTTTTCCCACTGCCAATTCCGCCTGTTAAGCCGACAACGTAAGTCATAAAAATCCTCAATGTACGATATCGAATACGCCCAATTTTTCGGCTAATTCTTTTTATGATTGAATACTTTCCAAATCTATCTCAGCGATTAATTCTTCGGACATTTTATCAATTTTATCTTGTCGACCTTTTGGTAATTAAAAGAAATTCATCTAGAGTTATTAGCTGCTGCATATTTTCTTCCTCATAATAAAACGCTATCAATTCTATTAATTAATCCCCTAGCTTTCAAGCATAATAACAATAGTCATCGCCAAACTAATAAACGGAATAAATGCCAATTTTTCTAATTTCTGCTTTTTTATCCACCAGTAAACGAAGTAATAAAAAATCCCTAACAAACAAGCAATTAATATCAGCAGTAGCATTTTTTCTATATCGAATAAGGGAGATAAAACCACTAATAGCAGCATATCACCAGAGCCAAATGTTTCTCTTTTAAATATGAGAACGGAAAAGAGAGCAATAAATAAACAAAATAGTATGGTAAACAGTAAAGTTTCGTTGTGGAAAGAATGCAAACTTTCCCATAAAACCAGCAGGAAAATAATCCCGATATATCGAGTGTCTGTTAGGTAATAGCAAATATCTAATATGGAAAGAAAACAAAGTAGAATAAAAATTCCGCCAAGCATTGGACTTTCAGGACAATACATAATGAGTGGAAAAAGCAGAAAAAAGAGGTTCGCCCATTTTGTTTGCCTGGGTTTTAATGCCGATTGAGCAATAAACTGCCGTTCACTTAACCCAAGCCGATTAATTGAGTTTACCTCTTGATAAATTTGCTGGTTTATCCGTGTCGCAAATTTCGGAATTTCTGCTTTAAACCAAAATGCCGACAAAAGGGAAAGGGAGACAGAAAGTAACAGCAACATAAACTACTCCACCAAACTTCCCATATCGAAAATAGGTAAGTAAAGCCCAACAATAATAGTGCCGACAATCACGCCCATTAATAACATTAACATTGGTTCTAATAATTGGGAAAGAATATCAATTTGGTAATCCAATTTTTGTTGATACATCTCGCTAATGTGTTCGCACATTTTGGCAACGTTGCCGCTCTGCTCGCCTATCTCAACCATTTGTGGCATATCTAAGCCAAACACATTCGGGTTGATACCTTGTGAAAATTTATAGCCTTGTTGCAAGAGATTCAGCATAAATTCAATCTCTTTTTGTAATATAGGGTCATCACTTTTTTCAGATAAAAAGGATTTTAATGCCACATCTAACGGAATATGGGCATTCAGCATTAATGCAACATTTTGGCTAAAAAAGACCATACGAGCTTGCTCTATAATTTGCCGAAAAATAGGGAGCTTAGACAATAACCTGATTTTCAATTTCTCCACCCAATTTCCTCTTTTTGCAAAAAATGAGAACAAAATGAACGCTAGTAATAATAAAGTGAATAAAAGATTCTTCTGCTCAATTAAACATTGAGAAAGCGAAAATAAAATTTCAGTAATTAGCGGTAAGGCTTGCTCCTTTGTGCCATAAAGCTCGGCAAATTGCGGCACTATAAAGACCAAAAGCCCGATAGACAGAAAAAGTGAAATGAATAATACAATGGCAGGATAAAACAAAATTTTCTTCACCTTTTTAGCCAATTTATCAGACTTAACTCTGCTTTCCGACAAGTTGGTTAAAATCAAACCAAGCTTTCCGCTCTGTTCGCCCATTTTGATCAGCTGAATTTCTTGATTAGCAATAAATTTATTCAGACATTCTAGTGATTGCGAAAAAGCATAACCACTTTCAATAAGTTGAATAAGCTCACTTAACCATTGATATAAACGAATATTTCGGCAATTTTGCAAAATCATTGCTAGGGCTTGCTTTAACGGCACGGCAGAATTCACTAACAAAGCAAGCTGAGATAAAAATTGGCTGATTTCCTCTTTTTTCGGATTTTGTGAAAACACAAAATTTCTGCTGACACGAATTTGCTGATAACCTTTAGCAAGCAAGGTATTTTCCAGCTCTTCTCTGCTTGAAGATAATAGTCTCCCTTTACGCTTTTGTTGGAAACGATCCACCGCTTTCCAATGAAATTCATAGATTTTAGCCATTGCCTAATACCCTCAAAATTTCAGCCTGATCGGTTTTCCCTTCCGCTAATTTTTCTTTTGCACTTTCATATAGGGTTGCAAAATCTAAACAAGCGGTCGTTTTTTCAAAATTTTTTGCAGTTCGGCTAAAAAGCTGATACACCCCAACTCTACCTTTGTAACCTTGATAACAATGCTCACAGCCAGTTCCACCGCATTTTATGCAAATTCGTCTTAACAACCGTTGAGCCACTACCAGCAGTAACGAATTTTGTAACTCGTATTCTTTTATTCCAAGTTGCAATAATCTCTCTATAGCAGAAGGGGCATCATTGGTGTGCAAGGTGGAAAGCACTAAATGCCCTGTTTGAGCAGCTCTGAGGGCAATTTCCGCACTCTCTTCATCACGAATTTCACCCAGCATAATAATGTCTGGATCTTGGCGAAGAAAGGTTCTCAACAGTTGGCTGAAATCCAAATTAATCCCTCTATTTACTTGGGTTTGGATTATCCCTTCTATCTCAATTTCAATCGGATCTTCAGCGGTTAAAATATGCTTTTCACTACTATTGAGATGACTTAATGCACTATAAAGGGTAATACTTTTCCCACTCCCCGTTGGCCCTGTTACTAAAATTAAGCCTTGTGGCTGATTAAGGGCATTGAGCAATATTGCTTTTTGGCTTGGGTTAAAACCTAACTCTAAAAAATCCAAATTAGTCGGTTTATTCTTTTGAAGCCGAAGAACGACTTTTTCGCCGAAATGAGTTGGCAAAGTTGAAACACGGAAATCTAAGGTTTCCGCTAAAATCGTTTTGAAATGAAATTGTCCATCTTGCGGCAAGCGAGTTTCACTAATATCAAGTTTTGCCAATAACTTAATGCGAGAAATCAACCTACTAGATAAACTTTGCGGAAGCGTTTTATAAATATGCAGTACGCCATCAATTCGTAGTCGAATGAGTAATTTCTCTTTTTGTGGCTCTAAATGGATATCTGAGGCGTTATTTTTTAAACAGAATTTAAATAAATTATCTAAAATTTGGATAATCGGATCATTTCTATCCACTTGTTCTGAATTTGTTATCGAATACGTTGCATTCTCCTCATAAATTTCACTCTGCACACTACTCTGCTCTGGTGAAAGTGCGTTGAGCAAAAACTTCAATTCATCGGAGGAAATCAAAACAGGCTCAATTTGCTTATGGTAGATAAAAGCAAAAATTTCACAGGCACTGATATTTTGCATATCATCAACCGCCAACCATAACTGTGATTGCGTTTCTTTCAGCGGAATAGCCAAATATCGCAATAAAATCTGTTTTTCATTGCAATTTTTCTGCCACTGCTCGCTCGAAATTTCAATCATTTCTTGGCTGGTTAAATCAGTAACTGAATACGTCATTTTGATTTCCTCAAGATGAATTAACCGTTTGATGTAACTGTTGTATTACAGAATCCAGCCGGGAAGAGGCTGGTATCTTTACCACTACAACTCGATGACCAACTAATAGTGTTGTTTTCAAATTTTGGTGTTAACGTATAACTGTAACCATTAAGCGAGCCTTTGCCTGTAACGGTAATCACACCTTTATTTACGCTAATCGAATTGAGGTATTTAGTGTCATTACTATTCGCTTTATTGGCTTGAATACCATTTGTGCCTCCAGAACAATTATCCAGTCCGTTACCGTTATAAATACAGAGTTCAACATCTGATTTATATGAAGCCGAGGCTCTTAACAGCTCAGAAAGTGCCGCCTTTTGGGTGTAGGAGTTGTAAGACGGAATGGCAATGGTTGCCAAAATGGCAATAATCGCAATTACGATCATCAATTCAATTAAGGTAAATGCCCGATGAAGTTGGCGAATACCAAGCGGTCGAAAATGTACAATTTTTTGCATATAAATTCCTTATGAATAAAAAGCCAAAAAAGTCTGGCGATGAAAGTGTGCAAATTTTTTGAAATTCTTGCGATAAGCAAATTTCAATTTTTCGACGCAGATCGAAAAAATAATATTTCCATCTGTTTATTCATACAGTTTTTTGCTAGAATTTCACAAATTTGAAGATTGAGGATTAAAAATGGCAAAAGCACCTAAAACCGCCTATGTTTGTAATGATTGCGGTGCAGAATATGCCCGCTGGATGGGGCAATGCAAAGAATGCAAGGCTTGGAATGCAATTAGTGAAGTGCGATTAATTTCGAGTAAAGAAACCGCAAAATCTGACCGCTTTAGTGGCTATGCAGGGGAAACCTCAGGCAAAGTTCAGGCTCTTTCCGATATTAGCTTGCAAGAGGTGCCTCGCTTTAGTAGTGGTTTTAATGAACTAGATCGTGTGCTAGGTGGTGGTGTTGTGCCAGGTTCGGCTATTTTGATTGGTGGGCATCCGGGAGCAGGAAAAAGTACATTGTTACTGCAAGTGATGTGCGGCTTGGCTCAACATCTCCCTACTCTTTACGTAACAGGTGAGGAATCATTACAACAGGTGGCAATGCGATCGAATCGTTTAGGCTTACCAACGGCAAATCTGAAAATGTTGTCTGAAACCTCTGTCGAGCATATTTGCAATATTGCAGACCAAGAAAAACCGAAGATTATGGTGATTGACTCGATTCAAGTGATGCACTTGTCGGATATTCAATCCTCTCCAGGCAGTGTTTCACAAGTGCGTGAATGTGCATCTTTCCTTACCCGCTACGCCAAAACCCGCCAAGTGGCGATTATTATGGTTGGGCACGTCACTAAAGATGGCACGCTTGCCGGCCCGAAAGTATTGGAACACGCTATTGATGCCTCATTACTGCTTGAAGGCGAATCAGATTCTCGGTTTAGAACCCTGCGTAGCCAGAAAAACCGTTTCGGTGCGGTGAATGAATTAGGCGTATTTGCGATGACGGAACTTGGCTTAAAAGAAGTTAAAAACCCGTCTGCTATTTTCTTAAGCCGTAGCGAAGAGCAAACACCGGGCAGCTCTGTAATGGTATTGTGGGAAGGTACTCGCCCGTTACTTGTTGAAATTCAGGCATTGGTTGATCACTCAATGCTTGCGAACCCTCGTCGTGTGGCGGTGGGGTTAGATCATAACCGTTTATCGCTATTACTGGCGGTTTTACATCGACACGGTGGGCTGCAAATGTCGGATCAAGATGTCTTTGTGAATGTAGTAGGTGGCGTGAAAGTAACAGAAACCAGTGCCGATCTTGCATTGATCTTAGCCTTAATTTCGAGTTTCCGAAATCGCCCACTTCCTCAGGATTTAGTGGTATTTGGCGAAGTAGGATTAGCAGGCGAAATCCGCCCTGTTACTAGTGGGCAAGAACGTATTAGTGAGGCGGCAAAACACGGCTTTAAACGGGCGATTATTCCTCACGGCAATGCCCCGAAAAAGGCAATTAAAGATATGCAGGTGTTCACTGTAAAAAAACTCAGTGATGCATTAGATATTCTTTATAACCTCTAAAATTAAGAACCGCTTGTAAGTCTGTCTTACAAGCGGTCTGTTTTAGGTAAAAATTTACGAATGTGCAGTTGTCGGTTGATTCGCTTTGAAAATATAGTACAAATTAATGCACACCACCAACGCATTTAAGCCGGTAACAGGAATCGAGCCAATCAGCAACCCATAAGCAACGAAACAGGCACAACCCAGCGAATTGACCACCCGCAGTTTAATCACATCTTTTAACAAAAAAGAACAGGCAACTAAAATCATCGCCACATAGCCAAGTATTTCAATATAGTCCATTTAGAACCTCCTCAAATAAAATAAACAGCCGATATTTTAAAGGCTGTTTTTTTATTTGTATCTAGCTCCAAAAATAGCAAAGGTTTGCGTTCACATTTTTGCTTTTAACCGCTTAGTTATTAAGCAGATTTTCGTTCTAAACGCATAAAACAGCAGCGTAACGGGTTATTTTCATCAATTTCTGACCACTTCTCTTCTATTAACGCCCAATTTTGTTCATCAAATTCAAAGAAAGTATCTCCCTCAATTTCTGCTTGAATCTCGGTTAAATAAAGCCTTTCTGCTAGTGGTAAGGCTTGCTTAAACAGTTCCCCCCCACCAATAATCATTATTTCCTCTGTATTTGCAAAATTTTTTGCTAATTCGACCGCTTGTTCAAGCGATTGTGCCGCATAAGCCCCTTCCACTGTAAAACCTGAACGGGAAAGAATAATATTCGGACGTTTTGGTAAAAGCCTGCCAATAGATTCATAGGTTTTTCGCCCCATAATCACAGGTTTGCCAACCGTATTTTGGCGAAACCACGCTAAATCCACAGGTAAATGCCACGGCATTTGGTTATCTTTGCCAATAACCTTATTCTTTGTTCGAGCAACAATCAGGCTAATTTTCATTTTTTCTCCTATTATGCAATTTGGTTCAATTTTATATCAAATTAAACGTGATTTTACACCTTAAAAATGATAATTTTATTCGCATAATTTCTAAAGATAAGTGAAATCATTATGTCAAAAACTATCGTCATTAAATTTGGCACCAGCACTCTCACACACGGCACTAAAAGTTTAAGCCGTCCTTATATGTTAGAGCTGGTAAAACAAATCGCTCAATTACACCAACAGCATCGTGTGATTGTGGTGACATCCGGAGCTGCCGCTGCCGGTCGGGACTATTTAGGACACCCTGAACTCCCTAAAACCTTAGCCTCTAAGCAAATGTTAGCAGCGGTCGGGCAAAGTCAGCTCATTCGAGTGTGGGAAAATTTATTCGATATTTATAATATCCATATCGGGCAGATGCTCTTAACCCGAGCCGATCTGGACGATCGTGAACGTTTCCTCAATGCCCGTGATACGCTTGATGCTCTGTTTGCTCAAAAAATTATTCCCGTGATTAATGAAAACGACGCCGTTGCCACCGAAGAATTTAAAGTCGGCGATAACGATAATTTATCGGCTTTAGTTGCGATTTTGGCTCAAGCGGATCAGCTCTATTTATTAACCGACCAAGAGGGCTTATTCAGTGCCGACCCTCGCTCGAACCCTGATGCCAAACTGCTCTCGGTGGTGGAAAAAATCACGCCTGAAATCCGCCAAATTGCCGGTGGCAGTTCAACCGGATTAGGCACGGGCGGTATGAGTACTAAAATTACGGCTGCAGATATTGCCACCCGTTCAGGCGTGGAAACTATTATTGCCTCTGGCTCTCGCCCAAATGTGTTGGTGGATTTAGCTAATGGCGAAAACACCGGGAGTAAATTTTTAGTGCAATCTGACCGCTTGGAAGGCAGAAAGCGTTGGCTTTTTGCTGCACCTCAAGTGGGGGAAATCGTTGTCGATTCAGGAGCAGAGCAAGCCTTGCTTCAACATAAATCACTCTTACCTGTAGGCGTTGCTCAAATCAAAGGCGAATTTACACGAGGTGAAGTGATTAAAATCTTCAACCAAGAAGGAAAAGCGATTGCATTAGGCATTGCTCGTTATAGTAGCGAGGCATTGATCCGTATCAAAGGTAAAAAATCTAAAGAAATTGAATCTTTACTCGGCTATGAGTTTGGTTCTGTTGCCGTACATAGTGATGAAATGGTGGTGTATCAATGGAATTAGGCATTGATGTTTTAGCAATTTTGTTCCTAGTCGCCACAGTCGCTGGTTTTATTGATGCGATTGCAGGCGGTGGTGGTTTGCTTACTATTCCGGCTCTAATGGCAGCAGGATTACCGCCTGCAATGGCATTAGGTACAAATAAGCTGCAAGCCTGCGGTGGCTCATTCTCCTCTTCTTTTTACTTTATTCGCCAAAAAGCGGTTAATTTAAAACAAATATGGCTACTCATTTTGTGTACGTTTATCGGTTCGGCTGCTGGTACTATTTTTGTTCAAAATATTGATGTGGAATTTTTGAAAACGTTACTCCCATTTTTAATTTTGATTATTGGTATCTACTTTTTAGTCAGCCCAAGCGTGGGAGATGAAGATCGCAAACAGCGAATTAGCTTTACTACATTTGCCTTTACTGCTTCCGTTGCTCTCGGTTTTTATGATGGTATGTTCGGACCTGCAACAGGGTCATTTATTACATTAGCTTTTATTTTGTTACTGGGTTTTAATCTGCCCAAAGCCGTTGCACACGCCAAAGTGATTAATTTTACCTCAAATTTTGCTTCACTGATTTTCTTCACTATTGGTGGTGCTGTAGTTTGGAAAGTGGGATTAATTATGATGGTAGGGCAATTTATCGGTGGTACACTTGGGGCTAAAATGGTAATGACAAAAGGCAAAAAATTAATCCGCCCAATGCTGGTAACGATGTCTTTTATTATGGTAGCGAAAATGCTCTACGAACAAGGAATTTTTAATTAGCAATGAATAAAGCAAAACGTGTTGAAATTTTAACTCGCTTACGCAATGAAAACCCAAAGCCGACAACGGAACTGAATTATAGCAATCCATTTGAATTATTGATTGCGGTTATTCTTTCTGCACAAGCAACAGACAAAGGGGTAAACAAAGCAACGGATAAATTATTCCCTGTTGCTAATACACCACAGGCAATTTTAGATTTAGGCGTAGATGGCTTAAAAGAGTACATTAAAACGATCGGTTTATTTAATAGCAAAGCGGAAAATATTATCAAAACTTGCCGAGATCTGATTGAAAAACATAACGGCGAAGTGCCAGAAGATCGTGATGCTCTCGAAGCTCTTGCTGGCGTGGGTAGAAAAACGGCTAATGTGGTGATGAATACTGCTTTTGGACACCCTACCATTGCTGTGGATACCCATATTTTCCGCGTATCTAATCGTACAAATTTTGCCCCTGGTAAAAATGTTGTGCAGGTTGAAGAAAAGTTACTTAAAGTTGTTCCTGATGAATTTAAAGTAGATGTTCATCATTGGTTGATTTTACACGGTCGTTACACTTGCGTTGCCCGCAAGCCTCGTTGTGGCTCGTGCATTATTGAAGATTTGTGCGAGTTTAAGGAAAAGACTGAATAAGATTATCTGATTATATTAATAAATAACTCCCCTCTTTAGAAAAGAGGGGAACTAGATCGAGCGTAAAATAAATACAACAAGCGGTTATATTTTGAGAGAATTTTACAAATGGAAATCTATTTAGTTGGCGGTGCGGTTCGAGATCAACTTCTCGGCTTACCAGTAAAAGATCGAGATTTTTTAGTGGTGGGAGCAACTGCCGAGCAATTATTGGCTCAAGGTTTTCAACAAGTTGGGGCAGGCTTTCCTGTTTTTCTTCACCCTGAAACCAAAGAAGAATACGCTTTAGCTCGCCAAGAACGTAAACAAGGCAAAGGCTACAATGGCTTCGTTTGTGATTTCTCTCCTAATGTAACTCTTGAACAAGACTTAATCCGCCGAGATTTAACCATTAATGCCATTGCACAAGATGAATCTGGGAAGATTTTCGACCCCTATGGTGGCGTTCAAGATTTAGAGAACCGAGTTTTACGCCATATCTCTCCTGCGTTTAGTGAGGATCCGCTGCGTGTATTACGAGTTGCTCGATTTGCTGCTCGTTTCTACACTTTTGGATTTACCATTGCAGCTGAAACCTTAGATCTAATGCGAGAGCTTTCTAACAGCGGTGAGCTAGAAAACCTCACTGCTGAACGAGTATGGCTTGAAACAGAGAAAGCATTTGGAGAAGAAAGTCCCCATATTTATTTTACTGTTTTGCGACAAGTTGGAGCATTAAAAGTTCTTTTCCCAGAAGTTGATAAACTCTTTGGTGTGCCACAACCGCCTCAACATCACCCGGAAATTGATTCAGGCGCACATACTTTAATGGTATTAGAACAAGCTAAACGACTTGCAAAAAAGGCGGAAAATCCTACCGCTTTACTCTTTGCTGCCCTTTGCCATGACTTAGGCAAAGGCTTAACGCCTGCTGATATTTTGCCTCATCACTACGGACACGAAGCCAAAGGTATTCAACCAACCCGAGAGTTAGCCAATCGATTAAAAATCTCAACTGACATTAAAGATTTTGCCCTTTTAGTGACCGAATACCACACGCATTGCCACAAAATGGCGGAACTTCGCCCTGAAACGGTGATAAAGCTGTTTAACCGCCTAGATGTGTGGCGTAAACCAAACCGCTTTTTTGATTTCCTGCTCGCCTGTGAAGCAGATGCTAGAGGGCGATTAGGTTTTGAACAGCGGAATTACCCCCAACCTGAATTGGCGAAAAAATATTACCAAGCCGCAATCGAAATTGATGTGCAGCAAGTTATTCAAGACGGTTTTGAAAAACAAGCAATTCGGGAAGAGCTGAATAAACGCAGAGTGTATGCGGTAAGAAGCATCAAGCTAGATAGCGACCTAATAAACCATTAGGTTATCCGCCACTTTCTCAAAATCAATTCCCAAAGTTCAATTAGAAAAACGTTGGTTAAATGTATGGATTGTTTAAAAGGTGGCGTTATTTTAGTGAATTTATAATGTTCCTATGCTCTTGATTGTTGTAGCCACAATTTCAGGGTAAAGATCAGCAATAACCCAATGCCGAAATTGGCAATAGTGAAGCCGGCTAACCCAATAAAAGATAAAGGTTCAAATTGATAAAATTCAATCGCACCTCTTGCCATTGCAGCTAAACCAAATGAAAATGCCCAGAAACCCATCGAGAAGCCATTTTCAGCTATCCATTTGAGGTTTCGTAAAATAAAACAGAATTGTAAGAATCCATATCCCCATAACATTTTTGCCAACAAGTCTAATTCTCCACCCATAGAAAAATAGGCAGAAGCGCCCACAAATGCCGGAGCAAGAACAATTCCTAAAGATGGTCTAGCAATCGGAAAAAGCGGACTAAGCCGAATTCTTTGTAACATAGTGGGTTCATATACTAACCAGGAAATTATGCCAATGCCTAAAAATAAAGAGGCAATTTCACTGTAGCCAATTAAGCTTAATGAACTTGCCATAGTGAAGCTCCCTGCAATTGGCGGTAGGTAATGTACCGGGTGTAGCGTTTCCGGCAAAAATTGTGTGCCTTTCCATAATCCACCAATAATAAAAACCAAGAAAATTAAATGCACAATGACGCCTAAAAAAATCAATAGTTCGCCTAAATAAAAACCCCATACATAGAATACATCACCGCTTATCATGGTTGTCATTGTCACTAAGGAAAATAAACAACATTGCACTGGGTGCATAAATTCTGCTTTAATCTGCTCAAAACAAAAAAACACACGATACACATAACAGCCTAATAAGGCTACCCAAAGTATGACTGACGTTCCAGCAATGATATTACCAATTGTTGTAGCATAAGGAGTGATAGGCGTTGCATTTAACCAGGCAAGGCCTAACGCCCCCAGCCCTAATGGCATTGCAAAAAAGCCTGTAGTTATTGGAAAAGGTTTAGATTCACTCATAAATTTATCCTCATATTGAAATAATGCATAACTGTATTCGGCTTTATAACAGTCATATGTAAAAAATTTTATTTTTCTAACCGCTTGTAATAAGAAAAACCTAAAGCACTTGCTTTAGGTTCCTACTACTATTCATACTCTTCTAGCCAGATAGTTAAAATCGCTTCAAGAATATGTTCATTTGATGCTTCCGGATCATCATCGAAATCTTCCATTTCACAAATCCATTTATGCATATCTGTAAAACGAACCGTGGTCGGGTCTAAATCCGGGTTCATATCATACAGATTTTCAGCGATCATTCGGGTATCTGTCCATTTCATTAGTGCGCTGCCTCATTTGCGTGATTTAAATTATATTTTGGAATTTCAACAACCAAATCTTCTTCACCAACAATACATTGGCAACTTAAACGGCTGTCCATTTCCAATCCCCAAGCTTTATCCAGCATATCTTCTTCTTGATCTGAAGTATCATTTAACGAATCAAAACCCTCACGAATTACCACGTGGCAAGTGGTACAAGCACAAGAACAGTCGCAAGCGTGATGAATTTCAACGCCTGCTTCGTGTGCTACTTCTAATAAATTATCCCCAGCGTTAGCTTCAACAACCATACCTTCCGGGCAGAACTCTTCGTGTGGAAGAAATACAATTTTTGGCATCTTAATTTTCCTTTAATTAATCCCATTCAATATTATCTATATGTTCGCCAATGAAGTTTAAAATTTCGTCTTCATTTTCAACCAAATAGATGATAATATTTTTCAATTCTCTCGCTTTTTCTTTGCTTTTTTCCGAAAGCGGATAAGTAACATAATAACACCCTGCTTCAGGATCTTCCTCTAATAACTCTAATAGGCTTGGTCGATAAATACTTCAATACGCTCTTAAAAATGCAGCCCAATTATAGCCGTTCATATAAGCATCTTCATATTCGGCATTAATTCGCTCACCCAGTTCAAAAATGCGGTTATCTTCTAAATCAAATTCCACCGCAATGGTTCTAAACTGTTCTGAAAGTTCGGTTTTTACATAGTTAGACATAAAAACTCCTTATGCAAGATCGTCCATTTTTTTACCTGCTAACGCTTTTTGAATAGATAAATTCATACGGCGTGCGGCAAATTCTTGTGTGGCTAAATCTAAATCTTTAATGCCTTGTTGAATTGCAAAGCGATCAGTACCTTCTTTTAATTCGATTAAACGGGCTAATTGTGCTTCAATCGCTTGGAACTCCTCTACACTCAACACCGCAGAGCCATCTTCTTTCAATGCCGTTACAACACTGTCGATCACTCGGTCGGCTTCTACTCGCTGTTCAACTAACTGGCGGGCTTCCATATCTTCTTTGGCATTTGCCATTGAGGATTTAATCATCTGCGTAACTTCTTCATCGGTTAAGCCATAAGACGGTTTGATTTGAATTGAAGCCTGCACTTTGGTCGATTTCTCCATTGCGGTCACGTTTAATAAACCGTCTGCATCAACTTGGTAAGTTACCCGAACCTGTGCAACCCCTGCTGCCATTGCCGGAATGCCACGCAAAGTGATTTTACCGAGAGAGCGACAATCTTCGACTAATTCACGCTCACCTTGTAAAACGTGGATTGTCATTGCGGTTTGTCCATCTTTACCTGTAGTAAATTCTTGGGCTCTGGCAACAGGAATTGTCGTGTTGCGTGGAATAATTTTTTCCACCAAGCCGCCCATTGTTTCAATACCCAATGATAATGGCACAACATCTAGCAATAGCATATCAGAATCAGGCTTGTTACCGACTAAAATATCCGCCTGCACAGCTGCACCAATCGCCACTACTTTATCAGGATCGATAGAAGTTAATGGTGTTTTTCCGAAAAATTCGCCCACTTGTTCACGCACAAACGGCACTCGGGTTGAACCGCCGACCATTACCACTTCAATCACATCTTCTGCTTCAACGTCAGCATCTTTCAATGCACGGCGGCAAGTCATCAGTGAGCGTTTTACAAGCGGTTGAATTAGCTCATTAAATTGCGAACGGCTGACAGTTCCAACCCAATTTGCAAATTTCACCTCAAATTCGATCGCTTGTGAAAGAGCAACTTTTGTTTGAGTGGCTAAGGTTAATAACTCACGCTGCTCGCTTGCGGTTTGTGGCTTGTAATTGGCTTGCTCAGCAATCCAATCAGCTAATAAATGGTCAAAATCATCTCCACCGAGAGCCGTATCTCCAGCTGTTGCTAATACCTCGAATACACCTTTGCGTAAACGTAAAATAGATAAATCGAAAGTACCGCCACCTAAATCGTAAACGGCAATCACACCTTCTTGTCCGCTGTCTAAACCATAAGCAATCGCTGCTGCGGTTGGTTCATTGAGTAAACGCAACACATTTAAACCTGCAAGGCGTGCTGCATCTTTGGTGCTTTGGCGTTGTGCATCATCAAAATAGGCAGGCACAGTAATCACCACACCTGAAAGCTCTCCGCCTAAACGCTTTTCGGCAAATTGTGCCAAGTGGCTTAAAATATCTGCCGAAACTTCAATCGGACTTTTATTGCCTTGAGCTGTTTGAATTAAAGGCAAACCGTTTTCGCTCGCCACAAATTGATAAGGTAAATTTTGATAACGTTGCTGAACATCTGCCAAAGAACGCCCAATTAAACGTTTAGCTGAAATAACCGTATTTTTCGGGTCAAGAGCTGCTTTGGCAAACGCTTCAACCCCAAGCGTTTTTTCTGCTTCTGCATAATGCACTACTGACGGCACTAATGCTCTTTCTTGTTCATCAAGTAATACTTGAGCCTGCCCGCTACGCACAGTTGCAACCAATGAATTTGTTGTGCCTAAATCAATTCCCACTGCTAATCTGTGTTGATGTGGTGCAGCGGTTTGACCTGGTTCAGAAATTTGTAATAATGCCATTATATTTTTATCTCTCTAAATTCTATCGCTCTCTCCTTTTATGGGGAGAGTAAATATTTAAGCTACTGAATATCCCATATTTTCAGGGGCAAATACGCTTTGGTAGTGGCGTTCAATCGGTACAGCAATTTTGCTGTTTAGCTCTAGCACTTGATGCCCTTGCAATTTTTCTACATCCGCTTGCCAGTTTTCCCAACGTAACTCTTGGTAAAAATGGTTCAAATCCCCTGCTAATGCCCACCCTAGAAATTCTGAATAACCTAATTGAGTGTTTTCCCATTTTTTAGCTGTTGGGTGATAATAATAAACTTTGCCGAGTTCTGAGCCGATTCCACCAGCGTTAATCGCGAAATAACCGCCGATTGCATCATCTGCTACCAGCAAGTGACTTGGTTGCTCGCCCGATTGTTTAAACGTTTTACCGAAGTTCCAATCAAATAAGCCACGAGGCAATTTTTCATTTCCCGAACCTAAAATGCGTAACCAACCGTGATCAATTAATAAACCACCTGTCTCATAAAGCATAGCCCCAAGCAGAGAGCGAGTGGAAAGCTGCATTCCGACTAACGCCGAACCTGCATCTTCAGGGTAACTAGCTAAAATCTGGTAATGATTTTTTGCTTGGGTAAACCAGTCTCTTAAAATTAACCAAGCTGAATTTTTATCTAATAATTCTTCTAAACTCTTCATTTGCAAAATTTCCTTAGAATTTGACCGCTTGCGAAAACCATACAAATATAGGACTAATAATCAAAGAATTTTTCTTCCACTTTCTCAATCTGAATAATCAATTTTTTGAAGTAACGGAGTTTATCGGTTAAGGCATTGGCTGTTTGCCATTGTTCTAAATTTAATTCTGTTTCAAGCTGTTGAATAACTGCTTTTTGTTCTGTTTTGATCTGTTTTAAAAAAGCGGTTAATTCTGTTTCATCTTTACGGTGTTCGATGGTTTCGAGCTTTTCGTGCCATTCCAGTTGTTGCATTAAGAAATCCACATCCCGCATACTTTTTTCTTCGAGATTTTTTGCTTCACCTGTATGAATTTCAATAATCGCTTCTGCTCGTAAAATCGGATCTTTAAGGATATTTAAGGCATCGTTCACATCTGCCGATTTTTGCACCGCTTCTAGCTGTTCAGCACTTGATTTGTGAGCAAAATTATCCGGGTGAAGCTGTTTTTGTAAAGCAAGATAATGCTCAGAAAGCTGGGCGTTATCAACTTGGAATTGAACAGGCAGATCAAAAAGCGTAAATGGGTTACTCATTTATTCTCCTTACACACTAAAACTTTCGCCACAACCACATTCATTTTTGACATTTGGGTTAGTGTATTTAAAGCCTTCATTTAAGCCCTCTTTTACGAAATCTAATTGCGTGCCATTAAGATAAGTGAGGCTTTTTTCGTCCACAATTACTTTTACTCCGTGTTGCTCAAATACGTGATCGTCTTCATTTAATACATCAACAAATTCCAGCACATAGGCTAAGCCTGAACAACCCGACGTTTTCACGCCAAGTCTTAAACCTATACCTTTGCCTCTGTTTTCTAAGAATGTACGAACTCGGTTTGCGGCGGCTTCTGTTAAGGTAATACTCATAGATGTCCTTATGTGAATGGATTAAATCAAGATAGAAATAGCAAATGCAAGCGGTAAAATTTTGCAAATTTTTTGCAAAAATCGACCGCTTGCATTTATTGTATCATATTACTTCGCTTGTTTTTCTTTATAGTCTGCGATCGCTGCTTTAATCGCATCTTCTGCAAGAATTGAGCAGTGAACTTTTACCGGTGGTAATTCAAGCTCTTCTGCGATATCGCTGTTTTTAATTGCACCCGCTTCATCTAAAGATTTGCCTTTCACCCACTCTGTAATTAACGAACTTGATGCGATTGCAGAACCACAACCGTAAGCTTTAAAACGTGCATCTTCAATGATACCCTGCTCGTTTACTTTAATTTGTAAACGTAAAATATCACCACACGCAGGTGCACCTACCATACCTGTGCCTACATCTGATGCTTCTTTATCAAATGTACCCACGTTACGTGGATTTTCGTAATGATCAATTACTTTCTCGCTATATGCCATTTTGATGTTCCTTCTATTTCAGGTTCAGGCGAAAAATATTTCGTCCCTACATTCAATTTAATATTTATGATGAAACCGTATTTTGTAGGGGCAAATTATCATTTGCCCACAACAATTAATGGTGATTCCATTCGATTTTGCTTAAATCCACACCGTCTTTAAACATTTCCCAAAGTGGAGAAAGTTCACGTAATTTCACAATCGCTTTTTTCACGATTTCGATAGTGTGATCGATTTCTTCTTCGGTTGTCCAACGACCTAAAGTGAAACGAATTGAGCTGTGTGCTAATTCATCATCACGGCCGATAGCACGTAATACATAAGAAGGCTCTAAACTTGCAGAGGTACAGGCTGAACCTGATGATACTGCGATATCACGTAATGACATCATTAAAGACTCACCTTCAACAAAGTTAAAGCTGATATTTAAGTTTGAATCAATACGTTTACCTTCTTCCATTGAACCGTTTACATAAACTTCTTCAATATCTTTAAAGCCATTGTATAAACGATCACGAAGCGCTCTTAAACGTGGCATTTCAGTTGCCATTTCTTCTTTTGCGATACGGTAAGCTTCACCCATACCCACAATTTGATGAACAGGTAATGTACCTGAACGCATACCACGCTCGTGACCACCACCGTGAATGATCGCTTCTAAACGAACACGTGGTTTACGACAAACATATAAACCGCCGATACCTTTTGGTCCGTATAATTTGTGGCTCGAGAAAGACATTAAATCAACATTTAAGTCTTGTACATTCACTTCGATTTTACCAACAGATTGCGTTGCATCCACGTGGAAAATGATTTTTTTCGCACGGCAGATTGCACCAATCTCTTTAATTGGCTGAATCACGCCCATTTCGTTATTTACGTGCATTACTGATACTAAAATGGTATCCGGACGAATTGCCGCTTCAAATTTTGCTAAATCTAATAAACCGTCTTCTTCAGGGTCTAAATAAGTTACTTCAAAACCTTCACGCTCTAATTGACGACAAGTATCTAATACTGCTTTATGCTCGGTTTTCACAGTGATAATGTGTTTACCTTTAGTTTGGTAGAAATGTGCAGCCCCTTTAATTGCAAGGTTGTCTGACTCTGTCGCACCTGAAGTGAACACGATTTCACGGCTATCTGCACCGATTAAATCTGCAATTTGATTACGAGCCACATCAACCGCCTCTTCTGCTTCCCAACCAAATTTGTGTGAACGAGAAGCCGGGTTACCAAAGATACCGTCTTTGGTCATATATTCCATCATTTTTTTCGCAACACGTTCGTCCATTGGCGTGGTTGCTGCATAGTCCAAATAAATTGGTAATTTCATTGTTACTCCTAGTTAAAACAACTTACAAGCGGTTGTTTTTATTAAAAATTTTGTAATTAGTGATGATGAGGATGTTCGTGACAATGCTCTTTTTCACAATCGTGATCAGCGTGTTCTGCAGCTAAGTCTGCTACTGAAATTGTCCCTAAAAACTGCTCAATTTGATCTTCTAATCGCTCCCACAAAGAATGCGTTAAACATTGAGAATCTTTACGGCAGTTACCGCTACCTTTACATTTGGTTACATCAATATTTTCGTTTACCGCAGAAATAATCATTCCTACGCTAATCTCTTCCGGCTTTTTGCCTAACTGATAGCCGCCGCCCGGTCCTCGAACGCTCTGCACAATGCCATCACGGCGAAGCTGTGCAAAAAGCTGCTCTAAATAAGAAAGGGAAATCGCTTGGCGATCTGAAATATCCGCTAAACTCACAGGCTCTAATTTGCCGTGTAAGGCAATATCGATAATAGCCGTTACTGCATAACGCCCTTTTGAGGTAAGTTTCATAAAATATCCTCATAGTTTATCCAGAAAACCTCTGGAGCAATGTGTAAATTTTGATATAACCAACTAATTTAGTCAATCATTTAGCACTAATTAGTGTGAAAGGTTTTATATATTAAAAAAATGCAAAAATAGTGAAATCTATTATACGAAAAAATAACTCAAAATACCAAAAAATAAACCTTTATAGACAATATAATTGTATTACTATTCATATCAACTGATCGGAACAGTTGAAATTTTGCAAAATTTGATTGATAGCATACGTCTTGCTCTCTAAAATCAGTGCGTTATAACATTTTAACAATCCAAATTCTTTATTAAAACTCACTATTTTTCATATTATTTAAGAGACTTATTATGAAAATTTTTTCAAAAACATTACTTGCATCATTAGTTACACTTTGTTCAGCAGGCACTGCTCACGCAGCTGCATTCCAATTAGCCGAAATTTCAACCTCAGGTTTAGGTAGAGCTTACGCTGGTGATGCAGCTGTAGCGGATAATGCTTCTGTAGTTGCAACCAACCCTGCATTAATGACATTATTCAAACAAACCGAAATTTCTGCAGGTGGTATTTTTGTAGATGCTGATGTAAATATTGAAGGAAAACTCAATGCTACAGATACAGATGCTTCACATAAAAATGTCATTCCTACTGCCATTGTCCCAAATGCTTATATCGTTTCACCTATCAATGATCGTCTTTCTCTTGGTGGTGGCGTAAATGTAAACTACGGCTTAAAATCTGAATTTGATCCTAACTATTCAGCCGGTTTCTTAGGTGGTCGTACATCATTAAGTGCTGTGAATGTAAATTTCAGTGCAGCTTATGATTTAGGTTATGGTTTTGTATTAGGTGCAGGTCTGAATGCAGTACACGCAAAGGCTGAGCTTGAGAGATTTTTAGGTAATAGCATTGAAATGGCGAAACGCCGTATCACAACAGCCAAACTAGGTTTACAACAACTGGAGCAAGGTATCGCACAACTTGAACAAGGTATTCCTGTAGCTCCTGTTAGTCAACAGCCTGTTTTACAAGCTCAACTTGTTGAACTAAAAGCCCGACAAGCAGGAGTTCTAAATACGTTACGAGCTTCAGGGTTTAATGTAACATCATCTGCTCAGCTGTCAGCTGTTGAAAATCAATTAGATACTTTAAACGCTATAACAAATGAATCTGACACCATCCACAAACTCAAAGGCGATAAATGGGCTTTAGGCTGGAATGTTGGTTTAGTTTATAACATTAATGAAAGAAACCGTTTAGGCTTTGCTTACCACTCTGAAATTGATCTTAAATTTAAAGGTAAATACTCCAATAACGTACCTGTTGCAATTCCAAACGTTGTAAATACTATTACAGGTGGGGCAGAAATTGATGGTACATTAAGACTGCGTTTACCAGCATTCTGGGAAGTTTCAGGTTATCACAAACTTACCGATAAACTTGCAGCACAATACAGCTATAAACGTACGGACTGGAGCAAATTCCAAAGCCTAGATGCTTATGATATGCAAGGTAATCAACTATTACACAAAACTGAGAAGTTCAACGATTCACAACGTGTAGCACTAGGTTTATCTTATGATGTAAATGAGATGCTAACCTTACGTACAGGTGTCGCATTTGATGAAAGTGCAAGTGTAAATCATCCATCAATCTCTATTCCAGACACAGATCGTGCTTGGTATTCTGTCGGTGCTACAGTGCGTTTCACACCAAACCTATCTGCTGATGTAGGTTACTCACATCTTCGTGGTAGTAACTTAACGTTCTCTGAAGATGGTTTAGCGACATTCAAGAGCAAGGCTCGCGCTAACCTTTACGGCTTAAACGTAAACTATAAATTCTAATTTAATGAATTAATGCAAAAAGAGGTGTAAACTAAATTACACCTCTTTTTTATTGGATTAAAAATGAAATCTCAAATTTACTACGATTATTACCAAAGCCCTGTGGGTAGATTACTTTTACTCGCCCAAAACGAAGGGTTAATTTATATTGAATTTGAACAAGAGCAACGCACAACTTCTGTTGAGCCATTTACCAAAGTAACCCCCGCAAGCGGTGCAATTTTAGAAATTTTTTGCAAAACCAAAGAGATTTTAGACCGCTATTTTGCCGGCGAGCCCGTGAATTTTCATCAATTGGATTTTCTTGCTCCGCAAGGCACACCATTCCAGCAATCAGTTTGGAAAATATTGCGTGAAATTCCTTACGGGCAAACTACTACTTATGGCGAAATTGCAAATCAATTAGGCAAGCCAAGTGCGATGCGAGCCGTTGGCGGTGCAGTTGGGCGAAACCCAATTTCGATTTTAGTGCCTTGCCACCGAGTATTAGGGAAAAATCAAGCCTTAACCGGATTCGGCGGTGGATTACCGAATAAACGTTTTCTACTACAGCTTGAAGGCATTGCCTATAAAGATAAAGGCATTGAATTTGTCAAACCGAAAACTAAGAAATGGTAAACAGCTGTACGTTGAATTTTGCTAGCGCAAGCATCCACGCTTGTGCTTATATATAAAAAATGGCACAAGCGGACACTTGTGCCATCATAGCATTTCAAATTTAGCTAAACCTACTTAATGGCTGGATACATATTCCTTAGCTAATTGTAAATCCATCTGCCATTTGGAATAAATCATTTCCACCCAATGTGCAATATTTTGTGCCCACTGCTCGCCATTATCAGATTGAGCAAGCTGAGCGATTTGTTGTAGTTGATGTAACCCAACAGAAGCTAATGCTCCTTTGATTTTATGAGCTTCATCAGCCGTTAATTTACGGCTTTCGGGAGAATTGGTTATTTGCCAATCGGTTAGATAACGCTGTAAATTTTCCAAATAAGTTGGCATTAAATCCGCAAATAACGTCATATTGGCAAGCATATTCTCTTTTCCCATTACCTCAATTAATTCATTTAGTATTGTGATGTTATAAGGTAAATTTTCAGTATTTTCTAATACAAGCGGTTGTTTTTCTTCACTTTTTTGTAAAAAGTGATTATCAAAGTGATGATTTAGGCAATTCACTAACGCCTCTAAAGATAAAGGCTTACGAAGTACATCGTCCATACCCTGTGCTTGGTAATCTTGTTGGCTCTGAATAACATTCGCCGTTAGGGCAATAAGTAGTGGTAGATACTCTATTTCCTCATTTTCATAACGGCTTCTTAATGTTTGTGCAATATCAAAACCCGTCATATCTGGGAGCTGAATATCTAATAAAATTAGGTCGTAGCTATTTTGCTCAAAACGTTTAAAAGCCTCTGCTCCCGTCATTGCAACATCAACCTCACAGCCGACTTTTTCCAACATTGCTTGAGCAACCACCACATTCATTTCAATATCTTCAACTAAAAGCACTTTTAATCCGTGCTTTTGAATAGCTAATTCGGGCTTGGTTTCTGTGCTTTCCGCTTGAATGGTTAAAGTAAAGGTTGAGCCTTGATTTTCTTGGCTTTTTACCGTTAAATCGCCGCCCATCAGCTTCGCAATCCGTTTTGAAACCGATAAACCAATGCCGCTTCCTTGTGCTTTTTTCTCTTTCGAGTTTTCAGCTTGGTAGAACATATCAAAAATTTTGCGTTGATCTTTTTCAGGAATACCAATGCCTGAATCCGCCACGCTAAAGCTAAATTGCTCTTTCTCTAATTGGTAAATTTCTAGCAAAATTTGACCGCTTGTTGGGGTAAACTTTACTGCATTACTGATTAAATTCCATAAAATTTGGCTTAGGCGAGCATAGTCTGTGTAAATATATTTAGGTAAATTCGGCGGATAGGTTAATTTAAACTCAATATTTTTATTGCCCGCCATAAAGTTACCGAAATTGGCGATATCTTGAATGAGTTGCTCAAATTCCACCTCTTTTCTAAACAGCTCAATACGGCTGCTGTCAATTTTTTCTAGGTCGATAATATCGCCAAAAATATGAGCCAATGTCGTTGCACTCATATTGATGGTTTTTAGATACTCTTGTTGCTTTTCGCTTTGTTGTTCATCAAGCAAAATTTGGCTTAAGCCAATAATGCCATTTAGTGGAGTGCGTAACTCGTGGCTGATGGTTGCCATTAAAATGGTTTTATCACGGTTATTTTTCTCTAATTTTGCGTGGAGATAAGCGTCTTGTTCTCGTAGTTCTTCTAAATCTTTTACTGCTTTTTCTAATCGTAAACGAGAGCGTTCCAACTTTTCGACCAAAAGGGTGAAAAAATAGAGTACAAAAGGAGCAGAAATCAAGCCAAATGCGATAGAACGGAGAATATCCATCACCACAACTTGTCCGATGAATAGGTAGGTTAATCCACTTTGAATTAAAATTGCAGAAACCGCCACAATAAAAAAGCCAAGTAGAGAAGCTTTTAACCGCCCGAGTTTCAGCACCCAATTTACATATTTTTGACTAAATTTTTTAACTTGCATAATCTTCAAACCATAAAAAAGCAGATCTTTCGATCTGCTTATTCTACGCTATTTTTTTACTTTTTACCTTTAACGATTTCATCTGCCCATTGGAATAGCTCGTCTAAGTCATAATCGCCCGAATGTGGCACACCCCACGGGGTTTCATAGCTTACATTTTTGCCTGCCATTTGGAGTTTAATCGCTAAAATAGCTGAAATGGCAAGAGAGGTATCACGATCTGCCGTGCCCACTCGAATTCGCCAATGTTCTGCGGCATTTGGATTATCTACATAATACATTGGGTTCATTCGCTTCACAATTTGCGGATCGGCTAAGTTGATATTTTGATTTAATGATCGTTCTGCACTATAGAACGTAAAATGGCGATTATTTTCCGTTGCCGTACCGAATAAATTATTTTCGCCCGATGTGGCATTTAACGTATCAAACGCAGGTGGCGATTTCATTCGTTTATCTGAAAATACATAACCGAACCAATCAACCTTGCTCACTTTTCCCTCTTCAAAAGATAGCCAGCTAATGTCTTGAAAGGCTTTTTGTTCCTCGCTATTTTCCGCTAATTGGCTATAGGCTTTATTTGCCGAATGCTTAATTACATTTGCTAAATAATCTTTGAAAGATCCATTGCCTTTTGAATCAAGAATTAATGAGTTACCTGCTTCATCTACTAAGTTTAAGCTATTGAGATAGACAGGAAAACGCTCTGCCAACTCATTAGAGAGCTTGATTTCAGCCTCATTTAGCGAGCCTTCAATTTTTGGTTTTGGCTTTGAGCGGTCATTAAACTCTGCTGAATTTAATTTGCTCATATCAATACGGCTAAACTCATTCACGCCGTTAAACTGCCATTCATACGCTATATCTGCATTTTCAAGGTTAGTAATTGGCGAATAAGCCGACACAGCAAAGATTTTATCACTTGCTTTCAATGCCCCAATTTCGTTGAAATAAGGCTCATAATCAAAATGATCGGCTGAAGCCCCTAGCAAGGCAGATAATGCCCCTCCTGCACTAGTGCCGTTTGAGATAATTTTATTCGCATCACCCGGCATTGTTTCATCATTTGCGTGCAAATAACGCACAGCTGATTTTAAATCGATAATCGCAGCAGGGGCTTTGCCGATAAATTTCCCCTCTTTTTGTAATGTACGACCTCTTGCCCCAACACTAGCCACCACATAGCCTTTAGACAAGGCAACCAAAATCGCACTTGGTGAATCATCACGCCCTTTTTTATCATAGCTCGCAGCTTTAGCCGGCATATAACCACCTACCGAATTTGGCAAGAAAATAGGGGCAGTAGCCGCGTTATAGCCGTTGATCTCGCCCTCGTTATAATAGGCTTCAGGCACATAAATATTGATTGTTTGATATTCAGGATCAATGGGCTTACTCACATAAACAATTCGTTCAAAAGCTCGGAATTGGATTTTCTCGCCATTTACTTCTGCTTCAACAGGATGGTAGTTTTGAGCGTTAAAATTCAGATCATAACCCGTTTCAGTTTTATTAAAAAAAGGGAGAGACTCTGATGGCTTTTCCGCAGTATTTGCAAAGGTTTGGGCTGTAAAAATACTAGATAAGATACATATTGATAAGGCTTTCAGTTTCATTATTTGTTCCTTTTTGGAATATATGCCTATAAGACTTACAAGCGGTCAAATTTGTTCAGAATTTTACAATTATTTTTAGCTAAAATTAAGGGCGAACCTTAGTTCGCCCCCAATAAAATTTACCGCCAATAAAACAAGCAAATAATCGCTACAATCGCTATCGCCACACCTAAATAGTTCACTTTGTGGATTTTCTCTTTAAAGAAGAACGCCCCAACAAATGTGCCTAAGCAGATTACCCCTAAGTTCATTCCAGTGAAAACTAAGGTTGGGTCATCTTTCATTGCTTGGTGGGCTTGAATGTAGAATAAAATATTACCGAAATTCAGCACACCTAATAACAAGCCAGTTAATACGCTTGGAATATGCCATTGTGTGCGTTTTAGCAGTAAATAGATAAACATAAAACAGCCTGCCCCAATAAAAGCAATGGCTAAGGTAACTGGGAATGCTGAGCCTGTTTTTGCCATCTGTTTGAATAAAATATCGTTTACGCCGTAACCAATCCAAACAAGCGCAAGGCTGATAATCGCAATCTTGCCGCCCTTTTCCATACCCTGATTGCCTTTCCACAATAAACAACCTAATGCCGCAAAAGCCAATAACAGAGCGATCAGTTTATTGCTTGTTACTTGTTCGCCAAAAATGGTAAATGCCGCCAAAATTGGGAGGAATAATGATAAACGCTGTGCCGCATCGGTTCGGATAATGCCTGCAAATTCCAATGCTTTTGCTTGCACTAAGAAAATAGTCGGGAGCGTGATGCTTAAAATCACAAAAATATAGGACGATGGGTTGTTAGCAATAATATCGGTAATAGATTGCCCCTGAAAATCAGGCTTGAGTAATAAAAACGTCATTGATGTGGTTACAATGTAGTTTACCGCAATGCTTTGATCGATACGAATACCTTTTTGGCGTGCAATTTTAATCAACACCCCAACAGTTACACTACATAAAATAGCTAAAATCAGTTGTAACATTTTTTGTTCTCTCCTTTTAAAAATGAACGCCTTATTCTATAAATATGATGAACATTTCGCTAGTAGCAAGCGGTTAAATTTTGCTGAAAATTTGCAAAAAAGTAGAGAGATCCGACCGCTTGTAACAGAAAAATGCTAGAATAATTTCACACAAGCTGTATGAGATTGAATAAAATGGAAAAGCTCTTTGATATTAACGAACAAGGTTTTAGCATTCGCTGTAAGCTTTTTTATGAAAAAGATCTTCACAATATTGAAAATGTGGTGCTGATTCTGCACGGTTTCGGTTCGTCAAAAGATTTAAAATCAAACACTAAATTTGGCGAGCGTTTAACCTCAAAATATAAAGGCTATGCGGCTCTTGCCTTTGATTTCCCTTGCCACGGCAATGATGCTCGTAAAAAACTTTCCGTTGCTGAATGCCAAACCTATCTTGAATTAGTCATTCAGTATGTTAAAACCACCTTGAAAACCAAAAATATCTACGCTTACGGCACAAGTTTCGGTGGCTATTTAACGCTGAAATATATAAATGAAAAAGGCAATCCGTTTCAGAAAATAGCGTTTCGAGCCCCTGCGCTACAAATTTATCACTCATTAATGAACCGAATGTCTGAAGAAGAACGGCAGAAATTAGCTAAAGGGAGAGAAATTTTATGGGGCTTCGACCGCCAAATGAAAATCAGCCAATCCTTTTTCGATGAACTAGCCGAAGCGGATATTACCCAAAACGATTACTTAGACTATGCCGATCAAATGTTAATTTTACACGGCACGGAAGATGAAATGGTGGCATTAAGCACATCACAGCAATTTGCCGATAATAATGTGATTGAGCTTATTCCGATTGAGGGGGCTGATCACGCCTTTTCTAACCCGAAATTAATGGATATTTCTATCGGCAAAATTGTTGATTTTTTTGCCCCTTAGTTTCAACTTATGCCTAATCTTTGGCAAAGTTCACTAAGGTTGGATTGACAATACGTTGGTAATCTTCCGTATTCAAAATAATGGAACGTTCCAACGTACCTGCATTAAAGGCTAATTCATCATAGCGTTCAAATAAACTTGGCTCAGCCACTAACAATAAATCGGAATGAAAACTAAACGGCGGAATTGCCCCAAATACACAGTCGGTCAATTCTGCCACTTCCGCAGGGCTTGCAAGCGAGGCTCTCGCTCCGCCAAGATGTTCAGCAATTTTGCTTAAATCTGCTTGGTAATCTGCAGGTAATATTGCCAACACCGCCTGTTTAATGCCATTTCCTTTTACTTTGCAGACTAATGCCTTTGCCCCTTGCCCTAGCTCCGTGCCACGAATTTTCGCCACTTCTTCCGATTTCCCAGCAGAAGAATGCTCCACCACTCGATAACGAGCCTAATGTGAATCTAATAATGCTGTGAGTTGTTGAAAAGTTTGTTCTGACATTGTTTCTCCTTAAAAACTTACAAAACAATAACAAGCGGTCTTTTTTACTCAAAACTTGCAATTTTCTAATTTTAACGCCCAAACATTTTCTCAGGGTTTTCGGGTTGCTCAACTAAAATCAGAATAGCCGCATCGCCACCCCACTCTTTTGGAGCTTGGTATAAAGCCATAATTTTCGGGTGTTGAACCAACCAGCGAGGGATCTGATCTTTCAGCGTTCGAGTACCAAAGCCTGTCATAATGCTGGCACAAAATACTTTTTCACGCTCACACGCTAGAATTAATGCGGCTAACTCTTTCTTTGCTTTTTCTCTGGTTAAACCGTGCAGATCCAAAAATAGTTCTGGCTGAAAATCGCCCCGTCTGAGCTGCTTTAAAATGTAAGGATCAACATCTTCACGTAGATATTTCACTTTTTCATTTTCTTCTTTGAGCAAAGGCTCGTATTCATCAGAAAAATAGAACTCAATATCTGCTTTTTCTTTTAATTCCCGCAATTCCTGTAATTTTTTACGAGGTTCTAATTTTGCGACATAAGTATTCTGCTCAATCTTTTTCGTGCCTTTTGTTGCCTCTCTAAATAAGGCAAATTCATCTTCTAACATCTTCTCTGACATAATCTTTTCCTTCTTATTGATTTTTACATTCTAACACAAAGCAAAATATGGTATAAAACAGCAATTCTATAATTATGTAAAAGGCACTTAAAATGTTTAAATATAATATCGAACTCCTTGATGAAATTGCCGCTCTTCCTGTTGTAAATGATCTATCCACTATTCAAGATATGATGCGTTGGGCGTATAGCTATTTCAATGCTTCTGATCTTTACTACGGACACGGCTATGATAACGCTTGGGACGAAGCTCAACAATTGGTGTTAGCAGGGCTTTATCTGCCTTTTGACGTACCGGAAGTACTTTACTCTTCCCGATTAACCCGAGCGGAAAAAGAGCGGGTTATTCATTTAATTTGCGAGCGTTTAGGCTCTCGCAAACCTGTGGCTTATTTAACGCATTCAGCGTGGTTCTGTGGCAGCGAATATTATGTGGACGAGCGAGTAATAGTGCCACGTTCACCAATCGGTGAGCTAATTAAAAAAGGCTTTAAAGGTATTATTAAAAACGAACCTCGCCGCATTTTAGATATGTGTACAGGCAGCGGTTGTATTGCCATTGCTTGTGCAGAACGTTTTCCTGAAGCAGAAGTTGATGCGGTTGATCTTTCACTTGATGCGTTAGATGTGGCTCAAATTAATATTGAACGTCATCAAGTATCGCACCGAGTTTTCCCGATCAGCTCTGATCTCTTTAACGATATTCCGCAAGATAAATATGATTTAATCGTAACGAATCCGCCTTATGTGGACGAAGAAGATTTAGGCGATATGCCACAAGAGTTTCATCACGAGCCTGAATTAGCACTCGGTTCTGGCAAAGATGGCTTAGATTTAACCAAACGAATTCTAGCTCAAGCCGCCGATTATTTGAATGATAATGGCGTATTAGTGTGCGAGGTAGGCAATAGTATGGTGCATTTAATTGAACAATTCCCAAGTGTGCCGTTTAATTGGCTGGAATTTGAAAATGGTGGGTTGGGTGTGTTTAGTTTAACTAAAGAAGAACTAGTAAAATATCGTCATTTTTTTATCTAAATAATGCTTCCTGAAGGGGGCTGATAGCCCCTATAACAAAATAGGCATAATAGTTACTACTATGCCTGTTTTTTGTTATTGCTTTTTCCTCTGCTGTTCTGCTAAGGCATTTTACATACGCTGGTATATTTCTCGATAAGTCGGTTTAAAAGCATTACACTTCTCTTGATCTACGTTTGCCTCTTGATGATTGAACTTATGATGTTGCTGGTGAAAATATTCCATTGAGGCTTTATCATTTTGCATCGCAAGAAAATTTTCTCGCCCCAATAACTCATTTAACACTTGCTGCTCAAAATATTGCATTGTTAAATGCTCAGCCATGTTCCAGTTGGCATAAATCTTCTGATAATCAGGCTTCGCTAGAGCAGGATAGATACATTGTTCAATATTATTTAGCTGACGGACTAAAATCTTAACGTCTAATTCGGAAATTTTATATTTCGGCTCGTTAGAAGCGGGCGAATTTTCCGAATTATTTGCAAATGTAAAAGACTAACTAAATAAGAGAGCTATTAACGCTTTTTTTAACATATTATCAGCTTAAATTAGTTGAGAACCCAAACACGTCCGTAGTGCTTCATTAAACCTGCAACGTGTCCTGCTTTATCGCCAATGCCTTGATATAAATCGAAGTGATGACCTTTCACTGCACCACCTACATCAAGGGCAACCATTAAACGCATCTCGTGTCTGCCAGTCCAGTTACCATTGTTATCAATCAATGGCATTTCAACCAACAACACACTACCAGAAGGTACAATACTACGATCTGATGCCACAGAAGCTAATGGAATTAACGGCACACCTGCAGAACCTTTTACTTTGCCATAAGGATCGTTTTGGAAGAACACATAAGATGGATTACGCTCTAACAAGCCTTGAACACGACTAGGGTTACGAGCTCCCCATTCACGAATGGCTTGAACAGACATTTTCTCTTTCGGAATTTCGCCATCTTCAACTAATAAACGCCCAACACTTGCATATTTAAAGCCGTTTTGCCCTGCATAAGCAAAATAGTTTAGGTTGCCATCGCCAAAATCGACATAGCCACTGCCTTGCACGCCTAATAAGAAGTTATCGAGCATCGAATTACTATAAGCGAGTTCTAAACCTTGACCACGCAATGCTCCTGCATAAATTTCTGCACGAGAAAAACGTTTGTTCGATGGCATTGCATAAATAGGGTGTTGGAATTGCCCCTGTGGCGTGCGGCGAGCTTTAATTACAGGCGAATAATAACCTGTCACTAATACATTTTGATAACCATCTTCGCCACGCATTAAACGTGTACTGATTCCATATTGAGCAAGATCATTAATATTTGCACCTGATGCAATCCAACGGCTGACTTTACCATAAGACAATGCGTGTGTATTCGCTAAGCGACTACTATAAGTTCTGACATTAGACAGCTGTTGTAAAAAATCGTTCTGATTCACAGGAGCAGCATTTAAACTTAAACGACCACTCTGAAAATGTGTACCATAAGGCATAAATTGACGACCACTATATTTCGCTCCAAATTTTGCCTTATCGGCATCATAAGAGGTTGAGCCACTCTTTTTACTCGGTGTAGAAGAACAACCAACCAAAATACCGGCAACTAAAGCCACCGTTGTAGCAGCGATTGATTTTTTATATGCTTTCCAATTCATCGAAAATCCTTTCATCGTTAATAAAATGTAAAAGATGAAGCATAGCAAAAATGCTATTTAAATAAAACAAGAATATAGTTTGTTTGTTTTTTAACACAGCAAACGAATTTTTATACTATTGCTGTTTTAAATTAAATCACTTAGAATGATTTTTTATAATTTCACTTGTCATTATGCCAAATTGATATATTATATACACATCAGACGCGGGGTGGAGCAGCTTGGTAGCTCGTCGGGCTCATAACCCGAAGGTCGTTGGTTCAAATCCGGCCCCCGCAACCAAATTTCAAACCCTTGATTTTATCGAGGGTTTTTCTTTATCTGGCTATTCGCAATTTGCAAAAAATTCTCAAAAAATGACCGCTTGTTTCTGACAAATACTTCCTCTCTCCTTGATTTCTCGCTACACTAAAATCAATTTCTTTATTTTCTTCTTGAATTATGTGCAATATCTTAACTGTTACCCAACTAAATTATTCTGTTCGCAATCTGCTTGAAATGGAGCTCAATCAAGTTTGGCTCACAGGCGAAATTTCTAATTTCAGTCAACCCGTCTCAGGGCATTGGTATCTCACCTTAAAAGATGACAAAGCCCAAGTGCGTGCAGCGATGTTCAAGATGAAAAATGCGAGAGTGAATTTTCGTCCGCAAAATGGTATGCAGGTTTTAGTTCGGGCAAGTGTAACCTTGTATGAACCAAGAGGCGATTATCAGCTTATTATTGAAAGTATGCAACCAGCGGGAGAAGGTTTGCTACAACAACAATTTGAAGAGCTTAAAATGAAATTAGCCTCTCAAGGGCTATTTGCTCAAGAGCATAAGAAGCCTATTCCACCATTTGTAAAACGGGTTGGAATTATTACTTCATCTAGTGGGGCGGCATTACAAGATATTCTGCATATTTTACAACGCCGAGATCCGAGTTTAGAAGTGATGATTTACCCAACCTTAGTGCAAGGAAAAGAAGCCACACAAGATATTGTGAATACTATAGAACTTGCCAATCACCGTAATGAATGTGATGTGCTGATTGTTGGGCGTGGTGGTGGCTCATTAGAGGATTTATGGTGCTTTAACGAAGAAGCTGTGGCTTATGCGATTTACCGTTCCAACATTCCGATTATCAGTGCGGTTGGGCACGAAACCGATGTAACCATTGCCGATTTTGTTGCCGATTTGCGAGCGCCAACCCCTTCGGCTGCGGCAGAATTGGTTAGCCGTGATCAAAACGAGCTAAAACGCCAATTACAACATCAATTTGATAAAGTCAATTTAGCTTTTGACAGACTTTGGACTGCAAAAATAACTCGCTTCCAACAGCTGAATTTACGCCTAAATGCTCAACACCCAATGAAGCATATTCAAGCTCGCCAACAAAAGTTTGACTATATTAAATATAGGCTCGAACAGGCTATCTATAAATTACTTTCTAAGAAAGCCCAGCAAACGAAAGAACTCAATTTACGCTTAACCAACCAACACCCACAAAAGCAGATAGAACGCCAATGCCAACGATTAGCTCAAATTGAACAAAGACTACACTGGCAAATAGTGCAAAAACTTAATAAAAAACAACAGCAATGGAAAAATGTTATTCAGCGTTTTGAGCGAAACCCACTTCCCTACCAAGTAAATCAACAACAAACAGTGTTGGCAAAATTTTCTCAACGCTTAAATTATGCAATCGAAAAAACAATGCTTAAAGAGCAACAATATTTCCAAGAACTCTGTACTAAATTGGAAGGGCTAAGCCCATTGAAAATCCTCACTCGTGGCTACTCAATCACACAAACAGAAGAGGGAAAAATGCTCACTTCAAGCAGTGATATCAAGGCAGGAGAGATCATTATTACCCAACTAAAAACAGGAAAAATAAGAAGTCAAGTAGTGGATTTTTTGTAGGGTATTTTTTGAACGTTACCAATTTTAAAAATTAATTATATAAAAATCAGTAGGTTAAATATTTATAAACAGGGTTGTTCACTTACTTATCCACAGATGATGTGTATAACTATTTTTGTAAAAATGAATCGAATGCTGAATTTTAAATCAACCAATTTTTTAGGTGTTTTTTACGCTTGCACAAGCGGTCATATTTTTCTATAATCTCGCAAAATTAAGCTAGTGTGGCTAAATTGGTAGACGCAGCGGATCAAAATCTTATGTATAAACTAATAGGACATACAGGCAATTGAGTAAAAAGCACTCCTAGCCTGAGTGATGAAATTGGTAGACATGACGGATTCAAAATCCGTTGGTGAATAACCGTGTCGGTTCGAGTCCGACCTCAGGCACCATTTCAAATTCTTCTTTGCTTAAAGAAACTCTGATTTTTTAGAACTAATTACCAGATCAAGTTTGGCTTTTCTGCAAATAAGGTTAGCAGCTATTTTGTCTAATTCCAAAAAAACTCGCAGCTTGGGCTGCGAGTTTTCTTTTTATCTTTCATTATGGATTTCCAAGTTTGTAGCTTGTTTTGCCGCTTTTACCTTAGCTTTATCGTTGCGAGATTTCGCAATCGCATCTAAATAGCATTTATCCACATCGCCTGTGATGTATTCGCCCGTAAAGACGGAATCATCAAAATTGTGAATGGTTGGATTTTCTATTTGAATTGATTTATAAAGTGCGTCTAAATCCTGGAAAATCAGTTTATCGACGCTAATCATATCTGCTACTTCTTCTACCGAGCGATCATAAGCTACTAATTCTTCACAAGTCGGCATATCAATGCCATACACATTTGGGTAGCGAATTTCCGGAGCTGCTGATGCAAAATAAACACGTTTTGCCCCAGCGGCTCTTGCCATTTCTACAATCTGCTCAGAAGTCGTGCCTCGAACAATAGAGTCATCAACTAACAACACACTTTTACCTTTAAACTCAGAGGCAATCGCATTGAGCTTACGGCGAACTGAGCTTTTACGCTGTGCTTGACCGGGCATAATAAAGGTGCGAGCTACATAGCGGTTTTTCACAAAACCTTGTCTATACGGCTTATAAAGTACATTTGCAATACGCACCGCAATATCGTTTGAAGTTTCTGGAATTGGGATAACCACATCAATATCATCAACAATACGCCCCCACTCACGTTTGATTTTTTCGCCTAATAGCTCTCCCATATGCACACGAGCTGCATAAACAGAAACACCATCAATCACAGAATCAGGGCGGGCAAAGTAAACGTACTCAAAAATACAAGGATTTAATTTGGGGTTATCGGCACAAATTTGGGAGTGTAATTCACCATCAAAAGTAATATAGATGGCTTCCCCCGGTAACACATCTCGCACGAAATCAAATCCTACTACATCTAATGCAACACTTTCTGAAGCAAACATATATTCGGTTTTGCCTTCAACTTCACGTTTACCTAATACAAGTGGACGAATGCCGAAAGGATCACGAAATGCAACCATACCATGTCCGATAATCATTGCAATACAGGCATAAGCCCCATGAATGCTATTATTGGTTTTGCGTACCGTTTCAAAAATATTTTCTGGGCTTAGATGTTGAGTTGAATAAAGATCTAAGAAATAAGCAAAAATATTAAGCAGAGATTCAGAATCTGAATTGGTATTAACGTGACGGCGAGCTTCATTAAACAAACGCTCTTTAAGAGCCGCATTATTGGTTAAATTGCCATTATGCACAAGCGTAATACCAAATGGCGAATTTACATAGAAAGGTTGCGCTTCTGATACACTTGAGCTACCCGCCGTTGGGTAACGAACGTGTCCGATGCCCACATTACCTTGTAAACGCAACATATGTTCTTGTTGGAATACATCGCTTACTAAGCCATTTGCCTTACGTAAGCGGAAACGATTTTCGTCATCTATGGTAACGATACCTGCGGCATCTTGTCCTCGGTGTTGAAGTAATGTTAAACCATCATAAATCGCCTGATTAACCGGCGAGTTCCCAATAATACCGACAATGCCGCACATATAGAAAAACCTCTTTATTTAGTCGAGTTTAGAAAAGTAGAATTTGTTTGTAACTGTTCAAAAAACCATTTCACAATAAAGTCAAAATGTGGAATTAATAACGATGATTTCCATAATTCCGTTTGGCTTGCTTGCGTAAAGGTATCTAAGAAAAATAAAATTGCCGAAACAATTAAAATGCCGCGTAATGCTCCAAAAGCACCACCTAAAATACGGTCGGTAACAGACAAGCCACTTAAGTCAATCACCTTGCCTAATAAGCCGTTAATTACGCCACATATAATTAAGGTTAAAACGAATAAAATAGCTGCTGCTAAGCCATTGCGTAAAAATTCTGAATTTTGCAGGTAAACTGAGTTTATCTGCGTGAAATAGCCACTTAGATAAGGGTAAAACGAGCTTGCCACAAAAAAAGCAATTACCCACCCCAATAGCGATAACGCCTCATTAGTAAACCCTCGCCATAAACTTACCAATACAGAAAAAGCAATGATTCCGATAACAATTAAATCAACCATAAAAAACCTTAAGAGCTTAAGCCCTGCTATTCTACAAAAAAAGAAAACGTTTGCGTAGCCCTATTTTGTTAAAAGATGATAATCTACGCAAAATAACAAGCGGTAAGATTTTTTGAAAATTTTGCAGATTGCAAATTCTTCGTAACAAACGCTTTGCGTTTGAACATTGGCTTTGCCAACGGTTCCGAAGGAGCTAGCGTAGCAAGTAAATATAACCGCTTGTAAAAAATGCCTATTCTACAATATAGCCGACATCATCTAAAGTCGGATTATTTGCCCCGTTTTTCGCAAGCTCATCACAAATTTCATTTTCACGATGCCCTGAATGCCCTTTCACCCAAGCCCATTCAATTTGATGGCGTTGAATTTCTTTATCTAACGCAATCCATAAGTCTTTATTTTTAACGGGTTTCTTATTACTGGTTTTCCAGTCATTTTTTTTCCAATTAAAAATCCATTTCTGAATGCCATTTTTCATATATTGGCTATCACTATTCAGTTGCACTTTGCAAGGCTCTTTCAGCATTGATAATGCCTCAATGACGGCACGCAATTCCATTCGGTTATTGGTGGTTTGGAAATAACCTTTGCTGACGGTTTTCTCGTGTCCGTTATAGCGAAGTAAAATGCCAATACCCCCTTTACCGGGATTGCCTAAACAAGAACCATCTGTAAAAATTTCAACTAGTTTCATCGTATTTATCTTTGAAAACAAAAGCCCCAAAGCCTTAACTTTGGGGCTGTGCTACTCATATAAGTATTATTTTTACCTAACTATTTTTCCCTAATTGCGGAATTACGCTATTGTTAGCCGCTAATAAACCAGCATCGGTGTACACTGCTAATTTGCCTCGTGTATCCACAATATCCAAGTTACGCATTGTTAATTGACCGATACGATCTGCTGGCGTAAATGGTGCCTCTTCCACTTTTTCCATACTTAAACGTTCTGCTTCGTAAGTTAAGTTTGGCGATTCTGTGTTCAGAATAGTGAAGTCATTACCACGACGTAACTCAAGGGTTACAGTGCCTGTGATCGCTTTTGCCACCCAACGTTGAGCCGTTTCACGTAGCATTAAGGCTTGTGGGTCAAACCAACGACCTTGATATAATAAGCGACCTAAACGTAAACCGTTGATGCGGTATTGTTCAATCGTATCTTCGTTATGAATACCTGTTACTAAACGCTCGTAAGCGATGTGTAATAACGCCATTCCCGGTGCTTCATAAATACCACGAGATTTCGCTTCAATAATGCGGTTTTCAATTTGATCTGACATACCTAAACCGTGTCTGCCACCGATACGGTTAGCTTCCATAATAAGCTCTACTACATCATCAATACGTTTACCGTTTAATGCAACAGGTACACCTTCTTCAAAGGTAACAGAAACCGTTTCTGGTTTGATTTCAACTGATTCGTCCCAGAATGCTACGCCCATAATTGGCTTAACAATCTTCATTCCTGTGCTTAATTCTTCTAAATCTTTCGCTTCGTGCGTTGCACCTAGCATATTTGAGTCGGTTGAGTAGGCTTTTTCAACAGACATTTTATAATCAAAGCCGTTCTCAATTAAGAATTTTGACATTTCTAAACGACCGCCAAGCTCATCAATGAAAAGTTGGTCTAACCACGGTTTATAGATTTTTAATTTTGGGTTAGTTAATAAACCATAACGGTAGAAACGCTCGATATCATTACCTTTAAAGGTTGAACCATCACCCCAAATGTTTACATCATCTTCTTTCATTGCTGCAACAAGCATTGTACCCGTTACCGCTCGACCAAGCGGAGTTGTATTGAAATAAGGAATGCCACCTGTTGAAATATGGAATGCACCACATTGAATAGCTGCAATCCCTTCGTGGGCTAATTGTTGGCGGCAATCAATTAAACGAGCATTTTCGGCACCATATTCCATTGCTTTTTTCGGAATTGCATTATAGTCATCTTCATCTGGCTGACCTAAATTTGCGGTGTAAGCATAAGGCACTGCCCCTTTTTTACGCATCCATAAAAGTGCTGCTGAAGTATCTAAACCGCCTGAAAATGCGATACCAACTTTCTGACCTAAAGGTAAAGCTTCTAAAATTGTTGCTGACATACGAATTCCTATACATTTTGAAAGTAAAAACAATTAAACGCAAACGCTTTCGTATGCGTTCAAGGCATATATTCTAGCTGAAAACCGTTAAAATTTCATCTAAAATTTGTGCATACGATTTGCAAATTTTCCGTAACAAACGCCTTGCGTTTAAACGTTGGCTTTGCCAATGGTTCCGAAGTAGCGAGTAAAAACAACCGCTTGTTATATTAATTTTTTTAAGAGAACAATATGTTTAAAAAATGCTTAATAGGGATTATCGTGATTTTTATGGTTTTTATCAGTATTGAACACTTCAAAATTCCTTATCTCTATGATTATTTGCGATGGATACCCACATTACAGCAAGGCATTCCAACTGAAAAAAGTTTGCCAAACCCTGTTGCAGGGCAACGTTTCATTGATAGTTGGCATAGCCCCAGAAGTGGCGGGCGTAAGCACGAAGGCGTAGATATTTTTGCCCCGAGAGGAACACCAATTCGTAGTACCACGAGCGGACTAGTAGTAAGAATTAGTACAAACAAATTAGGCGGTAAAGTAGTTTCAATAATGACAGGCAGAACCGTACATTATTACGCCCATTTAGAAGATTATGGCAATATTTCTCGTCATCAATGGATTGAACAAGGCGAAATCATCGGCACAGTAGGCGACAGCGGTAATGCTAAAGGCACTCCGCCTCACTTACATTATGGTATTTATACCCCAAGTGGAGCGATAAACCCGTATCCGTTGATTAAGCAATAATTTGGAAAAATCAATTCATTCAAAAATCACCTATAAAAAAGTATAATTTATTCAACTGTTTGAACTAGAGAAATCAAAATGAAAAAACTACTTGTGATCCGAAATGACAAAATCGGCGATTTTATGGTCTGTTTTCCCGCATTTGCAATGTTGAAGCAATCTTTGCCCGAAGTGGAAATAACTGCACTTGTGCCAAGTTATACCGCCCCACTTGCAGAGCTTTGTCCTTCTATTGATAAGGTAATTATTGATACAGCAAATAAGAAAGATAAAAATGAATTTAACCGTATTTTACAAACGGTTAAAAATGAGCAGTTTGATGCAGTAATTTGTTTTGTATCAGATTGGTACAATGCAAAATTGACTTGGCAAAGTGGCATTAAGCATCGTCTAGCGCCAGCAACGAAATTATTCCAATTTTTATATAATCATCGCTTAACGCAACGCCGTTCTCAATCAGCGAAAGCGGAGTCAGAATATAATTTAGATTTAGCTCGTGCATTTTTAACTAAACATAAAACTAACATTGTAGAGCCTAGTACGCCTTATTTAACATTTGATGAAAAAACTATTCAAACGCAAAAAGCAAAATTATGCGAGCAACTAAATATTACTAGTGCTAAAAAATGGCTGTTTGTACATAGCTCCACAGGTGGGTCTGCCAATAATTTATCCCTTGAGCAATATGCTGATTTAATTCAAGGTATTTTGGCGGAGTTTGATTGCTATGTGATTTTAACGGCAGGAAAAGGCGAGAGTGAAAAAGCAAATGCTTTAGCTGAAAAAGTAAATCATCAAAATGTGGTGGCGTATGATAAAAATGATGGGTTGCAAGATTTCTCTCGCTCGCTTTCTTGTGCTGATCTGTTTATCGCAGGCTCAACGGGGCCACTGCATATTAGCGGTGCATTGAATATTCCAACGATTGGGTTTTACCCAAGCCGTCTTTCTGCGATTCCTCGCCGTTGGAAACCGATTAATGATATTGATAAGCACATTGCATTCTGCCCACCATCTGATAAAGCCTCGCAGATGAATTTAACCTTAATTTCAATCCCTAACACACTGGAAACTATTGTTCCCTTTATAAGGAAAATCTGGGCTTAGATCATAAATCCCCTCTTTCTTTGAGTCAGAGGGGATTTAACCAAGCAAAATTACGCTTTTCTTGTACGATTCCACAAATCCGCATATTTTACAAAAGTAGAATGTGCGGAAAGTACAGCCAATAAAAAGCCCTGTTTCCCATCTAAAAAACCTGCTTTTAGCAGATACATTTTCACAAAACAGCCAATAGCGTGTGTGACGCCATCAAACAAAGAAGCGGTTTTCCCTGCATTCGCTCGTTGAACCGCCCACGCTTTAGCATAGCTTGCAGATTTCACTAAATAATGATGAATATCTTTGTAGGTAAAATGCAATAAATCACCTTGTAGTTTATTGATGATTGCCTCTTTCGGATAATGGACTTTTTCGTGAACTAATTCATCGCCATATTTAGCAAAATCCGTTCTATATAATCTCACCACATAATCAGGATACCAACCCGAATGACGAATTTGCTTGCCAAAGACTTCACTTAAGCGACTAATTTTGTAAACCGTATTTTTTTCGTCTTTTTCGACCGCTTGTAAAATGGATTGCTTTAGTTCTTCGGTTACTCGCTCATCGGCATCAAGCCAAAGCACATAATCGCTTGTTACATATTGTTGAGCAAGCTGGCGTTGTTTACCAAAACCTTGCCAATCGGTATTGGTATAAAATTTTGCGTTATAGGCTGCGGCAATTTGTGCTGTTTCATCTGTACTGCCGCTATCTAAAATCACAATTTCATCAACCCAGCCTTTTACGGTGTCTAAGCACTCTGCCAAATCTTGAGCTTCGTTTTTTACAATCATTGCAACACTTAATGTTGGCATAACCTGTCCTTTTTTTGTTATTGCGGTAATTCATTCATTTTACTTTAAAAATGAGCGGTTTTGTGCTATTTTTTCTACGCCAAATTTTATTTTACAACCAAATGAATGGATAAAAGAATGTCAATTAAATTAACAACCAAACAAAAGCAATATTTAAAAGGTTTAGCACACCATTTAAGCCCTGTTGTAATGCTAGGCGGTAACGGCTTAACCGAAGGTGTTCTAGCTGAAATCGATAACGCATTAGAACACCACGAACTGATTAAAGTAAAGGTAGCAGGTGCAGATCGTGAAACGAAACAACTCATTATTGATGCGATTTTGCGTGAAACAAAGGCTGCCGAAGTGCAAACCATCGGGCATATTCTAGTGCTTTACCGCCAAAGCGAAGAGAAGAAAATCACTTTACCAAAAGCGACTAAAGCTATCTAAATTTGCAAAATTTTTCAAAAATATAACCGCTTGTTTTTCAAGCGGTTTTTTAACGGAACTCTTATGTTTAAAAAATTCTCTCTTTATACGCTGGCGATGTTACTAATTCCAGTTGTTACTTGGCTTGCAAACTGGCAGTGGTCTTTAGCTATTCAATACCCTGAATATGGTTTTGACTACTTTTTATTTTTGATTACTGAAACAGGCTCTGTGCCTTATGCCATCGCTACTTGTGTGATTTTTACCTTATTGTTAGCGTGGGTAGTCAGAAAGCGTTATTCATTGTTTTTTGTGATTACCGTTTGTGTGGCTTCAATGGTGGCAACTCAAGCGATCAAAACCGCAATGAAATCAACCTTCCAAGAGCCTAGGCCTTTTGTTTCTGCACTTTTTGAGGATAAATCCGTTGATTTCTATAAATTAACCCGTGAACAAAGAGGCTTAGCCGTTAATGAAAAAATCGGTACACAACAAAACTTTGTAACAATTCATCAGGCGAAAGAAGTAGGCTACTCTTTCCCATCAGGTCATACTATCTTTGCCGTTTCTTGGTTGCTTTTAGTGGTTGGTTTCTGCCTGAATATGCGAGGACAAGCGGTCATTTTTGCTCATATTTTTGCAGTTGTATGGGCGGCATTAATGTTAGTTAGCCGTTTAAGATTAGGTATGCACTACCCGATTGATTTATTTATTAGTAGCTTACTCGCCTTTGTAACAAACTTAGCACTCTTTGTCTGGTTTGTACCTTGGTTGGAAAAGAAGAACCCATTTAATTTATTTCATAAGAGAACATAATTATGGCAATTTATTACGGCTTAGATGTTGGCGGTACAAAAATTGAATTAGCCGCTTTTAATGAGAAATTAGAAAAATTACATAGTGAACGAGTGCCAACCCCACAAACCCATTATCAAGATTGGCTGACAGCGATTAAGACATTGGTTGATACTGCTGATGCAAAATTTGGCGAAAAAGGGACTGTCGGCTTAGGCATTCCTGGCTTTGTAAACCGTGAAACAGGCATTGCGGAAATTACCAATATCCGAGTAGCTGACGGTAAAACCATTCTAAAAGATTTAGCCGAATACTTAGGGCGTGAAGTGCGTGCTGAAAACGATGCTAACTGTTTTGCCCTTTCTGAAGCTTGGGACGCAAATAACCAATCTTTCTCAACAGTGCTTGGCTTAATTATCGGCACAGGCTTTGGTGGCGGCATTGTGTTTGATGGCAAAGTTCACTCAGGCAGAATTGGTATGGCTGGCGAGGTTGGGCATATCCAGCTAAATTATCACGCACTAAAATTATTAGGTTGGGATAAAGCACCAATTTACGAATGTGGTTGTGGTAATCAGGCTTGCTTAGATACTTATATTTCTGGTCGTGGCTTTGAGCTACTTTTTAATGATTTAGTGGGCGAGAAAATCTCTGCGAAAGAGATCATTGAACGTTTCTACAATAACGATCAGAAAGTGGTCGAATTTGTCAAGAAATATATTGAGCTAATGGCAATTAGCATTAGTAATCTGGTTACAATTTTAGACCCAGACATGATTGTATTTGGCGGTGGCTTATCAAACTTCGATTACATTTACGATGCTCTGCCAAAAGCTCTGCCAAAACATTTAATGCGTTCAGCGAAAGTGCCTGTTATTAAAAAAGCCATTCACGGTGATTCAGGTGGTACACGAGGTGCGGCAGCACTCTTCTTAAAGTAGATTTACCAGCCCTTTCTTTTACAGTAGAAAGGGCTTTTTTATACTTAAGATTTAACGGTAATCTTATCTCCTACTCTAATCACACCGCTGCTTTGTGGCACAAGATGGATACCGAAAACAGGTTTACCTTTTTCATCACAATGGTGTTGTTTCAATGTACGAAAAGGTTCAGCTTTAGGATCTAATTCGAATGAGTTTAAATCTCTTGTAATCAGAATACAGCGAGTACAAAGTGCCGATTTAGTAAACAATACATCGCCAATTTGAATTTTTTCCCAGCTTTCTTCTTCAAAGGCGATATTGCCATCGATCACAATATTTGGGCGAAAACGAGCCATTTCGATAGGAATGGGTGACCATTCTTGCACTTGTTCAAGGGATTTTAATGACATCAACGTAACAGGGTTGCTATCTGCAAAACTAAGCGGGTTTTCTGCAAAATTTTCGACAACACGTTGGCTTTGGTTACCCAACCAACGAAGTTGCACTTCTCTACCTAAAATTTCACTTAGCCATTGATTAACACGCTTATCTGCTACCTTAGAATTAAAATGAGTTCCCCATACTTCGCTTGATTGTTCTTCAAGGAAATCTTGATAAAGTGCAACACATTTTTGACCGCTTGTATGCGTAATCACAAGCCCTGTTGAAATCGGAAAAGCGGTTAGACGATATAGCTCCAAATCTTTGCGAGCGGTAATAAATTTACCATCTGATTCGGTAATCATAAATTCACGGTCAAAATTTAGCCCCTTAGATTCAACAAAGGCTTGCGAAACTTGGGTTGGTTGAGTGGATTTTATCGGGTAAATATTGAGTTCTGTTACTTGCATAGAAAATCCTCTTTTCGAAAACTAGGTACAATACTACAAGCGGTCAAAAAGTAAAAGGAATTTGCAAATCCCTTTATTGAGCGGTAAACTTGAGGTTCTTTAATCGTTACAGGTAATATAAAAAATGGCAAAAAAACCGACCCAAGATTTTGAAACTACTCTCAAAGAATTAGAAGCTATCGTTACCCATTTAGAGGCTGGGGATTTGCCACTTGAAGAGGCACTTAATGAATTTGAAACCGCAATTAAATTAGTGCAACAAGGTCAAGAACGCTTACAAAAAGCAGAGCAACGAATCCAAATTTTACTCAATAAAAACGATTCTGCCGAACTGAGCGACTACACAAAAGAATAATAAGAGAGCAATAAAATGAGCTATTGTTTAGCGACCGATCTTACCACTCAACAAATACGGATAAATGATTTTTTGGCTTCAAAGCTAACTGAGTACGCAGCCTTTCATTCTCCATTAATTAAAGCAATGGAATATGCGGTTTTATTAGGCGGAAAGCGTGTTCGCCCGTTTTTAATATATGCCACAGGTAGAATGCTAGGCGTGCCGCTTGAGAAATTGGATCATAGTGCAGGGGCGATGGAATCTATCCACGCCTATTCATTAGTTCACGATGATTTGCCCGCAATGGACGATGATAAATTACGTCGAGGTAAACCAACTTGCCATATCGCCTTTGATGAAGCCACCGCTATTTTAGCAGGCGATGCATTGCAAAGTTTTGCCTTTGAGTTGATTGCAACCGACCCATACCTTTCCGATAAAGAAAAAGTGGCTCAAATCAGAGAATTATCAGCTGCTGCTGGTGCTAAAGGAATGTGCTTAGGGCAAAGTTTGGATTTGATTGCGGAAAATAAAGCGGTCAATTTAGAGGAATTGGAATTAATTCATCGTAACAAAACAGGAGCGTTAATTCTCTCTTCTGTAATGATGGGATTTAATCTTTCCGAGAATTCGCAAAATTTAGCGATAAAACAACCGCTTGTAAATTATGCAAAAGCCATTGGTTTAGCTTTTCAAGTGCAAGATGATATTTTAGATGTGGTTGGCGAAACTGATAAAATTGGTAAAACCGTTGGTTCTGATGAAAACTTAAATAAAAGCACCTATCCAAAATTATTAGGGTTGGAAGGAGCAAAACAAAAAGCTGAAAATCTCTACCAAACAGCCTTAAATTCTTTGCAGCAGCTTCCTTTTGATACTACAGCATTAAAAGAGTTAGCCGATTTTATTGTAAAACGTGAAAACTAAAAAAGAAAACCTAGCATTTGCTAGGTTTTTTATGGTTAAACGTGGTGTCCTGCTTCTGGCAATGTGCCTTCAATTTCATATACCACATCGCCGTCTTTAAAGAAAACATAACTGCCATTTTTCATTTTGGTCCAGTTTTCATTTTTGGTAAGTGGCTGGGTGGTAATAATCGTCACTTTATCGGTAATTTTAGTATATTGACTAAAATCAATCGATACATCATCATCACGCAAGGCTTTGCCAAACGGTGCTTTACGGCAAACGTAATGCAGATTAGTCGTACAACGGGCAATCATCCAATGACCGTTGGATAAAACAAAGTTAAATACCCCGTGTTCTGCAATTTTTGAGGTAATTTGCACTACCGCATCAAAAATCTCTTTTTCACTTGGTTTAGCTGGATACAGCTCTTTTAATTCCGACACAATACGGCAAAATGCCGCTTCAGAATCTGTTGTGCCAATCGGCTGATAATGACACTCTTTGCAAACACCAACCCCTTCAACCGTACCGTTGTGAGCAAAAACCCAGTTCTCGCCCCATAATTCACGAATAAAAGGGTGGGTATTTTCCAAATTTACATCACCACGAGTCGCTTTACGGATATGGGCAACTACATTTAACGATTTAATTTGATACTGGCTAATTGATTCCGCCATTGGCGAGGAAGCCCCCGGACGATTATCACGGAAAACTCGTACGCCTTTACCTTCAAAAAACGCAATGCCGAAGCCATCAGTATGGTGATCGCTTAATCCCCCTCGTCGCCGAAAGCCTTCAAAAGAAAAGGTAATATCCGTTGGCGTATTACAATTCATTCCAAGTAATTGACACATAATTTAATCTTTTATTCTTAATAAGTTACAACAAATCAATAGTGATATTTAAACAGATTGATAGAAAACTTCAATGCTATTTCCATAAAAAGCTTATGCCTTATTTTTATAATATATGACTTTTTTATGCTATTTAATTGTATTCTTTTTTAAATAGCGACATTAAAAAGAGCATTCCGGCACAAATCACTACCGATGGTCCAGCAGGGGTATCTTTCCAACCCGATAATAACAACCCTCCCGTTACCGTAATAATGCTGAATAAAATAGCAATAAAGACCATTTTCTCGGGCGTTTTCGCAAATCGTCTTGCTGTTGCAGACGGAATAATCAGTAGTGAGGTAATGATTAATGCCCCCACAAATTTCATACTTAATGCAATGGTTAATGCAGTTAAAATCATCAATAATAGACGCAAGCGAGCGACATTTAAGCCTTCAATTTGGGCGAGTTCCGGGCTAATTGTGATGGATAATAAGCGTTTCCAAAAAATCATCAGCACTGATAAAATCAGAATTGCTCCGATACCGATAAAAATCACATCAGAAAAATTAATTGCCAGTAAATCGCCAAATAGGTAAGACATTAAATCGACTCTCACGTTATCCAGCAAACTAATGGTAATCACACCAAGCGAAAGGCTGGTGTGAGCAATAATACCTAATACCGTATCCACCGAATAGTTGGTTTTTTGCTCAAGCCAAACCAGCAAAACGGCTAAAATAATCGTCATCGCAATAACTGCGATGTAGGGATCAATTTGCAGAAAAATGCCAAGTGCCACACCCAATAGTGCTGAATGGGAAAGTGTGTCACCAAAATACGCCATTTTTCGCCAAACAACAAAAGCACCCAAGGGTGCGGTAATAAAGGCTAAACAAACACCTGCAAGCCACGCAGGCAGTAAAATATCAAACATATCTCTTCCAAATAACAACAAGCGGTTGTTTTTCCCTAAAATTTTGCAAATTTACGGATTATTTATACCGCTTGATCTCACTTAATTCATCTTGTGATTTCAGCCACGCCATTTTTTCTTTAATCTGTTTTTCCATTCCTCGTTCTGTAGGAAAATAGAATTGCGTATCTTTAAGTTCAGGCGGAAAGTAATTCTCCCCTGCGGCGTAAGCATTCGGTTCATTATGGGCATAACGATATTCTTCACCATAACCTAATGATTTCATTAAATTCGTTGGAGCATTGCGTAAATGCTCCGGCACATCATAATCTTTCGCCTCTTTTGCTAGGCGTTTTGCTTCATTGAAGGCTTGGTAAACCGCATTACTTTTAGGAGCAACTGCAAGATAAATAATGGCTTGGGCAATAGCTCTTTCTCCCTCATAAGCACCGACTCGGGTAAAGCAATCCCACGCCGCTATGGCAATTTGCATTGCTCTTGGATCTGCATTGCCTACATCTTCCGAAGCAATGGCAAGTAATCTCCTTGCCACATAAAGCGGATCGCCACCTGCGGTTAAAATGCGAGCGTACCAATATAGTGCACCGTCCGGAGATGAGCCTCGAATGGATTTATGTAGAGCAGAAATGAGATCATAATAACGATCGCCCCCTTTATCAAAACGAGCTTGTCGTTCGCCCAGCACTTCCGTAAGCAAATCTTTGTTTAATACTTTTCCTTGAGGGGAGTTTTCTGCCATATCTGCCATCAATTCAAAGCAATTTAAGGCAAAGCGAGCATCGCCATTAACATAATCGGCAAGTAAGCTCAGCACATCATCTTCAAGATGTAATTTTTCATTGCCTAGCCCACGTTCTGTATCTGCCGCCGCCATTTGCAAAATTTTTAAAATTTCGACCGCTTGTAGTGGCTTTAAGATATAAATTCTGGCTCGAGAAAGTAACGCATTATTGAGTTCAAACGAAGGGTTCTCTGTTGTTGCTCCAATAAAGATGATCGTACCATCTTCAATATGGGGTAAAAATGCGTCTTGCTGACTTTTATTGAAGCGGTGGACTTCATCAACAAAGAGCAACGTGCGTCTGCCTGATTGTCGATTTAGTTTTGCTCGCTCAATGGCTTCTCGGATCTCTTTTACACCACTAGTTACGGCTGAAATACGTTCTACTTCTGCATCAAAATGATGGGCAATAATTTCAGCTAAGGTAGTTTTACCCGTTCCCGGTGGGCCCCAGAAAATCATAGAATGGCTATGCCCTGCTTCAATTGCTCTGCGTAGCGGTTTGCCTTCGCCAATCAGATGAGATTGCCCTACATATTCAGTTAAATTTTGAGGACGCATTCTAGCTGCAAGCGGTCGAAAATCTTCTGCAAAATCAAAAGACAAGCTACTCATCTTTACCTCTTAGCGTAAGCGAAGTTGGCGGCGAATATGACGCATTAGTAGGAAAATCCAAGGCCAAAGCACGCCACTAATGACTGCTCCTAGTATTTCTTGTGAGTTAAATTCAGCACTATGCAAAATGAATTCAACCACAAAAATGGCGAAACGGATCAGTACGATATATGCCATTACCAGCAAACTTTGTAACCAAAGCGACAAATTACGCAAAATGAGGTGGTACTTCGCGACAAAATAAATGGCTATAGACAATATTAAGGCGTGAATACCTAAAATTGAGCCTAAGATTAGATCCCACACAATGCCTGCTAAAAAAGCGGTGCCGACACTGATTTTATCCGGTAATGCTAATGCCCAGTAAATCAACACCAATACAACCCAAGTTGGGCGTAAGCCTTGAAATCCAACTGGCCAAGGCATAATTTCTAGTACAAAGGCAATTACAAAAATCGCAAGAATAACCAGAATCTGAAAAATTGGGTTTGTTCTCATTATTCCGCTCCTTATTCTATATGATGCTCTTCTACTTCCACATCAGACTGTGAAGCAGGGTTTTCGTTAATTTCATCAAGATCAATCTGCTCTTCTTTAGCATCTAGTTGAACTTCTGTTTTCTTATTCGACATCTGTTTTAATCGGTCAAATGGATTTACGCTGTTTCGTCTCTCTTCTACGATTTCACGCACTTGTTCAGGCGATAAACTTTGGCTGTAATTCTTCTCTTCTGCTGTTGGCCAAAGTAATAGTAGATAACGCAAGCGGTCAAATGAGGCTAGCGGTCGAGCAACAATCCTAGCAAACTGGCTTTTTGTATCATTTTCGACCGTTTCCACAATCGCAACAGGATAACCTTCGGGGAAGCGTCCGCCTAAACCGGAAGTAACTAACACATCGCCTTTTACAACATCAATAGAGCGAGATAGATTATCAACAATTAGTTCATTATTTAGCCCTGTTCCGTTTACGATACCACGCACATCATTACGCAATACCTGCACCGGAGTGGCGTGGGTAATATCGGTTAAAAGCAGAACACGGCTTGATTTTTCGCCTACGGAAATAATTTGCCCTACAACACCTCTTTCATCAATCACAGGTTGTCCAACAAAAGCACCATCTAAACGACCTTGATTAATAATAACTTGCTGGCGGTAAGCATCCATTTCGGCGGCCAGAACCTCCCCGATCTTTTTATATTCATCTTGGCGGAGCGGCGAACTTAGCAGTAATCTTAAACGTTGATTTTCTACCTTTAATTGATCGAGTAATAATAAATCCGCATTTTTTTCTCTTAGTTGCTCTTTTAGTAGATTATTTTCTAACTGTAGCTTGTTGTTATCAATAAAATTACCACTCACACCATCTAAGATCGAGCGAGGAGTATTTGCAAAGTAATATAAGCCACTAACCGCCGTTTCTAATATATTACGAGCTTGAATCATCAATGAGCTTCGACCATCAGAAATAATCAGGATAATAGATAATATCACTGCAATTATCAGACGCATTCCTAGTGAAGGAGCTTTAGCAAAAATTGGTTTCATTAGAAAATATAATGTGAAATTTATTGGGAATATATAACGAAAATTGACAATAGATCATATCCATTGCCAACTTTCAATTTACTATTTAACTAGAAAAGATGATTATTCATCAGAGCTAAATACGTCTCCACCGTGCATATCGATCATTTCGAGGGCTTTACCGCCGCCACGTGCAACACAAGTAAGAGGATCTTCCGCTACGACAACAGGTACACCAGTTGAGTCAGCAAGTAAGCGATCTAGGTTATGTAATAAAGCTCCACCACCTGTTAATACCATTCCTCGTTCGAAAATATCTGCGGCTAATTCCGGAGGACATTGCTCTAAAACTGATTTAACCGCTTCAACAATACCATCTAACGGCTGCTCGATAGCTTCTAAAACGTGCTTTGAACTAAGCTCAAAAGTACGAGGGGCACCTTCTGCTAAATTATGACCGTGCACTTCCATTGTTTTAATATCATCATCAGATTCAATTTTAGCGGTTGCAATTTCTTGCTTGATACGCTCAGCCGTTGCCTCACCGATAGCAGAGCCGAAATGACGGCGAACATAGGCAATGATAGCATCGTCTAATTTATCGCCTCCAATACGAACAGAGGTTGAATACACAATACCATTTAACGAAAGCACCGCAACTTCAGTTGTACCGCCGCCGATATCAATTACCATCGATCCCATTGCTTCGTGTACAGGCAAACCTGCACCGATAGCCGCTGCCATCGGTTCTTCAATTAAATAGACTTCACGAGCCCCTGCCCCGATTGCTGATTCTTTAATTGCACGGCGTTCTACCTGCGTTGCCCCGGCCGGCACACACACTAAAACACGCGGACTTGGACGCATAAAGTTATTGCTATGAACTTGTTTAATAAAGTGTTGCAACATTTTTTCTGTTACAAAGAAGTCTGCAATAACACCATCTTTCATCGGACGGATTGCCATAATGCTTTTTGGGGTACGACCTAACATTAATTTTGCGTGTGAGCCTACTGCTGCGATGCTTTTTAGCGATCCCATACGATCTTGTCTCACTGCAACCACTGAAGGTTCATCTAAAACAATTCCTTGCCCTTTCACATAAACTAATGTATTAGCTGTTCCGAGATCGATGGAAAGATCGTTTGAAAATAACCCTAAAAATTTTTTAAACATACAAGAATCCGTCAAATAAAATTATTAAATAAATTAGGCACAATATTGTGCGAACATTGCCGTTAATATACCAAAAAATGGGGGTATTCAGCAATGAAAAATTTAGGCTGTTAGAAAATTTGCTTTGCCAGTTGATAAGCATAAATCAACAAGCTAAAGGCGATAAAATACATAATCAACCCTGTAACTGCATCTAAAATTTGCCAAGTTATACGTTTAGCAAAATAAGGGGAAAGCAATCTTGCTCCGTACCCTAACCCAAAAAACCATATAAATGAGCAAAGCAACGCCCCTACTAAGAAATATATCTTACCTTCAAAATCTAATTTTCCGCCAATACTCCCCACAATCACAACAGTATCAATATAAACGTGAGGATTTAAAAAGGTAATTGCAAAAGTAATCATTAAGGCTTTTTTAAGACTCGAGGCATTTTCCCCATTTGCTACAAGGTAATCACTACTTTTAAATACACTGATAAACGAACGGCTACCGTAAGTGAAGAGAAAAATTGCACCTAATAGTGAAATAACTAAACTGAGAATAGGTAATTCTGAAATGAGTGTGCCTAGCCCTAGCACACCAATCGTCATTAGCAACACATCACCTAGAAAGCAAGTAAGAGCAATCCAAAAAACGTGTTGTTTAAGTATGCCTTGTTTTAGCACAAAGGCATTTTGAGCTCCTATAGAGACAATTAAACCAAAACAAACAATAAACCCTTGAATAAAAGTATTCATTTTTTCCTCGAAATTGATTACAAGCGGTCGATTATACAGAAAATTTTGCAAAAATTCGGTATAATTTGCAGGATACTTTTTGACTGAATAGGAAATTTTATGACTGATACTGCTCAACAATCCTCTTGTGTTGTCATTGCCATTGCCGGTGCTTCGGCATCGGGGAAAAGCCTGATTGCTTCAACCATTTATAAAGAATTAAAAAATGAATTAGGAACTGATAATATCGGCATTATTTCTGAAGATGCTTATTACCGGGATCAATCTCATTTAACAATGGAAGAACGTATTAAAACCAACTACGACCACCCTAACTCAATGGATCATCATTTACTGGTTGATCATCTACGCCAACTAAAGCAAGGTAAAGCTATTGAAATTCCCGAATACGATTACACTGAGCATAATCGAAAAAACACCACCAAACACTTTGAACCGAAAAAAATAATTATTTTAGAAGGTATTTTACTTCTAACTGATGAACATATTCGCAATGAGCTAAACGTTTCTATTTTCGTTGATGCGCCATTAGATATTTGCTTTATTCGCCGCTTACAACGTGATATGGTGGAACGTGGTCGTTCAATGGAATCGGTAATTACACAATATCGCAAAACGGTTCGCCCGATGTTCTTACAATTTATTGAGCCATCAAAGCAATATGCCGATATTATTGTACCAAAAGGCGGTAAGAACCGTATTGCAATTGACATTCTTAAAGCCCAAATCAAACAATTACTCAAATAGGAGAAAAATATGCGTTTATGCGACACCGATATTAAACGTTACTTAGATGAAGGTATCATCAGCATTACGCCTCGTCCTTCTGATGATAAAATTTCCGGTGCAACGGCTGATGTGCGTTTAGGTAATTCGTTCCGTGTTTTTCGTGAGCATAACACGCCTTATATTGATCTAAGTGGGCCTCGTGAAGAAGTAACCGCTCAACTAAATAAGGTAATGAGCGATGAAATCATTATCAGTGATGGTGAAGCATTTTTCCTTCACCCTGGAGAACTAGCCCTTGCAACCACATTAGAATCTGTTAGCCTGCCTGCTAATATTGTGGGTTGGTTAGATGGCCGCTCATCATTAGCTCGATTAGGATTAATGGTACACGTAACAGCTCATCGGATTGACCCAGGTTGGGAAGGAAAAATCGTATTAGAATTTTTTAATGCGGGCAAACTCCCTCTTGCGCTTCGCCCTAATATGGCAATTGGTGCTTTAAGTTTTGAAGTGCTAAGCGGCAATGCAGCAAAACCTTATAACGCTCGTAAAGATGCAAAATATAAAAATCAGCAAAGTGCCGTTTCTAGTCGAATTAACCAGGATTAATTAAAAATTTTAATTAAATACTACCGCTTGCAACGATTATTTAGCTATGTTACATTCAAACTGCACTAATCAAAAACATAATATAAGGAGATCTCTATGTTACATTATGCTGTAGTATTTTTTATTATCGCCATTGTGGCTGCATTTTTCGGTTTTGGCGGCATAGCTGGAAGTGCAGCTGAAATTGCAAAAATTTTATTCTTCGTCTTTTTGGTGCTTACTGTTATTTCTTTCTTATTCAAACGAAAAAAATAAAAGATTGAATTACTGAATTTTACAGAACACAGCAAAAGCTATGTTCTCTATTTAAAGATAAAAAAGCGAACATGGTTGTTCGCTTTTTTCTTAATTAGCTATTTAATGCTCTTAGAATATCATCTACTCTTTCTTTCGCATCACCAAATAGCATTTGGGTGTTTTCTTTAAAGAAGAGCGGGTTTTGAACGCCTGCATAACCTACTGCCATTGAACGTTTAAATACAATAACATTTTGTGCTTTCCATACTTCAAGCACTGGCATTCCTGCGATTGGGCTTGATGGGTCATCTAATGCTGCTGGGTTTACGGTGTCATTTGCACCGATAACTAATACCACATCAGTATCTTCAAAATCGTCATTGATTTCGTCCATTTCTAATACCACATCGTAAGGTACTTTCGCTTCAGCAAGCAATACGTTCATATGACCCGGTAATCGACCCGCTACTGGGTGAATACCGAAACGTACATTCACACCTTTTTCACGCAATTTTGCGGTAATTTCTGCAACTGGATATTGAGCTTGAGCTACCGCCATACCATATCCCGGTGTGATAATCACTGAGCTTGCATTTTTCAGCATTTCTGCCACTTCTTCTGCGTTGGTTTCACGGTGTTCGCCGTATTCTGTATCGCCTGAAGAAGATTGCACTTCGTTACCAAAACCACCTGCAATAACGCTGATAAACGAGCGGTTCATCGCCTTACACATAATGTAAGAAAGAATTGCACCTGAAGAACCCACTAACGCACCTGTTACGATTAATAAATCGTTACTTAGCATAAAGCCTGCTGCAGCTGCTGCCCAACCTGAATAAGAGTTGAGCATTGAAACCACCACTGGCATATCTGCACCACCGATAGATGCCACTAAGTGCCAACCGAACACTAAAGCAATAGCAGTCATAATTAACACAGGGAAAATATTTTCAGGGCGATTTAAGAATACAATCATCAGGAAGATTGAAACAACAATCGCCGCTAAATTCCATTTGTGTTTATGAGGGATATTTAATGCCGCAGAAGAGACTTTACGACCAAATAACTTGCCGCTTAATTTCCCGAATGCCACTAATGAGCCAGAGAATGTAACTGCTCCAATGAAGATCCCTAAGAATACTTCAACATTGTGAATATTCGCAAGGGTTGCTTGTTCTGCTAAGAATGCCGCTTTTTCCGCTTCAGTTACTAAATAAGCAGGCATTGGTGCTTCAATATGTAAACCGTAGCTATTAAAACCAACTAATACTGCTGCTAAACCTACGAAGCTGTGAAGAATAGCAACTAATTCTGGCATTTCTGTCATTTCAACTTTAATCGCTTTTTTGATCCCGATGAATGCACCGATTGCCATCGCAATTAAAATCCAAATTGTGCCGTGAGATTGTGGGCCGAAAATGGTTGCCACTAAAGCAATTCCCATACCTACAATACCGTACCAGCAACCTGCTTTTGCGGTTTCGTGTTTAGAAAGCCCTGCAAGGCTCATAATAAAGAGAAGTGCTGCAATAATATAGGCAGCGGTAACAAATCCAAAAGACATTTTCGTTCTCCTTAACCTTTTCTAAACATTGCTAGCATTCTTTGCGTAACTTTAAAGCCACCAAAAATATTGATGCTGGCAACTAAAATCGCAATAAAGGCTAAAATATCAATAAAGAAATTACCAACAGGTTGGGCAATTTGTAACACAGCCCCTACGATGATAATACCTGAAATCGCATTGGTTACTGCCATAAGTGGTGTGTGTAATGCGTGACTCACGTTCCAAACCACATAGTAACCTACCACACAAGCGAGTACGAACACAGTAAAGTGCGATAAAAACGCTGCTGGAGCAACAGAGGCAATCCATAAGAATAACGCCCCTACACCTGCCATCACGCCATATTTCACTTTTGGATTTGCAGGTTTTTCTTCTTTTTTGATCGCTTGTGGTGCTGCCGCTGGCTTTTGAGGCTGAGCGGAAACTTGAATTGGTGGAGCTGGCCAGGTTAATTCGCCATCACGCACAACCGTTACACCGCGTAACACGACATCATCAAAATTGATGTCAATTTGACCATCTTTATTCGGGGCTAACAGTTTTAACAAGTTCACTAAGTTAGTGCCGTAAAGTTGAGAAGATTGCGTTGGTAAACGAGCAGGGAAATCGGTATAACCAATCACTTTTACTTGATTATCCGTAACCACAACTTCGCCTGCTTTAGTATATTCGCAGTTACCGCCTGTAGCCGCTGCTAAGTCCACAATCACAGAACCCGGTTTCATTGAGTCCACCATCTCTTTTGTGATTAAGCGAGGAGCTGGTTTACCCGGAATGGCTGCGGTGGTAATGATAATATCCACTTCTTTCGCTTGAGCAGCGTAAAGTTCCATCGCACGGCGGTTAAACTCTTCTGACATCACTTTCGCATAACCATCGCCTGAGCCACCTTCTTCTTCAAAATCAATTTCTAAGAAGTCAGCACCCATTGATTTTACTTGCTCTTTTACTTCTGGGCGAGAGTCAAAGGCACGCACAATTGCCCCTAAGCTATTTGCTGCACCAATCGCCGCTAAACCTGCCACCCCTGCACCAATCACAAGCAATTTCGCAGGCGGTACTTTACCTGCTGCGGTAATTTGACCTGTAAAGAAACTGCCAAATGAATTAGCCGCTTCAATTACGGCACGGTAGCCTGAAATATTCGCCATTGAGCTTAACGCATCTAATGCTTGGGCTCGAGAGATACGAGGCACAGCGTCCATTGCCAGCACATTGATTTTTTTAGACTGCAATTTATCCATTAATTCTGGATTTTGAGCAGGCCAAATAAAGCTCACTAAGGTTGCACCCTCTTTGATTAAATCAATTTCAGCTTCTGTTGGAGCATTCACTTTGAAAATAATGTCCGCATTCCAAACTTCTTGTTGCGTGCCAATATTCGCACCTGCATTTAAAAATGCGTTGTCTTCAAAACTCGCCTTAAAGCCCGCATCTTGTTCAATGAGGACATCAAAGCCAAGTTTTTTAATCTGCTCAACGGTTTTAGGCGTTGCCGCCACACGAGTTTCACCGTCTAACAGCTCTCTTGGTACACCAATAAGCATAAAGACTCCTGTATGGTTGTTATTATTCAAGGCTAAATAATTAGCCCCATTCAAGTTAAAAAACTGTCTAACTGTACCACTAAATACACTAAATTTGTAAAAAAATCTGATTATTTTTAGGGATTATTTCGTATTTTTTCAAATTTTAAGCTATCGAAAATTTTGCTACACTATTAGCGTAAAAAATTTAACAAAAACGAAACAATTTAATGAATATTTTAGATCAAATCCAGATTATTCTGGTAGAAACATCTCTCCCTGCCAACATCGGTTCAGCCGCTCGTGCAATGAAAACAATGGGCTTAACCCATTTGCGTTTAGTTGCACCACTACAACCGATTGATGAACAAGCTGAAGCCCTTGCCGCTGGGGCGAAAGATGTACTAGATAATGCCCAAATCTACCCAACTTTTGATGACGCCATTACCGATTGCCAGCTCGTAATTGGCACAAGTGCTAGACTTCGCCATTTGCAAAACAGTCTAATTGCACCAAGAGATTGTGGGGAACTCGTGATAAACCGTGCTAATCTTGGCAAAGTCGCCATTGTATTTGGGCGAGAACGTGTAGGACTAACCAATGAAGAGCTGCTGAAATGCCAATATCATCTTAATTTCCCGACCAATCCTGATTACGGCTCGCTCAATCTCGCAATGGCAGTGCAACTGGCAAGTTATGAAATTCGTATGGCATATTTGCAAAAAATAGTAGAAAAACGACCGCTTGTAGAGGAAAAAGAGTATCCAACCGCAGAAGCATTGGAGCATTTTTTTGCTCATACCGAGCGATTGTATAAAGAATTAGGGTTTATCCGCAATGATGCGGTAATGTTGAAGCTCCGCCGACTTTATCAACGGGCAGAGCTTGAAACCAATGAGTTGAATTTGTTGAGAGGAATGCTGACAGCGGTTGAGAAAGCATCAAAATAAATTCTTTGAGAGGAATAATGATGGCAAAAATTATATTTATCCAAGAACGTACACAAATGGGCATTACTCGACCATTTATTTGTAAAGCTGACGATAACAAAAGCTATATCGTAAAAACATCAGGAATGATGCCAATCTATCAATTACTTGCTGAATGGATTGGTTCTACATTAGCCATTAAAATGAAATTGCCTTGTCCAAATATTCAATTACTTCATTTTGATAAATTAGTATTTCAGCTTATTCAGTCTGAGTGGAAAGCAGCCTTAACAACACAAACTGTATTTGGCTCTGAATATACATTGCCTACTGTTACAGCCAAAAGTTCTCAAGCTCACAATCCGCTTTACTTACCAGAAGAAATGCAGAAATGGTTATATATGTTTGATCGTTGGATATTAAATTCCGATCGAACATCATCAAAAGTGGGACGGGCAATATTAACTTGCTTTTTGATGAGCAAAAGCAGAAAATCCTTGTTATCGATCACAACCTCGCTTTTGATAAAAATGCTCAATTTAATGAACATATCTTTTCTATTCAAAATAGAGAATGGCGATTAACTCTCACGGATAAAAAAGCATTTACTGAAAAAGCGACGAACATCTTAAACAATTTTGAAGATATTTATCAATCTATCCCCGATGATTGGTTTCCAACTGATGAAGATGAATTCCAGAAAATAGAAAATCATATACAACAAATCAAAGCAATTTTAGAACATATTAAAAATAAACATTATTGGGATAATATTGAATGAAGCAACCTATTTTATACAGTTTTGTCAGATTTAGACCTTATATTGAAACGGGCGAATTCGTTAATGTTGGGTTATTAATGTGCGAGCCTGAAAAGAGAAAACTCACTTATCGCCTTGTTGATAAGGACAACCAACGTGTAAAACAATTTTTCTATGATAGAGATATTTTTACCAATACTCGAGATATTATTGATGAAGAACTGCGTTATATCACTTCACAAACTTTCGACTTTAATGTAGAGGAAATGGCTCGCTTTTTTCACAACTATGTTGATGTTAAAGAGGGATGCGTGCAATACAGCAATGCCGCTGTTGGCATTGTTGATGATCCACAAACTTATTTTGATACACTTTATAAAGAATATATCTCCTCTAATTTGGATAATGCTCGCCAATAATACCAAGCGGTCATTTTTCTGCTATATTTTGCAAATCCCTCTAAAACAAAAACGGTAAGATTTCTCTTACCGTTTTGCCTAAACCATTATTTTAAATTCAACAACTTGTTTGAACTTTCAATAATGCTGTCCACCGTTGCATCGCCTTTTAATTGCTCTTCGCTCATTGGTTCGATTTTCCAGATGTTATTGGCATAATCCATTACCGAACGGTCTGACGAGAAGTAACCCATATTGGCAATATTGATGATTGCCGAACGAATCCACGCTTTCTTATTGCGATAGGCTTGAGCCACTTTCTCTTGAGCTTCCACATAGCTGCGGTAATCTGCACAGGCTTGGTAGTAGTCGCCAGAGTTTAAGATCAAATCTTGGTAGCGATATGGATCTTCTGGCGAGAATTTGCCATTTAGAATTTGTGAAATCGCTTCATTCAGCTCGCTATCTTTTTCGTAGTAGTGATACGGCGAATAACCATTGCGGCGGAGTTCTTCCACTTGTTCTACTTCGTTACCGAAAATGAAGATGTTCTCTTTGCCTACACGGTCTAAAATTTCCACATTCGCACCGTCTAGCGTACCAATGGTTAAAGCACCATTAAGGGCAAATTTCATATTCGATGTACCAGAGGCCTCTGTACCTGCTAATGAAATTTGCTCTGAAACGTCTGCCGCTGGAATAATCATCTGGGCTAACGATACGCTGTAGTTCGGAATAAATACGACTTTGATTAAATCATTGATGCGAGGGTCGTTATTTACCACACTTGCTACATCATTAATTAAGCGAATCACTTTCTTCGCTGCATAATACGCACTTGCCGCTTTACCTGCGAAGATGAACACACGAGGTGTCCAATCCGCCGTTGGATTGCGTAAAATGCGGTTATAAAGCGTAATGATGTGAAGCACATTCATTTGCTGACGTTTGTATTTATGAATACGTTTGATTTGTACGTCAAAAATCGCTTCAGGATTAAGCGTAATGCCTTGTGTTTCTTCAATATAATTTGCTAAACGGCGCTTATTCTCAAATTTAACCGCAGCAACTTGAGCCTGTACATCAGTGTTATCCGCAAACTCATTGAATTTTTCTAATTCGCTTAAATCGGTTAGCCAGTTATCGCCGATATATTTATCTAAAATATTCGCAAGACCCGGGTTGGCAATTTTGATCCAACGGCGAGGCGTTACGCCATTGGTTACGTTGGTAAAGCGGTTCGGGTAAATACGAGCAAAGTCGGCAAAAATAGATTCAACCATTAAGTCAGAGTGAATTTTCGCCACACCATTTACTTTTGTAGAAGCGACAACTGCAAGCCACGCCATACGCACACGGCGGTCGCCTTGTTCGTCAATAAGTGATACACGAGAGATCAGATCATTATCATCTGAGAACTGGCTACGCACCTCTTCCAAGAAATGTTCGTTAATATCAAAAATAATTTCTAAATGGCGTGGTAACACACGAGCTAACATTTCAACCGGCCACGTTTCTAACGCTTCACTCATTAACGTGTGGTTAGTGTAGAAGAATGTTTTGCTGGTGGTTGCCCACGCTTGTTCCCAAGAATAGCCTTTTTCATCAATTAAAATACGCATTAACTCAGGCACAGCAAGGGTTGGGTGGGTATCATTTAAGTGAATTGCTACTTTATCCGCTAAATTTACACAAGAGCCAAATTCCGCTTCGTGGCGGCGAATAATATCTTGTACCGATGCAGAACAAAGAAAATATTCTTGACGTAAACGCAATTCACGACCGTTATAGGTAGAATCATCAGGATAAAGCACACGAGAAACGTTTTCTGAGCTATTTTGTTTAACCATTGCAGCAAAGTAATCGCCACGATTAAACTCTGACAACGCAAAACCTTTACCCGAAGCGTGAGCAGACCATAAACGTAAACTATTGGTTGATGTGGTTTCAAAACCCGGAATGAGCTGATCGTGAGCTTGAGCAACAATCTCTTCTTCCGGTTGCCATACGACTTTTTTGCCTTCACGCCAAGTTTTCCCACCAAAGCGGACCGGGAAACGCTTACTTGAGCGTAAATATGGCCACACAAATTCATTTTCTAACCATTCATCAGGCTGTTCTACTTGCTCGCCATTGCGAATTTCTTGGCGGAACATACCATATTCATATTGAATACCATAGCCGATAGCAGGGATTTTCATTGTCGCAAGGCTATCTAAATAACAAGCCGCTAATCGACCTAAACCACCATTACCTAAGCCCGGATCGCCTTCTTCGTTAATAATATCTTCCAGATCTTGCCCTAACTCTTTTAACGCAGCACCGATTAGCTCATAAACGCCTTCCGAGATCATCGCATTACTGAAAGTTCGCCCCATCAAAAATTCCATTGATAGGTAATAAACACGGCGACTGCCATTTGCAACGTGGCTACGGCGGGTTTGTAACCACTCTTCGGTAGATAAATCACGTACCACACGAAGTGCAGCATTTAACCAGTTACGTTTGCTGGCATCACGAGGTTCAACACCTAATGCGAATACCATTTTATGTAAAATTGCATCTTTTACATTTTTAATCATTTCAGGGCTAATTGACTGCCTGCTCATTGAGTAAATTCTCCTAATTTTTATGAACATTACAAGCGGTCGAATTTACAAATTTTTTTGCAAATCCAACCGCTTGTAACAATGTTGTAAATATAAATTAACTAATTTCGTGGTATAAGTTTTGATACTGCTCTGCCACTTTCGCCCAACCAAAATCTTGAGCCAGTGCATTTTGACGAACGCTTGACCACAATTTTTGCTTTTGCCATAAATTAATCGCTCGCATTGCGGCTTCTAAAAATGCCGGTGCATCAGGGTAATCAAATACAAAACCTGTTGCGGTGCGGTTTTCAATACTCTCTTTGTGGCTATCAAATACCGTATCCGCTAATCCACCTGTGAGGCGAACGAGCGGCAATGTGCCATATTTCAAACCGTAAAGCTGCGTTAATCCGCAAGGCTCAAAACGGCTTGGAACAAGAATCACATCGCCACCTGCAATAATTTGATGAGAAAGAGCTTCATCATAACCAATTTTGATACCGATTTGGTTCGGATATTTATGTTGGAAATAACGTAGTGCATTTTCCAAATCAGGCGAGCCGCTACCTAGCACGATAATTTGTACATTGTGCTGCATTAACGTATCAATGTTCGCTAATAAGAAATCTGCCCCTTTTTGCTCGGTTAAACGAGTAACCATTACCATTAACAGAGCTTCTTTTTGTTCTGGTAAGCCAAAAATACGTTGCAATTCCGCTTTATTTTTCGCCTTACCGTGCATATAGTTAGGGCGGTAATTCGCCAGAATATGAGGGTCAGTTTCAGGGTTCCAAACGTCAGCATCTACCCCGTTTAAAATCCCACGCAGCCTGCCTTGATATTGGCGGGTGGCAAGCAAACCGTGTAAACCTGCACCTGCAATCTCTTCAGTAATTTCACGTGCATACGTTGGGCTTACAGTTGTAATACGATCGGCAAAATATAAACCTGCCTTAAGGTAAGAAATTTCGCCATAAAACTCTAAGCCTTCCGCACTAAAAAACTCCCAAGGCAAGCCAATTTCAGCCAAATGGAACGCATTAAAACGCCCTACATAGGCGATATTATGAATAGTGAATACGGTTTTGACGTTACTACCCCAGCTTTTCAGGTAAGCACAAGCAAGCCCTGCTTGCCAGTCGTGAGCGTGTAATACTTCGGCTGAACCCCACCAGTGATCTAAACCCTGTGCAAGCTGAGCCCCAATATAGCCTAGTAACGCGAAGCGTTTGTAGTTGTCGATATAATCTTGATAGTTCGCATCGTGATAAGGATTACCATCACGCATAAATAGATGCGGTGCGTCAATCACATAAACGCCTAATCCATTGAAATAAGCAAATCTAACCGTCACTAAACCGGCAAATGTGCCGATTGTTGCCACTTCCACCGTTTCACCTAAGGTTTGAGCAACTTTAGGATAGTAAGGAATTAATACTCTGACATCATTTCCAATTTGTTGTTGAGCAAAAGGCAATGCCCCCATCACATCAGCTAAACCACCGGTTTTAATTAAAGGGTACATTTCAGAGCAAATGTGTAAAACTTTCATTTTTTGACCATTTATATTGTTGCAAATTTTTATTAAATTTCGACCGCTTGAAAACAATACTTCGGACGTTAAAATCCGAAGCATTATATCATCAATATTTAAATTGTATATTTAATATCCGTATTAACTTCTTTTCCTGCTAATTTATCTAGCATTTTTTGGGTAATTAATACGATACCTTCTTTACTCACTCTAAAATGTTTTGCATCTTCTTCTGCATTCACACCTACTTGTAAGCCATCTGGAATTACGCAATGTCGGTCAATAACCGCTCGTTTGATAATACAATTTTTGCCGATAGTAACTTGTGGCAAAATAACTGTATGTTCAATAACTGATTCCGCTTCAACGTGAACACGGTTAAACAATACCGAATTACTGATTTCAGCATCCGTAATCACACAACCACCTGCAATAAGTGAATTATCTAGTGTTCTTGCACGAGTATGATTATAGAAGAAACGTGCAGGAGCAGTTTGTTGCGGACGACCATGAATAGGCCAAGATTCATCATATAAATCAAGCTCAGGCTCTTCCGATACTAGATCCATATGGGCTGCCCAATAGCTATCTATCGTACCTACATCACGCCAGTAGATTGCCCCGCTTGCATTACGCCCTTTGCAAGAACGCTCAAATGGGTGGGCGTATAGCACGCCTTGCTCTACCGCTTTTGGAATAATATCTTTACCAAAATCGTGCGATGTACCTGGCGTTGAAGCCTCTTTTTCTAACATTTCATAGAGATAATCTGCATCAAAGACATAAATCCCCATTGAAGCTAAAGACGAATCAGGCTTACCCGGCATTGATGGTGGATCAGCTGGTTTTTCCACAAACTCTTTTACTTTGAGTTTTTCATTTACCGCCATTACCCCAAATTCTGTGGCTTGTGAACGTGGCACTTCAATACAACCTACCGTACATTTTGCTCCTTTATCAACGTGATCTTTCAGCATTTGAGTGTAATCCATTTTATAGATATGGTCGCCTGCTAAAATCACCACATATTTAGGGCGATAGTGAGATTTCATTATCGCCATATTTTGATAAACCGCATCTGCTGTACCACGATACCAAGTGTTTTCGTCTAACTGCTGACGTGCAGGTAACATATCAATGTATTGATTACGCTCATAAGGTAAGAATGACCAACCACGTTGTAAATGACGCAATAATGAATGAGCAGCATATTGAGTAATCACCCCAATTTTAAGTAAATTTGAGTTAATACAGTTAGATAACGCAAAGTCAATAATACGACGGCTTCCCCCAAAATAAACAGCTGGTTTTGCACGTTTATCTGTTAATTCATAAAGACGAGAACCTCGTCCACCAGCTAAAATTAAAACCAATGTTTCATTCGTTAAATCTTGTCTGGCAACAAGTGCGGTTGATTCTTGATTAAGCATGTTATGTCTCCAATATTTTTGTGTGAACTCCATCACTTTTTTGAAGTACGCATACTCCCATATTATTGAGCGTAACTGACTGCGTTTCTGTCATCAAAGTACCTTTTTCCTGCCCTAAAACAACTTGCCAGTTGCCCTGAGGGAGTATAAATTGTTGAGGCTGCTTATGGGCATTCATTAAAATGAGCCATTGCCCCTCGAATAAAATTGTTAATTGCCTTAACTCTTGATTATGCCAATCGCTTACCTGCATAGGCTCAGCAGATGGATTTAGCCATTGAACTGAATCTTCAGTCCACCACTTATCTTGTTGTGATAACAGTGGAATTTGTTTGCGTATGGCAATTAAATCGCTCACATAATCCACTCTGGTTTGATTACGATTTTCCCAATCTAACCAAGTCGTTTCATTATCTTGGCAATAGCAATTGTTATTGCCTTGTTGAGTATGCCCCATTTCGTCGCCTGCGAATAACATTGGCACACCGCCTGAAAGAAGTAGGGTTGCCAATAAACTACAAGCGGTAATTTCTCGCTGATTTTTTACCAATTCCTTATTTGTTTCGCCTTCAACACCGTGATTATTACTGTGGTTTGTACCGTGTCCATCACGGTTCTCTTCGCCATTCGCAAGATTATGTTTTTTGTTGTAGCTCACTAAATCTTGTAAGTTAAAACCATCGTGGGCAGTAATAAAATTAATACTTTTCGAGCCAGAATGGTGCGAAAAAACATCATCACTTCCTGCAAATCGGCGGGCAAATGTGGCTAAATCCAGTTTTTTTCTTAGCCAAAAACGACGCATATCATCACGATAGCGGTCGTTCCATTGGTAAAAAGGGGCTGGGAATTTGCCTAACTGGTATCCGTGCATTCCAATATCCCAAGGCTCAGCAATCAGCTTAACATTCGCTAATTTCGAATGGCTTTTTATTGCTGTGAAAAAATCGGCTTTTTCGGAAAAACGTGGAGTTCTGCCTAAAATAGAGGCTAAGTCAAAACGGAAGCCATCAATATGGCATTCGTCCACCCAATAACATAAGCAATCGATTGCCCAACGGAGAATATTAATATTGGTTAAATTAAGTGTGTTACCACAACCTGTCCAATTCTCGTATTCGCCCTGCTCATTTAGCCAATAAGCGTGGTTATCAAACCCTCTAAAACTGAGCATTGCACCGTCTTTCCCACCTTCTGCAGTGTGGTTAAACACCACGTCTAAAATAACTTCAATATTGGCTTTGTGTAGCGTTTTCACTAACTGCTTAAACTCTTTAAGCGGATTTTGCTTATCTGCAGCTAATTTCGGATCAACCGCAAAATTGCCTAAAACATTATAGCCCCAATAATTGACTAAGCCTTGCTTTTGTAAATGAGGCTCGTCAATATGGTAAGTAATGGGCAGTAATTCAACGGCAGTAATACCGAGCTTTTTCAAATACGATATGGAATTTTTGTGAGCTAGCCCTGCAAAAGTACCTCTAATTTCTTGGGGAAGCTCAGGATTTAACTGGCTGAACCCTTTAATCTGCATTTCGTAAATAATAGTTTCTGCCCAAGAGTGGTAAAGTGGTGTATCATTTTCCCAATCAAAGGTTTCATCAACCACTACTGATTTAGGAGCAATCTGCCCGTTATCTCGCTCATCGTTCCAAACATACCACTTTACCGCATCTTCACTGCTCAGATCAGGCATTCCTTCAATGGCTTTGGCATAAGGATCAATCAACAATTTATTTGCATTAAATAGCAAACCGGCTTGTTCATTTTGTTCGCCTTGCACCCGATAGCCATATTTTGAGCCAGTTTTCACACCTTCAACAAAAATATGCCAAGTACCTTCATTTGCAATCATTGGAACGCGAGTTTCTTGATTGTTCTCATCAAAAAGGCATAATTCAATAGCGGTCGCATTTTGCGAAAAAATTGCAAAGTTTGTGCCAAATTTGCCCGCTTGCATACAGAGTGAACTGCCAAGCGGAAAAGGCTTACCTCTAAAATACTTCATTTACTTTACTGCTCTTTTCTTTTACTACTTTGCTTTTTCTTTTTTATTCGTTGCTTTTTTCTGAACAGCTTCTTTAGCCTGTTGCTTTTTCGTCTTTGTGATGAAAATAGTTGATAATGGTGGCAAGGTAATATTGATAGAATGCCTTCTGCCGTGTGATTCTATCTTTTCACTCGCAAATTTATCTTCATTGCTTACATTACTTCCACAATAGCAAGCTAAATCAGAGTTGAGAATTTCTTGATATTCACCTGCTTCATTCACACCAATACGGTAATCTTTACGTACCACAGGTGTGAAATTACTTACGACAATAATGCTACCGCCATTTTTTGCCCTACGCTCAAAGGCAAATACAGAATTGTCGTGATCGTCTACCACAAGCCATTCAAAACCTGCTGGGTCGTAATCTTGCTCAAATAATGCTGGCGTTTTTGTGTATAAATGATTAAGTGCTTTTACCCAGCCTAATACGCCTTTATGCCACTCACCGCCTTCTTCGCCTAAAAGATACCAATCCAGACTTTCTGCAAAATTCCACTCTTTACCTTGTGCAAATTCATTGCCCATAAAGAGTAATTTTTTGCCTGGATAGCCCCACATATAACCATAATAAGCACGCAAGTTCGCAAATTTTTGCCAACAATCCCCTGGCATTTTGTTTAATAGCGAGCCTTTACCGTGAACAACTTCATCGTGTGAAAGCGGTAGCACAAATTTTTCGCTGTATTGGTATGTCATACCAAAAGTCATTAAATTATGATGATAGCGGCGATAAATCGGATCTTTTTGCATATAACGCAGGGTATCGTTCATCCAGCCCATATTCCACTTATAATTAAAGCCCAAACCACCATTTTCGGTTGGGTGGGAAACACCTGCAAAAGAAGTAGATTCTTCAGCAATCGTTGCTCCACCTTTACTTTCATCTCTTAGAATATTGTTGGTATGACGTAAGAAATCGAGTGCCTCTAAATTCTCACGTCCGCCATATTTGTTTGGAATCCACTCGCCGTCTGAACGTGAATAGTCTCGATAAATCATTGAAGCAACGGCATCAACCCGCAACGCATCAATGCCAAAACGCTCAATCCAATACAACGCATTGCCTGAGAGATAATTATTTACCTCGTGTCTGCCATAGTTGAAAATCAAGGTGTTCCAATCTTTGTGATAGCCCTCTTTCGGGTCGGAATGCTCGTATAAATGCGTGCCGTCAAAATAGACTAAACCGTGTTCATCAACAGGGAAATGCCCCACTACCCAATCCAAAATTACCCCAATGCCTTTATCGTGGGCTTTTTGGATAAAATAGCGTAAGCCTTCAGGTGTACCAAAACGGCTGGTTGGCGAATAAATACCCGTAGTTTGGTAGCCCCAGGAGCCATCGAATGGAAATTCAGAAACAGGCAGTAGTTCAATATGGGTAAAGCCCATATCTTTTACATAAGGAATGAGTTCATCAGCAAGTTCTTCATAACTTAGCCAATAATTATTTTCGACATTTCGCCGCCAAGAGCCTAAATGCACTTCATAAACGGAAATCGGCTTGTCTGGTGCATTGGCATTACGACAAGTATTTTCAACAGGTACTATGCTTGGCAGCCCCGAAACAATGGAAGCGGTTTCTGGACGGAATTGTGAGGCAAAGGCGTAAGGGTCAGATTTCAAACGCAACACACCGTTGCGATCTAACACTTCAAATTTATAACAAGCCCCTTTTTGTACATTTGGAATGAAAATATCCCAAATCCCTGAATCTGGGTGGAAACGCATTGAATGAACTAATCCATTCCAGTGGTTAAAATCGCCCACTACTGAAACACGCTGAGCATTCGGTGCCCACACGCTAAAATGCACGCCGCCCACTTCGTTTTGGGTAACAAGATGAGCCCCTAATTTTTCATAAGGGCGGAGCTGCTTACCTTCGGCAAATAACCAATTATCCAGCTCTTGAATGTGGGTTTTAAAACGGTAAGGGTCTTCAATATCTACTGTTTCTCCCTCATATTCCACCAACAAGCGGTAAGAAAAATCAATTTTTTTACCAATAATTTCGGCAATAAAAAAACCTCTATCATCAATTTTTAACATTGACGATACAGGTTTTCCTTTCAAATCAATAACTTGGCAAGCAATAGCAGACGGGAGGAAAGCTCTGATGATAATACCATTATCAATAGAATGAATGCCTAAATAGGAAAAAGGGTCTTTGCAATAACCGAGAGATAATTGATCAATAAAAGTTAAATCTCTTTCGGAGTAAGTATAATCTTGCATAGGCACTCCTTGCTCAAACGTTGAATACTTATATTTTAATAGTTCTACTCTATCACTAAATAAAAATAAAAGAAGTAAATTTATTTCGTTTTTTGATGTATATCACAAAATAATTTTCCTACTAAATCGTTTTAGTTGGAGAGCTAAGGATTAAATGCAAAATTTGTGAGCTAGATCACATTTTTATAAACTTTTAGCTATAACGGTTTAGCAAAAATAGAGTAAACTAGCAGGCAAATTTATAGTTTAAAAATCAACCTTAATGCAAGGAGTTAAAATGCTTAATTTATCGGCAAAAAACATCCGTTTAAATGGTTCAGCAAATAGCAAAGAAGAGGTTATCCGTCTTGTTGCCGCTGAATTGGTCGCAAATGGTAATGTCACTGAAGGTTATGAAACCGGAATGCTTGCTCGTGAAACCCAAACTTCCACTTTTTTAGGCAATGGTATTGCCATTCCACACGGTACACTTGATACCCGTGATTTAGTGAAAGAAACAGGCGTGCAAATTATCCAAGTACCACAAGGTGTGGAATGGGGAGAAGGCAATAAGGCTTATGTGGTTATTGGTATTGCAGCTAAATCAGACGAACATCTTACTTTACTCCGCCAACTGACTACCGTGTTAAGCGATGAAGAGGCTGCTGCCACCTTAGCGAAAACGCAAAATTTAGATGAATTTATTGCTGTATTAAGCGGTAAGAAAAACCTTCCTACCTTATCTCCAGAGCTGATTTCTTTGAATGTAGAGTCTTCAAGCCTTATCACTTTATCAGCCATTAACGCCGCAAAACTACAAGAGCAGGGCTATGTTTCTCAAGCCTTTATCAGCGATATTATTTCAAATACTGCTTTAAATTTAGGTAACAATCTCTTTATTACTGATTCAGCTAAAGGCAACCAAGCCAACGGTTTAGCTGTGGCTCGTAACACACAAGGTCAAACATTAGTTACCGTTGCTCAAACTGATAACAGCCTACAACCGCTATTAACTCAATTCCTAAAAGCTGATGTTCGTACTCAATTTGCGAATGCAACTGTGGCTCAAATTATTGCGTTCTTAAAAGGCGAGACGAATGAAGTAAATGCACCAGCTACTCTAACCTCTTTAAGTAGCCAGGTGATTGGCACATTTACTATTCGTAACGAAAACGGCTTACACGCTCGCCCATCAGCACTTTTAGTGCAAGCAGTTAAACCATTCACATCAAAAATCACGGTTGAAAACTTAGACCGTAGCACACTGCCAGCGAGTGCGAAAAGTGCGATGAGGGTGGTTGCTTTAGGGGCAAGTAAAGGACATCGTTTACGTTTTATAGCGGAAGGCGATGACGCACAACAAGCAATTGAAGCGCTACAAAAAGCGATTGCAGAAGGATTAGGCGAAAGCGTTTCATTTGTGCCAGAAGTGGAAGATACGATTGAAAGTGTGGCAGTTTCTGCCCCTGTTCAAGAAGAAGTATCTGTGCCTACAGAAAACCAAAAAGAAGCAACATTCGTAATTAGAAACGAACACGGCTTACACGCTCGCCCAAGTGCGGTATTAGTAAACGAAGTGAAAAAGTTCAATGCCAAAATTGAAGTGCAAAATGTTGATAAAAATTCACCGCTTGTAAGTGCGAAAAGCCTAATGAAAATTGTGGCATTAGGGGTAACCAAAGGTACAACACTTCGTTTTGTGGCAATAGGCGATGATGCAGAAGCCGCATTGGCAAGCATTGGTGCAGCAATCGAAGCTGGTTTAGGCGAATAAGGAAGAATTATGCGTATTGCAACTGTAACCCTAAACCCTGCCTTTGACTTAGTTGGTCGGCTAAAACGCATTGAAATTGGCGAGGTAAATACTGTTGAGACCTTAGGTTTATATCCTGCTGGTAAAGGCATTAATGTGGCAAAAGTATTGGCTGATTTAGGTTTAAGCCTTGCTGTAACGGGCTTTTTAGGCGAAGAAAATCAAGGCGATTTCGTTAATGCTTTTAAACAAAACAGTCTAAATGATGAATTTTACCGCATTCACGGCAAAACCCGCATTAACGTAAAAATTACTGAAACCGAAGCAGATGTAACCGATCTTAACTTTTTAGGCTTTGAAATTTCAGCTCAAGACTGGGAAGACTTTGTCTCACAATCAGCCCAATGGAAAGATAAATTTGACTTAGTTGCCGCTTGTGGCTCGCTCCCTCGTGGTGTAAGCCCAGAGCAATTTGCCGAGTGGTTGGAATCTCTACACCAACAAGGGTTAAAAGTGGTGTTAGATACCAGTAATGCCGCTTTAACTGCTGGTTTAACTGCTCACCCTTGGCTGATTAAGCCGAACCGCCGAGAGCTTGAAGTATTAGTTGGTCATTCATTAAATTCTGTCGATGAGATTATTGAAGCAGCCCAACAGTTACGCAATCAAGGCATTGAAAATGTAATTATTTCAATGGGCGAAAAAGGCTCACTTTGGCTCAATGCTGAAGGCGTTTTACAGGCTCAACCACCTCGCTGTGAAAATGTAGTAAGTACCGTAGGGGCTGGCGATTCAATGGTGGCAGGTTTGATTTACGGTTTCGCTCAAGGTTGGGATAAAACCCAAATCCTCAAATTTGCTTCAGCCACTTCTGCCAATGCGGTAGCTCAGAGCAATGTGGGCGTGGAAGATCGTAAAGTGATTGATGAACTTTCCGAGCAAGTACAGATTACAAAACTAAATTAATTCTTTCGTAGGGGCAGGTCCTGTGCCCGCCCGCTAATTCTTAAGATTTTTCGGACGGGCACAGGATCCGTCCCTACGAATATCATTTCATATCATTATAATATAGGAACTCCAAATGAATATTTCTTTTGTATTCCCTCAAACACTTGGTAACGCTCGCCGTTTCTTAGTGAATGAAGTATTAAGCACCGCAGCTAAACAGCAAGGCCACAATGTTGTGCCAGCAAATCAAGCTGATTTTGTGGTGTTATTTGACAATAACATCACAGCAGAAGCCGCTGGTAAAAAAGGGACAATTTTAGATTTAGAGCAAACCTTTGCTCAACCTGAAACCAGCCTTAAACAAGCGATCGAAAATGCACAAATTTTTGCAAATGCAACTTCGGCTCCAGCTGTTTCTACTTCAGGTGTGAAAAACATCGTGGCAGTAACAGCTTGCCCAACAGGTGTGGCTCATACCTTTATGTCTGCTGAGGCGATTGAAAACTACGCTAAAGCACAAGGCTGGAATGTAAAAGTAGAAACTCGTGGTCAAGTAGGAGCTGGTAACCCAATTTCTGCAGAAGAAGTTGCTGCGGCAGATTTAGTTTTTGTCGCTGCGGATATTGATGTGGATCTAGAGAAATTCAAAGGCAAACCAATGTATCGCACATCGACAGGTTTAGCCCTCAAGAAAACCGCTCAAGAATTTGAAAAAGCCTTCGCACAAGCTAAAGTCTATGAAGGTGGTGTAGCGAAAGCAGATAATGCAGAAGCAGCTACAGGCGATAAAAAAGGCTTGTATAAGCACTTAATGACGGGTGTTTCACATATGTTACCGCTTGTGGTTGCTGGTGGTTTATTAATTGCTATCTCCTTTATGTTTGGTATTGAAGCCTTTAAAGATGAAACCATCGCAGGCGGTTTACCAAAAGCATTAATGGACATCGGTGGTGGTGCTGCATTCCACTTAATGATTGCGGTATTTGCAGGCTATGTAGCATTTTCCATTGCTGACCGTCCGGGTTTAGCAGTAGGTCTTATTGGCGGAATGCTCGCAACCACAGCAGGTGCAGGGATTTTAGGCGGTATCGTAGCAGGTTTCCTAGCTGGTTATACCGTGAAATTCTTAAACGGAGCAATCCAACTGCCACCAAGTTTAACTTCACTTAAACCGATTTTAATTCTACCACTATTAGGTTCAGCTATTGTTGGTTTGTTAATGATTTATCTCATTAACCCACCAGTTAAAGCCTTAATGGATGCTTTAGTAGAATGGTTAAATACAATGGGTCAAACCAACGCGATTATTTTAGGTATTGTGCTAGGTGCAATGATGTGTACTGATATGGGAGGCCCTGTAAACAAAGCGGCTTATACTTTCGGTGTAGGCTTAATTGCTTCACAACAATATATGCCAATGGCAGCAGTAATGGCAGCAGGTATGGTTCCACCAATTGGTATGGCGATTGCGACTATCATTGCTCGCAACAAATTCAACACCAACCAACGTGATGCAGGTAAAGCCTCATTTGTACTAGGTTTATGCTTTATTTCAGAAGGTGCATTACCATTCGTAGCGGCAGACCCAATTCGTGTAATCCTAAGCTCAATCTTAGGTGGAGCAACTGCTGGGGCAATTTCAATGGCTCTAGGCATTACCTTACAAGCCCCACACGGTGGTTTATTCGTAATTCCATTCGTATCACAACCATTAATGTACTTAGCGGCAATAGCTATCGGCTCAGTTGTAACAGGCGTGGTTTACGCAACTATCAAGAAAAAAGCGGAATAATTTGTTGATACAATTTTCCAAAGCAAAAAACGGAGCTAATGCTCCGTTTTTTATTTCAATACAAATCCCAAAAACTATTTTTGCGATCTGGCTCGAAAAAATAAAGTTTTATCATCGCTTATTTTCTCTCATTCATATATGCTCTAAATAACTAAAAGTTGTACTTAGTACAATTTTCTTGATTTGGAGAATAAAATGAAATATCTTACTTTCATTGAATTACAGGGGTTTAGCAAACATCGCCAGCTCTTAATGAATGATGAAGAATATCGCCAATTCCAACTCTTTTTATTAGAGAATTACACAAAAGGACGCTATATTCAGAATACTGGTGGTTGTCAAAAAATCCGTTGGGCAATCGGTAATAAAGGTAAAAGTGGCGGTGTTAGAGTTATTTATTATGTTGTCGCACCGAAAGGTAAAATTTATCTGCTATTGATGTATGCAAAAAATGAGCAAGCTAATTTAACCACTGAGCAACGCTCAATCGTAAAAAAATTAGTTGAAAAACTAGAGGAATAAAAAATGGACAAAGCATTATTTGATGATTTAGTCGCTAGTCTAAATGAAATGGTTGAAATAGAAACACAGAAAAAACAGCCTAACCCAGAACAAGTTTTCGTTCATAAAATTCCAGATGTCAAACAAATTCGAGCCAGCACTAAATTAAAACAAGCTGAATTTGCAAAAGCATTAGGCGTTAGCACTGCGGCGGTGCAATCTTGGGAAACCCATCGCCGTATTCCTACAGGCTCATCTCAAAAATTGCTCTTTTTATTAGAAAAGCAACCTGCGCTTATTCACGCTTTACGTTAGAAATTATTAGTTCTATTTAATAGGACTAATTTTTTGTTTGTCTAAAACTATCCCAACTTAATAATCCTATAGAAATTAGCAAGCAAACCATCAAAATATAGGAGCTAGAATCTAACACTTCCCCGATAGCAAATGAAAATTAATAACATCACAAGCGGTTCAACATAACCTAGCAAGCCTAACACATTAATCGGCAGTAAATTACTGGAGGCGATGTAAAGAATAAAAGCACTGCCACCTACTAAACCAAGTAAAATGAGGTAGAAATAGATATTTGGGTTTTCAACTACAACTTGGCTCATTTCCACTTGGCTGAGGTAGTACAAGGCAACAGGAAGCACTAGCAATAATTCTACAAAGAATGTAGCTAAATTATTAATTTGAAAATAACGGCGGAGGGTAATATAAATCGGATAGCCCAAACCTGCTACCCAAGTCGTCCAAGAAATTGCTCCTGAAGCAATCAAACTACTACCAACGCCAATTATCGCAAAGCCTAACGAGAGCCATTTTAACCAAGTGAATTGCTCTTTGAACACTATTTTACCAAGTGCAACGGCTACAATAGGTAATAAGAGATAGCCGATCGACACTTGCAATGCCTGCCCGTGATTGGGTGCCCATAAAAAGAGCCAAAGCTGTACACCTGTATTGAATGCAAGTAGTAAAATAACCATTACAAGCGGTGGATTTTGGCGAATTTTTTGCAAAAGCCCATAAAAATGCTTATGTTGCTTGAATAATATAATCGCAAGCAAAATAAATGGAATAACAACAATTATCCGAAAACCAAACATTACCTCGCCATCTAAGGGGCGAAGTAACACTGCAAAATAATAAACTACTCCAAACAATAAATTTGCTAAGAGTGAGGCTAGAATTCCTTTGAGCATTTGGCTTTACCACTAAAATTTGTCAATAATTATCTGTTATGGTATGCAAAAATTTGTAAGTATGCTAGCCATATCGATCTTTTCCCGATACAATGCACAAAAATTTTTCACTCTTTTATTTATAGGACTTCATAATGAAAAAGATTTTTTGGATTTTATTGATCGCTGTACTTGCTGTTGGCGGTTATTCATTAACAAAATATAACGATTTAATGCGTGCAGAAGAAGATATTAACTCTGTATGGGGTAATGTAGAATCTGCGTATCAACGCCGTGCGGATTTAATTCCAAACTTAGTGAACACTGTAAAAGGTCAAGCTAACTTTGAGAAAGAAACCTTAACCTCTGTGATTGAAGCTCGTGCAAAAGCAACAGCGGTTACTATTGACCCAAGCAATGCAACCGAAGAAGATATGGTGAAATTCCAAGAAGCTCAACAAAGTGTAAACTCAGCACTTTCTCGCTTATTGGTTTCAGTTGAAAGATACCCTGAGTTAAAAGCACACGATGCGTTCTTAAATCTTCAAGCACAATTAGAAGGTACTGAAAACCGCATTAACGTTGAACGGAATAACTTCAACGAAAAAGTGAAAGAGTACAACAAAAAAGTGCGTGAATTCCCAACTAAGTTAGCAGCAATGATTATGGGCTTTAAAGCAAAACCACAGTTCAAAGCTGAAGCGGGTTCAGATAAAGCACCACAAGTAAACTTTAACTAAGTTGTATTAAATTTATCTATATTTTAAAGCAATAAGCTCTTTCAAATTCGGTGCTTATTGCTTTATTTTTAAGGGGATCAAATGGGATTATTTTCTTTTCTTTCTAATAAATTGCCTATTGATACTAATCTTATCGAACAAGCGATCTGCCATTTAGAGCAGCACACCTCTGCAGAATTGCGTGTGGTGGTGGAGCGAAAAGCCAAGATCGAGGAAATGCAAAATGCTGCCGTGGTGCGAAGCAATCAACTCTTTGATGAACTCAAAATGCGAGAAACCGCACAGCGTAATGGCGTGTTGATTTATCTCTCATTTAAACCTCACTATGTTGCGGTAATTGGCGATGAAGGTATTCATCAAAAAGTCGGCGATGATTTTTGGCAAAAAATCTATCAAGCAATGTGTATTGATTGCCAAAATGGCAACTATACGCAAGCAATTTGTGAGGCAATCAAAAGTGTGGAAGAGCCACTAGCCCACTATTTCCCTTATCAAGAAAACGACCAAAATGAGTTGTCTAACGAGGTGGTAATCAAATGATGAAATCTATTTGCAAAATTTCTCACTTTTTTGACCGCTTGTTGTTCATTCTACTAGCGTTATTTAGCGTAAATGCGGTGGCGGTAACCTACCCTGAACCGCCAAATCCGTTTTATTACATCACAGATTACACTAAAAACACGCTAAGCCAGCAGGAATGGCAAACCTTAGAAGATGCGTTAATTGCCAACCGTGCTAAAACCAGCTCACAAATTGCTGTAGTAATTGTACCGAGTACCGAAGGCGAAGCGGTTTCTACCTATGCACACACCCTATTTAATAAATGGGGCATTGGACGTAGCAAAAACAACGAAAACAACGGGGTTTTATTACTGATTGCGAAAAATGACCGAAAACTTTTTATTGCCACAGGTCGAGGTTTAGAAGGAGCTTTACCTGATGCCATTGCATCAAGCATTATTCGTAATGACATTACTCCGTTCTTCAAACAAGAACAATATGCGGCAGGGATCGCACGCGGTTTGTCTGCCATTATGGCGGCCATTAACGGCGAATATGCTCCTTACGCAAGCTACGGAGAGGAAACTCAAGCATTCGATGATATTGACGGGCTACTCTTCTTCTTGTTTGCAGGAATGGTGATCTTCCTTATATTCCGCCCACGAGATAATACCTACATTAGCCCAAGCTCAATGGATCAACTCGGCAAAGTGCTAAGAGAAAGCCAACGCAGAAGTGGCGGTTTCGGCAGACACTCTGGTGGATTTGGCGGAGGCTTTGGCGGAGGTTTCGGCAGCGGCGATAGCTTCGGCGGAGGCTCATCAGGCGGTGGCGGTGCTGGCGGAAGCTGGTAATTTCACATCAATTCCAATAAGACAAATACAAGCGGTTAAATTTGCAAAAAATATTACAAATATGACCGCTTTCGTTTTTTATTCAAGTCTTATCTTAAGATACTACCAGCTTCTACCCCAAATTGTTTTGCTAATCTTTCGTACTCTTTTTCCATACTTGAAATCTCTGCTTCCATATTCTGAGCTTTCTGCTTGAAGGCATTAGCTCGAGGTTCTAACGATTTGCAGTATGCATTTGCTCCATTACAGCCGAATGAAAGGACATAAAGTTTCATATATTCACGCATATAAGTATCAATATGCTTAACCGTTCTATCTCTTAATTCTTTAACTTCTTTATGGCTAATAGCAAGTGCTTTTCCTTGTTGGATATATCTATCAAAGTTCTTATCTAAGAATTTTTCAATTTTTTCTGGAGTTTCAGGTTCTTGCATATCTGGCTCATCTTTCAAAGGTTCAGCCTCTATCCATTGCTGATATTTTATAAAATCAGATTTACCAATAGATGGATTTGTGGTCGTTTGCGAACAAGCACATAATGCAAATATAGCCATTAAACTAGCCATAAATTGAATTGCTTTTTTCATAAGTAGCTCCTAGTAAAAAATATTACATTTATTACATAAAAAATAAGCGGTTATATTTGCAAAATATTTTACAAATTTAACCGCTTGTTGTTATAAAACTTCAGCTTGAGCCAAAATTTTTTCTTGCTCAAGAGCAAGTTTTTCTAATTTACGTTGCTCTCGTCTTTCTTCATCAATAGCTTCCCAAGCGTCATAGGCTTGAACAATTTTCGCAACCACTGGGTGGCGGACAATATCTTTGCTGTCAAAGAAGTTGAAGCTGAGATCAGGCACATCTTTTAGCACTTCCATTGCGTGTTTTAAGCCTGATTTTTGGCTGCGAGGTAAATCTACTTGAGTAACATCACCCGTAATCACGGCTTTAGAATTAAAGCCAATTCGGGTTAAGAACATTTTCATCTGTTCTGTAGTGGTGTTTTGGCTTTCATCTAAAATGATGAATGCATCATTTAATGTTCGCCCTCTCATATAGGCAAGTGGTGCAATTTCAATCACACCTCGCTCCATTAATTTTTGGGCTTTTTCAAAGCCAAGCATTTCAAAAAGGGCGTCGTATAGCGGGCGTAAGTAAGGTTCAATTTTCTGCCCTAAGTCGCCCGGTAAAAACCCGAGCTTCTCTCCTGCTTCAACCGCTGGGCGAGTAAGTAGAATACGTCGAATTTCTTGACGCTCTAAAGATTCCACCGCTGCTGCTACGGCTAAGAAGGTTTTCCCCGTACCTGCCGGCCCGATGCCAAAGCTGATGTCGTGACTTAAAATATTGCGGAGATAGGCTTGTTGATGTTCGCCTCGAGGCTTAATCACACCTCGTTTGGTTTTGATTGCAATCTCGCCTTGTGTACCGGCTTGCCATTGGTTTTGTAGCAACATTCGGCTTTCTTGAATGGCTAAATGCACGTCTTCCAAATCCAACTCTTTGATTTTGCCTTTAATCGGTGCGGTTTCATTGTAGAGCTGTTTAATGAGCTTTACGCTATTTTGAATGAGGCTGGCAGAATAATGGTTTTCGTCTGCGGATTGAATGGTAAAGTTAAACCCTTGACGGGAAATAACTAAGTTAAAACTTTTTTCGATAAGAGCTAAATGCTCGTCAAACGCACCGCAAAGTGATTGCAGACGTGCGTTGTCTTGAGGTTCTAAACTAAAAATAATTTCGTTCAAAGTATTGCCTTCTGTTAAAGTCCACAGAAACTTTCGGGAATATTTGCGGACAATTTCTTCCAAATTTCGCCGCTCGATTGACGATTTTTTGCCATACAAGCGGTCGCTTTTTCACTATCTTTTGCAATGCAGGCTGCAAGTAGAGAGCGGTAAAAGTTTAAGGTTAATTGACGGTTGTTCGGGTCATCAAAAAATATTTTCGCCACTTGATGATACATAGATTTGAAACTATTCAAAATCAAGGCATAAACAGGTTTATTTGCTAAAAAAGTAAACTTCCTGAACAATTTGTAATCAAATTCTGCATAAGCAGTTGCGGTGTTTTCGAGATTATCTAAGCCATCAAAGAGTTTTGCACTTTCTTCAGGAGCAAGTTTAACTGCTTCAGGAATATAGGCCTCTGCCATACGGGTTCTGAGTGAAACTACGTTTGAAATCACAACGGGCAGGTAGTTTTTGTCCAGCTTAATAATAGTACCAATAATATTCGGACCAGCTGTTTGCCAAATATCATTCACTTTGGTTGGTTTGCCATGTTGAATATTTAGCCAGCCTTCACGGGCTAAGCGTTGCAAAACTTCTCTTAATGTAGTTCTGGTAACACCGATACGTTCGGCAAGCTCTCTTTCTGCTGGAAGATCTGTGCCCGCCGGAAAGTGGTTATTCCAAATGCTTTTTACAATATACTCTTCCGCTAATGCTGCCGGGCTTTGTGCCTTTAAAATACCGCTGTTTTCCATTAATTCCCCCAAAACATAAAAAATTTATGTTTTAACAAATGATTTTTTATTTGTGATCAATTATTATGGCTAAAAATTTAGTAAGCTATTATCCTTTAATCTAAACTAGATTACAATTGCAATATTATTTTCAATTTTGAGGTTTTTATGAGTAATCTTGACGCTCTTTTTAAGAGTTTCTTAGGGAAAAGCCCTGAATGGTACAAACTCTGTATTTTGGCATTTTTAATTATTAATCCTCTTATTTATTTCTTTATTAGTCCTTTTGTTGCAGGTTGGTTCTTAGTTGCTGAATTTATTTTTACCCTTGCAATGGCGTTGAAATGTTACCCGTTACAACCTGGTGGTCTACTGGCTATTGAGGCAGTTATCATCGGTATGACCAGCCCGAAACACATAAAACACGAAATTATTGCTAATTTTGATGTCATTTTGCTCTTGATGTTTATGGTGGCAGGTATTTATTTTATGAAGCAACTTCTGCTTTATATTTTTACCAAACTCCTCGTTGCTATCCACTCTAAAAAAATTCTCTCCCTTTCTTTCTGTTTAAGCGCCGCATTTTTATCTGCATTTCTTGATGCCTTAACGGTTATTGCAGTTATTATTAGCGTGGGAACAGGCTTTTATGGGGTATATCACAAAGTTGCTTCAGGCAATAGTTTTGATGATTCAACCGATATTACCAATGATGAAAAAATTCTGACTAACAAAGAAATTTTAGAACAATTCCGTGGTTTTTTAAGAAGCCTATTAATGCACGCAGGTGTAGGTTCTGCCTTAGGTGGCGTAATGACGATGGTGGGTGAACCACAAAACTTAATTATTGCTTCACAAGCTGAGTGGGGGTTTATTGAGTTTTTAGTACGTGTTCTACCCGTTAGCTTACCCGTGTTAATTTGCGGTATTGCAACTTGTTTTATTGTTGAAAAGTACAAGTTATTCGGGTATGGTGATAGATTACCTCGCCGCGTGTGGGTTGTACTTGCTCGCTATAATCAACTAAAAGAGCAGAAAATGACGAAGCAAGATAAGCTAAAAATGATTGTGCAAGCCATTGCAGGCGTTTGGCTCATCATCGGTTTAGCATTGCACCTTGCTGATGTAGGGATTATCGGTTTAACTATTATCATCATCTGTACTGCATTTTGTGGCATTACTGATGAACACGCTTTGGGTAAAGCATTCCAAGAATCAATGCCGTTTACCGCATTATTAATCGTATTCTTCTCTATTGTTGCTGTGATTATCGATCTAAAATTATTCCAACCGATTATTTCATTTGTATTAGCTTCAGAGCCTCAATCTCAATTAGCTCTATTTTATATATTCAACGGATTACTCTCGATGATTTCAGATAACGTATTCGTGGGCACGGTTTATATTAATGAAGCTAAAACCGCATTAGAAAGTGGGATTATCGGGCGTGAACAATTTGACTTAGTTGCCGTTGCGATTAATACTGGAACAAACCTCCCATCTGTTGCAACACCAAATGGACAAGCTGCTTTCTTGTTCCTATTAACTTCTTCGTTTGCTCCATTAATTAAGCTCTCTTATGGCAGAATGGTATATATGGCTCTGCCTTATACTATCGTACTTTCTATTGTTGGCTTCTTAGCATTGGAATTTTTACTGCCATCAATGACAGAGCTAATGCTAAGCTGGGGCTGGTTTGTTACACGCTAATCTCAGATAGATAAGCGATACCAAATCAGATAGAATGAATGCATTTGATAAATATAAGGAATCATTATGCTCCATTATTTTAAAAATCTATCACTCTCTCGTGGTGCGTGGTGTTTTCTGGTATTAAGCTGTATTGTGCTGGAAGGTGTCGCCCTATACTTTCAACACGGAATGGGCTTAGTGCCTTGCGTAATGTGCATTTATGAACGGGTTGCTTTATTTGGTATTTTATTTGCAGGCGTTTTAGGTTTTCTTGGCAACCGCTACGCTGTTCTTCGCTGGTTGGCAATTTTGATTTGGCTCGGTAGTGCCTTTAAAGGCTTAACGCTGGCACTTAAGCATCACGATTATCAAGTTAATCCTTCGCCTTGGAATCAATGCGAATTTAAAGTTGATTTTCCACAAACACTACCGCTTGACCAATGGATTCCAAGCGTATTTGCACCCGGTCCGATAAACTGTAGCCAAAGCCAATGGGAGATGTTTGGCTTTTCAATGGCTCAATGGCTAATCTTTACTTTTGCGGTGTACCTGATTTTTGCGGTGATTGTGCTAATCAGCCAATTTAAACGTAGCCGACAAAAAAATAGCTTTATTTTCCGTTAATACGGGTTACAAGCGGTAAGATTTTGCAAAAAATTTGTAAAATCTTACCGCTTATTTATTAGGAGAAATGAATGTCTAACTATAAAAATCTTTCCACTAAACTTGTTCATACCGGGCGTAAAAAACGCTATACACAAGGGGCGGTAAACCCTATTATTCAACGAGCTTCCTCTTTAGTGTTTGACACCTTAGAAGATAAAAAATACGCAACCCAAAACCGCTATCAAGGGGCTTTATTTTATGGACGACGTGGCACACTCACTCATTTTTCACTGCAAGAGGCAATGTGTGAGTTAGAAGGAGGTGCAGGTTGCTATCTCTACCCTTGCGGTGCAGCAGCTGTAACAAATTCGATTTTAGCCTTTGTGGAACAAGGCGACCACGTTTTAATGACAGGGGCAGCTTATGAACCGACCCAAGAGTTCTGTAATGTGCTTTTAAAACGAATGGGCGTTTCAACAACCTATTACGATCCGATGATCGGCGAAGGATTGAAAGCCTTTGTCCAACCTAACACTAAAGTACTTTTTTTAGAATCGCCAAGCTCGCTTACTATGGAAGTGCCTGATATTCCAACGTTAGTAAAAGTAGCTCGTGAAGTCAATCCTGAAATCGTGATTATGATCGATAATACTTGGTCTGCTGGCGTGTTATTTCCTGCCTTAGAACACGGCATTGATATTTCCATTCAAGCTGGCACGAAATATTTGGTCGGACATTCTGATGCGATGATCGGCACCGCAGTATCTAACGCTTGCTGTTGGGATAAATTGCGTGAAGGTTCTTATTTAATGGGGCAAATGGTTGATGCCGATTCCGCCTACACTACCGCACGTGGCTTACGCACCTTAGGCATTCGCTTAGCTCAGCACGAAAAAAGCAGTATTGAAATCGCAAATTGGCTGACAAAACGTCCTGAAGTGAAAGCAGTTTACCACCCTACACTTGAGAGTTGTTTTGGTAACGAGTTTTTCAAACGTGATTTTTTAGGATCAAGCGGTCTATTTTCATTTGAACTTTGCGAAAAGCTCTCTCCAGAAAAATTAGCCAACTTCTTAGAACACTTTGAGCTGTTTTCAATGGCATATTCTTGGGGTGGCTTTGAATCCCTTATTCTTGCCAACCAACCCGAAGAAATCGCCCGCATTCGCCCAGCCATTGAACGTAAGCTCACCGGTACATTAATTCGTATTCACGTCGGCTTAGAAACCGTTGAAGATTTAATTGCTGATTTAGAGCAAGGGTTTGAGAGAATTAAGTAATCAAACTTCTTTATTCGTCAAGCAACAAAAGTGATTTTTTCGATCTCTGTCGAAAAAATCACTTTTTCATTTTGTGCCATTTTTCTATTTTATTTATGCTATTCCTTATCTTGTAAAAGGTATAAAAAAGGAATAGTATGTATATAGATTTGCAATATAGCACTCCACTACTCTTTGAATACGATCCTAATAAGAGTGAAATCAATTTAGCCAAACACGGCATTGATTTTGAACAAGCAAAGTTGTTGTGGAATGATGAAAAAAGAGTAACATTAGTTTCTCGTTCATATATAGAGCCTTGTTATCTAACTGTTGCTAAACTTTTCGGGAAACATTGGAGTGCATTTTTTACAATGCGAAATGATGCTATTCGACTTATTTCTGTCAGACGTTCACGAAAAAAGGAAATATCTTGTTATGAAAAATACCATTAGTGCTGAAGAACTAGAACGTATCTTTGATGAAGGAAAAGAAGATGTTATTCAATATTTTGATCTTTCAACCGCTCATCGCCCTGGACAAATAAAGCGTGTCAATGTGGATTTTCCAAATTGGATGGTAGAGGCCTTAGATAAACAAGCTCGCCATTTAGGCGTACCTCGCCAAGCATTGATTAAAATGTGGATTGCAGAAAAATTACCGCCTCAGCCTATTAAATAACAAAAGGGAGATAAACTATCTCCCTTATTCAAGGCTATACACCATATTTTTCACGATATTCACGCATCTTCGGTAAATAAGGTGCGTATTGTTCTGATTTTTCAATAAAAGTCACTAAATCATCAAAATCCACAATCGAGAACACTTGGCAGCCGTAATCACGCTCCACTTCCTGAATAGCAGATAGTTCCCCCTTACCTTTCTCTTTACGATTTAAGGCAATCAGCACACCCGCTAATTGGGCATTGTTAGCATTGATAATTTCCATTGACTCACGAATTGCTGTGCCTGCAGTAATAACATCATCAACCAGCAAGATCTTACCTTTTAATGGAGAACCAATTAAATTGCCCCCTTCGCCGTGATCTTTTGCTTCTTTGCGGTTAAAACAACACGGTTTATCCACATCAAATTGGTTAACTAACGCCACCGCAACTGTGGTTGCAATCGGAATACCTTTGTAAGCCGGGCCAAATAACACATCATACTCAATGTTGGAGGCTTGAATGGCTTGTGCGTAATATTCGCCAAGTTTGGCTAAATCACGCCCTGTATTAAATAATCCAGCATTGAAGAAATAAGGGCTAATTCGCCCCGATTTTAGGGTAAATTCGCCAAATTTTAGCACATTGCGGCTAAGGGCAAATTCGATAAAGTCGTGTTTGTATTGTTGCATTTTGTTGTTTTCCTTTATATGTAGGGGCAGGTCCTGTGCCCGCCCGAATGTTAAGGATAAATTTAGGGCAGGCACAGGACCCGCCCCTACAGAACTTAAAATCTACTCTGGTGTAATCCACTCCACCGTCCAAGATCCTGTTCCTTCTGGCACAAGTACTTCCGTTAAATAAGGCAGAATTTTTTTCATCTGAGCTTCTAGCTGCCAAGGTGGGTTGATTACAATCATTCCGCTTGCGGTCATTCCTCGTTGGTCGCTATCTGGGCGAACAGCTAATTCAATTTGTAGAATTTTGCGAATACCTGTTTCCGTTAAACCACGCACAATGCGTTTAGTATGCTGGCGAAGTACCACTGGATACCAAATCGCATAAACACCTGTAGCAAAGCGTTTATAGCCTTCTTCAATCGCTTTTACTACCAGCTCATAATCTTCTTTTAGTTCATAAGGCGGGTCGATCAGCACAAATCCACGACGCTCTTTTGGCGGTAATGCTGATTTTAATTGCTGAAAGCCATTTTCACGCTTGGTTTGTACATTTTTCGCTTTGGCAAATTCTTGGCGTAATAACGGAAAATCATTCGGGTGAAGTTCGGTTAAAATCGCTCTGTCTTGCTCACGCAACTGCTGAACTGCTAAAAGTGGCGAACCTGCGTAGTATTTCAGCTTTCCACCACGGTTAATTTTTTTCAGCTCATCAATGTAAAGAGATACTTCTTCTGGCAAATCATCACGCTCCCATAAACGAGCCACACCTTCTAAATACTCGCCTGTTTTTTCGGATTCAAAACTCAGCAAGCTATAACGCCCAACACCTGAGTGGGTATCAAGATATAAAAAGCCTTTTTCCTTCTCTTTTAAGGAACGTAAAATTAAAAGTTGGACAATATGTTTTAATACATCGGCGTGGTTGCCTGCGTGGAAACTGTGGCGATAACTGAGCATAATTTTCTCTTTTCTTGTAAAATGTCGTTAAACCTAATTTTACCGTATTTACCCTCTTTAAACTATGCAAAAATTAAAAATTGAGAACGGCTGTTTAGTTCATCAAAAACAAGTGCCATCACCCCATTTTAGCCCTAGAGCGAATGAAGATGATATTTCATTGTTGGTTATTCACTATATTAGCCTACCGCCTGAAGAGTTTGGGGGCGATTTTATCGATCTTTTTTTTCAAGGCAAACTAGACCCAAGCCTCCACCCTTATTTTGAAGAGATCAAAGATCTACGAGTTTCCGCCCATTGTTTAATTAATCGTAAAGGGGAAATTACCCAATATGTAAATTTTAATGATATGGCGTGGCACGCAGGTGTGTCTTGCTTTGAGGGGCGGGAAAAATGTAATGAATACTCGATTGGCATTGAGCTTGAAGGGAGCAATAATCAACCCTTTACTAAAGCACAATATCGTGCTTTGGCAAAACTCACACAATCCATTCAGGAAAACTATCCGCAAATTACTGATGAACGAATTACAGGGCATAGCAATATTGCCCCAGAGCGAAAAATCGACCCAGGGCAATATTTTGATTGGGATTATTACAGAAGTTTGTTGAAATAGTTTAAAACGCTGGCTCCGCAGTAAACGTGATTACCTCGTTCGTTATAGGATGAGTGATAGTAAGCGATTCTGCGTGTAAACATAAGCGAGGAGCTAGACTTTTCGCCAACGGATTAGCATAAAATTTATCGCCAAGAATGGGGTGCCCTAACGCCAAACTATGTACTCTTAGCTGGTGCGAACGCCCCGTAATAGGCGTGAGTTTTACCCGAGTAGTATTATTCGGGTAATGTGCCAATACTTCATAATGGGTAATCGCTTTCTTGCCTCGCTCATAACAAATTTTCTGGCGAGGGCGATTTTCCCAATCGCAAATCAGCGGAAAATTCATCTCCCCCGTATCCCCTACTTTATCGCCCAATTTGCCCCAAAGTAAGGCTATATAATATTTTTTCGGTTCACGTTCACGAAATTGTCGTTTTAGCTCTTTTTCCGCTACCTTGCTAAGTGCGAATAAAAGAATACCGCTTGTTGCCATATCAAGGCGATGAGCTGGCTCAGTAAAACCATATTTTTTCTGCACACGGGTCATTGCACTGTCGTAATACTCAGGCTGATTACCCGGCACAGAAAGCAAACCGCTCGGTTTATTGATGACTAAAATGTAATTATCCCGATAGACCTCATCTAAAAAAGGCTCTAACGGTGGGTTGTATTCAATTAATGCCATATATTTAAGCTACTCTTTATTACTCACAATCACACGCAAACAATCCAAACGGTAATTCGCAAGGGCGATTTGTGCTAAGGTTTCATTAAGCAGCTGATCTAACGCCTCCACCTCATCGGTTCGAATATTTTTATTCACCATTTTGAGCGATTCCAAGCGGTGTAATTCTGCTTTTAATTTACTGTTTGCTTCAAATGTGGCAGCTTCAATCACTTGTTGCACTTGAGGTAGCACGGCTTTTTCACTTGCTTTAATCAGCTTCTCAATATCTGCTCGTGCCATTTTCGCAATTTTATTTGCCATCTGTTTATTTACAGGTTTTAACTGGCGTTCAAGCCCTGCAAACGGTACTTGTGGAGCAATATTATTGCCTTTGTTATCCACCAAAATGCGAATTGGCGTTGGTGGCAAGAAACGGGTTAAATTCAAGCCTTTAGGAGCTTGTGTTTCCACAATATAAATTGCTTCAAGTAATAGTGTGCCAGCAGGTAATTTATTATTTACTAGCAATGAAACGGCTGATTTACCAATATCGCCAGAAGTAATTAAATCTATCCCATTACGGATCATCGGGTGATCCCAAGTGAGAAATTCCACGTCTTCACGCATTAAGGCTAATTCACGGTCAAACGTAATGGTTGTGCCATCTTCTGATACCCCCTGGAAATCTGGCACTAGCATATGCCCTGTTGGGCTAATCACAATGCTCTGCTCGCCTAAATCTTCTTGCTCTACTCCAATCACATCAAATAAATTCAAGGCAAAATTCACGAGGTGCGGATTATTATCCTCTTTGGCAATATCCATCGCAAGCTGTTGAGCGATTTCTCCACCATTAGAATTAAGCTCTAATAATCTATCTCGCCCTTTTTCTAATTCTGCTTTTAATTGTTGATGGCGTTTATGGGTTTTCGCTAAAAAGTCGTCAAAGTGTTCCGAAAGTTCAGGATTTTTCAAGAAATCGTGTAATTCTTCATTAAATTCACGGAAAATCGCTGTTCCCATTGGGCAGGTTTCTTCAAACGCATTCAAGCCTTTGTGATACCACTCCGCCAGCATTTGTTGGGCGGAATGGTTAAAGCACGGCACATAAATTTGAATATCATTTTTCTGTCCGATACGGTCTAAACGCCCGATACTTTGTTCCAATAAATCAGCATTATCAGGTAAATTAAACAGCACTAAGTCTTTAGCAAATTGGAAGTTTCGTCCTTCTGATCCAATGCTTGAGCTAATCAGCACTTGTGCTCCATCTTCTTGTTGAGCGAAATAAGCCGCTGCTTTATCCCGTTCCACAATCGACATTTTCTCGTGAAACACTGCCGAGCGAATAGCCTCACGCTCACGCAGCACTTGCTCTAACGCAATGGCTGTCTCTGCTTGTTTGCAGATAACCAGCACTTTTTCATCGCGATGATTTTTCAAAAACGTTATCAGCCATTCAATGCGAGGGTCAAAATCCACCCACTTCGCATTTGGGTTCATTCGCTGGAATAAGTATTCTGGATAAAGCAAGTCTGCTTGACTCACTCTTCCCATCATTCCCATTACTTTTAATGCATTTTGGTATTGTTTCGGCATTTCTAGGCTGATTTGGTGGTATTCACGATGAGGGAAACCTTTCACACCTTGTCGCGTATTTCTAAACAACACTCGGCTTGTGCCGTGCCTATCAATTAATTCACTAATCAGCTCTTGGCGAGCTTGCAAGCGGTCATTTTCGTCCGATTTTTTGCTATTAATAGCTCGGAACATCGGCTCGGTATCTTGCTCACTCAATAAGTCTGCAATGGTATTCTGCTCATCATTGGTAAGTGGTTTATCATTTAATAATGTCGCTACCGCATCAGCAACAGGTTGGTATTGCGTTTGTTCCGTAACAAATTGGTTGTAATCATAGAAACGGTCAGAATCTAACAGAGCAAGGCGAGCAAAATGGCTCTCTTGCCCTAACTGTTCAGGCGTAGCGGTTAAAAGTAACACCGAAGGAATATTTTTCGCTAACTGTTCTACAAACTGATAACCCACAGAAGGCTGTTCTTCCGACCATTCGAGATGATGGGCTTCATCAACAATCAGCAAATCCCACTCGGCATCAAGCACTTGTTTTGCTCGTTGCGGTGCGGTTTCTAGCCAGTTCAGCGAAGTAATCACTAACGATTCGCTCTCAAACGGATTTTCACTTATATTATCGCCATTTTCATCTTCTTTATCGAAATCGCCACAGCGTTCTTCATCAAACAATGAGAATTTCAGATTAAAACGGCGAAGCATTTCCACCAACCATTGATGTTGCAAACTTTCCGGCACAAGCACAAGCACACGCTCGGCTCTGCCGCTGAAAAGCTGTTGCTGTAAAATCATTCCTGCTTCAATGGTTTTACCTAAACCCACTTCATCGGCAAGCAAAACACGAGGCGATAAACGCTGCCCCACTTCTTTGGCAATGTGTAATTGGTGTGGAATGAGGCTCGCTCGAATACCACGCAAGCCTCTTAAAGGTGATTGATATTGAGCTTGCTGATGTTCTAATGCACGAAAACGTAAGGCAAAGCGATCACTACGATCAATCTGTGCCGAGAAAAGTCTATCTTGCGGTTTGCTAAAGCTAATTTTATGATCAAGCTGCATTTCAGGTAAAACAGCTTCTTCTCCGTTATCTACCCTTTTCCCCAAATAAATCGCAACACCTTGATTTTCAACCACATCAGTCACATCAAGTTGCCAGCCTTCGAGGCTACTAATTCTATCGCCTGCTTGAAATTGCACACGGGTTAAAGGAGCAACTGAAATCGCATACACTCGCTCTTCTTCTGCTGCAAGGAAATTGATGGTAACAGTGCGATGATCCACTGCTTTTACAATACCTAAACCTAAATTATTTTCCGATTCACTTAGCCAACGCTGACCAACTAAAAACATTCTTTTCCTCTAAAGTTATTTCATTGTTATTTTTAAGGCTATTTTAGCAAATTCTCCCCGCCACCTGCTTCACTATTTTTACAAAAAAGTATAAGAAAAAGACCGCTTATGCGGTTAAAACACACAAGCGGTCTTTTTTAATTTAGATTTTGCAAATTATTTATTGTCTAAATCTAATTCTGCTTTATATTCAATACGATCGTTGCCTTCTAATTCAATATCAATCTCTAATTCTTGCTTGTTACGCTTAAATTTTAAATCTGCATCTCTATCTTTAATTTCAGATTTAACTAAGTCAAAACCTTTGCTTTTTGCGTGTGCAATTGCTTTTTCAGCTAAACCGCGAACATCAGTTCCTTTAACGTGGTATTCGACCTCAAATTCATTCTTACCTTGAAGCTCTGATTTGATTAACTCACCTTGTGGCTGATAGATTTCATCTGGTACAGCGACTGCTTGAGCAAATGCGGTTGCAGAAGCAAAAGTAGTAAGAATTAATAATGCTTTATTTAACTTTTTCATAAGAATCTCCCATTCTTTTATTGTTGTGTTAATAGTTGATTAAATCAATCAACTTGCTATTTAGGACCGAATCAATTGCAATTAGTTCACTTAATTTTAATAATTTGTTAAAAATTTTTAAAAAGCTTAAACGCTTGCCCGTCAGACATACTCGCAAGATAATCACAGATCACCCTTGCTCGTTTAGTTTCTTCCGAGTTTTGCCAACGTTCACGCACGTTATTAGGTAATAATCGCATTGGGTCGCTGCTTAAAATATCAAATAGCTCCATCAAAATACGCTGCCCTTTTCGTTCCACTCGCTGAGTTTTGGCATCACAAATCACATATTGGTACACAAAATCTTTTAGAATTTTCAGCACACAATAGACATTTTGAGGCAAATAGGCATTATAACGGAGCAGCGGTTCATTAAATTCAGGTAGTTCTTTCCAAAGTACATTGGTAATAAAGTGATTCACTAACGCCCCGATCACATCTTTGCGTTCATAACGGTGTTGAGAAAACAATTTGTTACTCATTTCAGGCAAACGCTCTTTGATCCACTCTGAACCGCATCCTTTCAGTAACTTTTCTGCATTTTGCCAAGATTGTGGCGTTACCATTCCGCCAACAATCGCATCTTCTAAATCGTGAACGCCGTAGGCAATGTCGTCCGCCAGCTCCATAATGCTACAATCAAGGGATTTATAGCGAGTTTTATTTGGCTGTTTCGGATCTTTATTTGGCTCAACCGAGCAGAATTGTTGCTTATCTTTTTCACTTAACGGAGCTAACACCCAATCGAAAAAGTGCTTGTCGTCATCAAAAATCCCTTTGCTTTGCGGAAAATGGTGTAGGTTGATATGACGAGCCTCTTCCACTACCGCAGGAAAAGCGGGAGAACTGGCAGACAACAATGATGGATATTTCATCACTCCAAGCAGTGTACGGCGGGTTAAATTCATACCAGCCTTTTCGGTGTAAGGCTCAAGCTGAGTCATAATGCGGAAAGATTGAGCATTGCCCTCAAAGCCACCAAATTCGTGCATTTTATAATTTAAAGCCATCTCGCCACCGTGTCCGAAAGGGGGATGTCCGAGATCGTGAGCAAAACAGAGCGATTCAATCAAGCTACGGGAAGGCAATAAAGCGGTCAGATTTTCTTCGTTTTTTGCAAAATTTGGATCAGAGCAGACCGCTTGAAAGCCAGCTTTGTCTTCTAATAATTTTTCACGCAAACTACTGCCAATTTGTGCAACCTCAAGGGAATGGGTTAAACGAGTGCGATAAAAATCGTCCTCCCCCACGGCGTGAATTTGCGTTTTCGCCTGTAAGCAACGAAACGCTTCCGAATGCAATAACCTTGCTCTATCTCGCTGGAACGGCGAGCGATGATCCTGCTCTCGTTTTTTATCTGCCAAATAACGTTCCGTCCACACTGCTGAAATCATATTGCCTCCGTTTTCCACCAAATGCTTTTCTTATATAATAAGGTTAATTTTTACTTTATATCACAACAATTTACACTAAAACAATGGCTATTTTTTATTCCGAAAAATCTGCAAAAAAATCACAAAAATCGACCGCTTGCCAAACCGCACAAATTCAATCGTTAGACTATCAAGGATTAGGTATTGCCAAAATTAACGGCAAAACGTGGTTTATTGAAAATGCGTTGCCAAGCGAACAAGTTGAATTCAAGGTGTTGGAAGAAAAACGCCAATACGGACGTGGGCAAGCGGTTAAAATTCTCCAAAAATCTGCAAATCGAAGAACGCCAAGCTGTGAGCTTTATGACAAGTGCGGCGGCTGCCAAATGCAGCATATTTCGTTGGAATTACAACGTGAAGCGAAACAACACGCTTTATTTCATCGTTTACAAAAACTACAAGTTGAAGAAATTCATTTTCAGCCGATGATTGCCGGGAAAGATAAAAGCTATCGCCGCCGAGCAAAACTCAGCATTGCTATTCAAAACGGTAAATTGGCAATGGGCTTTCGTTTGCAAAATTCTAACCAAATCATACCGCTTGCAAATTGCGAAGTGTTAGTCGAACCACTTTCTCAACTCTTGCCTAAATTGCAAACACTGATCTCAAATTGGCAAACTAAGAAAAAATTAGGGCATATTGAATTAGTTCAAGCTGATAATACTATTACGCTATTTTTACGTCATTTAGGGGCATTATCGGCTCAAGATAGCAATAATTTACGGCAATTTGCTAAACAAGAAAATTTATCGCTTTTTGTGATGAGTGAAGAACATCAGATCGAACATCTTTATGGCGAATTGCCTTATTATGAAATTCAAAGCTTAAAACTGCATTTTTCGGTGCGGGATTTTATTCAAGTGAATGCGGAACTCAATCACAAAATGGTGGAAAAAGCCCTTGAATGGCTTGAGCTTTCAAATGATGATCGGGTGTTAGATCTGTTCTGTGGAATGGGAAATTTCACATTGCCTATCGCTCAACTAGCCAAATCCGTTGTGGGAGTAGAAGGCGTTGAACCTATGGTGGAGCAAGCTCGTCAAAATACTATTACAAGCGGTCTAAAAAATGTGGAATTTTACCAAACCAATTTAGATGAGCCTTTTGCCGATAAAGCGTGGGCGAAAGAGCCATTTAACAAAGTGCTGCTCGATCCTGCCCGCAATGGGGCATTGTTCTGTTTAGATCATTTGGCATCACTTAACCCCGAGCGAATTGTTTATGTTTCGTGCAACCCTGCTACTCTGGTGCGAGATGCAGAAAAACTGCTGCAATTAGGCTACCGTTTAGAAAAAGTGGCGATGATTGATATGTTCCCGTATACGGGGCATTTGGAGTCGATTTCTCTCTTTTTAAAATCTTAGTAGGCTGGGTTTTCGCAAGCTCAACCCAACCTACATATTATTTGCGTTGATAACAAAGAAAATAATAAACTACGCCAGCTAAAATGGTGCAGAATGCCATTGCATATAACATTGGAGCTGCACTGGTAATTGCAATGTGTGAAAGCCCTGCCCCCACTAATGAGGCAATGCCAAATCGAGCCGTGCCGGCAACACCATTTGCAGTACCTGCCATTTCGGGGAATTGCTCTAAAATTGCCGCATTCGCATTACCATTAATGGTAGAAAGCATTCCAATATAAAGCGGCACACCGATTGCCATCGCCCAAAAGCCTAAATCAAACATCGCCACCATTGCCAGCCAAATCCCAAATGCAATTTGAAGCCCAAGTGCAATGCGTAACATATTTTCTGAGCCAACTTTAAGTACAATTTTGCCATTAATGGCGGTCATTGTTACCATCACAACCATATTTAAGCCAAAGAAATAACCGAAGTTTTCTTGCGATACCCCATATAACCCGATATAAACAATAGAGCCTGAAGTGAGAAAACAAAAGATACCGGCAAAGGTTAAACCGCCAATTAAGACATAGCCAAGTGTGGGTTTATGGCTAAGCACACCGGCAAAATTTTTCAATGCTTTGCCAAAACTTAACGGCAAACGTTTTTCAGGCACCAGTGTTTCGGGGATTTTCCAGCTAATAAGAATGGCAGATAACCCCCCCATTGCCACCATTACATAAAATACAGAATGCCAGTGGAAATATTTCGCAATATAGCCGCCAATAATAGGGGCAAGCAGTGGGGCTAGCATAGAAATAATCATAATGATCGACATTAAGCGAGAAAATAAATTGCGATCAAACAGATCTCGCACTAATGCCCCAAGCACAACGGCAGGTGCAGCAGAACATAGCCCTTGAGCTAAACGTAGCAGATAAAAGGTCTCTATTGTTTCTACTTGAGTGAGGAAATAAGCGGCGATTGCCGAGCCTATCAATCCGATTAAAATAATGACTTTCCGCCCGAAACTGTCTGCCATTGGTCCCCAGAAAAGTTGCCCACCACCAAAACCGAGTGCATATATTGCTAAGGTGGTTTGCACTTTTTCTTGGGAAACGGCGAGATCTCGAGCAATGTCTAAAAATGAAGGCAAATACATATCAATCGCCAGCGGCGGAAGCATTGCCATCATTCCTAAAATGATGAAAAAACTTAAGCTTGGTTTTCTAGTTTCCATTAAAATTGCTCTATCTCCTCTTTTGTGAGTGGACGAAATTCACCTTCTGCCAAATCATCATCTAGCACGATGTTACCAATTCGCCAACGGTGTAACGCTTCTACTTTATTACCCAATGCCGCGAACATACGTTTTACTTGATGATAACGCCCTTCGCTAATGGTTAAATTCACGTTGTAGTCGTCTAAAATTTCAAGCTGGGCAGGCAAAGTCGGCTCTTTCTCGCCCCTTAATAAAATGCCTTCTGCCAATCTTTCCGCATAAAAATCTTCCACAGGATCAGCCAGCGTTACCAAATAGGTTTTCTCGCAGTGGTGCTTTGGCGAAGTAATGCGGTGCGACCATTTACCATCATCGGTTAATAGCACCAAACCAGTGGTATCCACATCAAGCCTGCCTGCGGTATGGAGTTTTGTCATCAGCGGATAATCAAAGAATTGGAAAACTGTTGGGTATTCGCCATCATCGTGCGAGCAAATGTAGCCTTGTGGTTTATAGAGCATAAAATATTGCCCCTCTTCCATCCACTCTAATTTCTGATCTTCGTAATAAATTTCATCTTCTTGACTAATTTTTGCCGAACCACTTTTTTCAATTTTGCCATTTACCGTAACCACGCCACTTTTAAGGGCTTTTGTGGCCTGTGAACGGGTTAAACCTGTATTTTCTGCTATAAATTTATCTAAGCGCATAGTTTCCTGATGTAAAAAGAAAGGTAGGGGCGAAATATTTTTCGCCCACATCGTAATTTGGGCAGCTAGGGCGAAAATTTTTTCGCCCCTACATTTGTTTATTATACCACAACCTCAGTCACAAATTCGCTCTCTATCCCCACCAACGGCAATGCCGAACCTTCCCACGCTCGCAATAATTGATGTTGCATTAAATTCAAGGTATCTAAACCTGGCACGCTGTCTGGCGTGTATTGCTGAGCAATGCGAGCAAGTTGTGTTAGCCCTAAACTGCTTTCAAGGCTTGAGCTGATTACTGCCATTAAATCTTGCGAATGAGCTTGTTGGATCAAATCCACACATTTTTCAAGCGAGCCGACCAGCGTGGGTTTAATGATGATAGCGGTCAGATTTTGCTCTTTTTTTACAACAAAATGAGGTTCTCGGACGGTTTCGTCCCACGCAATCGCAATGTTAGTTTGTTCTGCAAATTGGCGAGAAAGTTCGGGCGTTTGGCAAGGCTCTTCAATAAATTGAATGCGTGGCTTATGTTCATTTGAAATTTTTTCGGCAAATTTGACCGCTTGTTCCAAGCTCCATTGACGGTTTGCGTCTAATCTGAGCTGTAAATTTGGGAAATGAGAAAGCAATAAATTCGCTTGTTCGCCCTCTTTTTCGCTATCTACGCCTACTTTTAGCTTTCCAACCCGCTTTTCATTTTGGCTGAATGCTTTCTGCATTTTTGCTATATCACCATAACATAACACTGCAGATTGATAATTCCCCTGCTTGCCTAGCATATTATGAAGCTCAGCTAAGGCACAACTTAGCCCAAAAGCAACGGAAGGGAAAAGATTGACAAGCGAGCATTTTTTCCCGCTTCGCCAACCTTTTAGCCAGTTTTTTGCTTGATTTGCCGCTTGCTCTAAGGTTTCTTCACTGAAGGTGGGCAATGGTGCAATTTCACCCCAGGCGATTTCGCCATTTTCTTCAAGGCAGATCAATAAACCTTCTCGTTCGGTTAAGTTTTTTTTGCGTAACACTACGCCTGTTTGAATGGGGAATTGGTAACGGTATAACTTTACTTTTCGCATAAGCTATCCTTAAATTTGCAAAATTTTGCGATTATTTTATCGCTTATTGCCGCAAAGCCCTAATAAATTCACGCTAACTAGAAAAATCCTCTCTTTTCCGCTAAAATGATTCACAATTTTTACCCTTATTTTAATGAGAAACAGAATGTCTAACCAAAAACGAAAAATGCTTGTTACTTGTGCCTTGCCTTATGCTAACGGTGCAATTCATTTAGGTCATATGCTTGAACATATTCAAGCGGATATTTGGGTGCGTTTTCAACGTATGCGTGGCAATGAAGTCCACTTTGTGTGTGCAGACGATGCCCACGGCACACCAATTATGCTTAATGCAGATAAATTAGGCATTACGCCCGAGCAGTTAATTGAAAAAGCGAAAGCCGACCACGAAGCAGATTTTGCAGGTTTTAATATTAGCTTTGATAACTATCACTCTACCCACAGCGAAGAAAACCGACAAATCACAACTGAAATCTATAACACATTAAAAGTGAATGGTTTTATTAAGAGCAAAGTGATTTCTCAGCTTTTCGACCCTGAAAAGAATATGTTCTTGCCAGATCGTTTCGTGAAAGGCACTTGCCCGAAATGTAAAGCGGAAGATCAATATGGCGATAACTGCGAGGTGTGTGCTTCAACTTATAGTCCGATGGATTTAATTAATCCACGCTCGGCAGTTTCTGGCGCAACCCCTGTAGTCAAAGAATCTGAACATTTCTTCTTTGACCTACCAAGTTTTGAAGGAATGTTGAAAGAGTGGACACGTTCTGGCTCGCTTCAACCTGAAATTGCTAACAAAATGCAAGAGTGGTTTGAAAGTGGCTTGCAACAATGGGATATCAGCCGTGATGCTCCTTACTTCGGTTTTGAAATTCCAGATGCAGAGAATAAATTCTTCTATGTTTGGTTAGATGCCCCTATCGGTTATATGGCATCATTCAAAAACCTGTGTGACCGCAAAGGCATTGATTTTGATGAATTCTGGAAGAAAGATTCTACCGCAGAGCTTTATCACTTTATCGGCAAAGACATTGTTTATTTCCACAGCCTATTCTGGCCAGCGATGTTGGAAGGCAGCGGTTATCGCAAGCCGACCAATGTGTTTGCTCACGGGTATGTAACCGTTGATGGGGCGAAAATGTCTAAGTCGCGAGGCACATTTATTCAAGCGAATACCTATTTGAAACATATCGACCCTGAATGTTTACGCTATTACTATGCAGCAAAATTAAACGATCGCATTGAAGATTTAGACTTCAGCCTCGATGATTTCGTGCAACGTGTAAATAGCGACATCGTGAATAAATTAGTGAACCTTGCCTCTCGTAACGCTGGCTTTATCGCTAAACGTTTTGATGGCAAATTAGCCTCAAAATTAGATGATGAAGAGTTATTCAATGAATTTATCTCTCAAGCAGAAACCATTGCGAATTTCTATGAAAACCGTGAATTTAATAAAGCAATTCGCACTATTATGGAATTAACTGATAAAGCGAACAAATACATTGATGATAAAGCCCCTTGGGTGATTGCCAAAGAAGAGGGCAAAGAGGCTGAATTACAAGCGGTTTGTTCAATGGGCATTGAGTTATTCCGTGTGTTAATGAGCTACTTAAAACCAGTATTACCAAAATTGGCTGAACGTGCAGAAGCCTTCTTACAAGCGGAATTGCGTTGGGATAATATCGCAACGCCATTATTAGATCATACCGTTGCACCATTTAAGTCTCTGTTCTCTCGCCTTGAGAAAAAACAGATTGATGCGGTAATTGACGAAACAAAAGCATTATTTGCTGATGCCCAAAAAGAAATAAAAAAAGAAGATAAGAAAGGAACACAAGCGGTGGAAAATACAGAAAATTCTGCAATCGAACCGATTGCCCCAGAAATTACCATTGATGATTTTGCAAAACTAGACCTGCGTGCAGCGAAAGTATTACATTGCGAAGCAGTTCCAAAATCAGACAAAATGCTCCGTTTTGAATTAGACTTAGGCGACCACAAACGCCAAGTGTTCTCTGGCATTAAAGCGGCTTATCCAAACCCTGAAGAATTAATCGGTCGATTCGTGGTTGTCATTGCTAACCTTGCGCCACGCAAAATGTCATTTGGGTTATCTGAAGGTATGATTTTATCTGCAGGAACTGGCGGTGCGAACTTATTCTTATTAGATGCAGACAGCGGTGTACAACCAGGTATGCAAGTAAAATAGGAGAATTGTGATGATTCAACAGACACTTTCTATTATTAAACCTGATGCGACACGCCGTAATTTAATCGGTAAAATTCTTTCGCATTTGGAAGAGAATGGGCTTGTGGTAAAAGCCCTGAAACGCTTGCATTTAACTCGTGAACAAGCAGAGGGATTTTATGCAGAACACAAAGGCAAAGAGTTCTTTGAACCTTTAGTAGAATTTATGACTTCTGCTCCTATTGTTGTTGCTGTATTAGAGGGCGAAAATGCGATTAGCCATTACCGCTCTTTAATGGGAGCAACAAACCCAGATAATCGTGAAAAAGGCACAATCCGTGATCTGTATGCGTTAAGTATGCGTGAAAACTCGGTACACGGCTCAGATTCTGAAGACTCAGCAAAACGTGAAATTGCTTATTTCTTCGTGCCGAGTGAGATTGTTTAATTAAGTGGATAAAAATAGGGGCAAATAATTATTTGCCCCTACACCTAACAATAAATAACTAAATATATTCTACACCGACAATATCAAATTCGACTTGTCCACCCGGTGTCGTAATACTTACGCTGTCGTCCACTTCTTTCCCAATTAAACCACGAGCGATTGGCGAATTTACAGAAATTAAGCCCTCTTTAATATTCGCTTCATCATCGCCCACAATGCGGTAAGTGACTTCTTCGTCCGTTTCTGCATTCACTAATTGAACGGTTGCCCCGAAAATCACTTTGCCGTTGTTGGTCATTTTGGTGACATCAATAATTTGAGCATTACCTAATTTGCCCTCAATTTCTTGAATACGACCTTCACAGAAACCTTGTTGCTCACGGGCTGCGTGATATTCAGCATTCTCTTTTAAATCGCCGTGTTCACGAGCTTCCGCAATCGCATCAATAATTTGCGGACGGCGTACGTTTTTTAAAAAATCCAATTCTTCACGCAGTTGCTCTGCACCACGCACAGTCATAGGAATTTGTTTCATTAAATCTGTTTCCTTACTAAAAATTATCGGTTTACGAATGAAATTGAAAGGGCTATTATTCAATTTCTAACTAAAAATTTCAACTCCCCTTTTATTATGATTTTTAAAAACGCCACTCGCTCTTTTTTTCAGAAATTTATCTTATCTACGCTCCTTATCCCAACCATTACACAAGCAGAAATTAATGTTAAAGAACTTATTCAAACCTTGCCAGCAGGCACTTCAGCCAGTTTTATTGCTAAGAATTTAGACACTAACCAGATTATCACACAACATCAAAGTGATGTTTTTATGCTACCGGCAAGCACTCAGAAAGTGTTTACAGCATTAGCCGCAAAATTAACCTTAAGTGATGATTTCCGCTTTCAAACCGCCCTTTTAACCAATGGCAATGTAGAAAATGGTGTACTAAAAGGCAACTTAATAGCTCGTTTTACCGGTGATCCGGAGCTTACAAGCGGTCAAATTTATCAATTAATTAGCAAATTAAAGCAACAAGGTATCAACAAAATTGAAGGGGGTTTAATTTTAGATACGTCCGTTTTTGCCAGCCACGACAAAGCTTCCGGCTGGATTTGGAATGATTTAACAATGTGCTTTAACGCCCCACCGGCGGCGATTAATATTGATAGAAACTGCTTTTATGTTACGCTAAATGCCGATCAATCAATAGGCGAATTTGCCAAAGTGGATGTGCCTTCTGCCTATCCTGTACAGGTATTTAGTGCTGCTTATGTTGTAGATAGCAAAGAAGCCCCTTTTTGCCAACTTGATGTGGTGGTTCACGATAACAATCGCTATCAAATCAAAGGTTGTATGGCTCGCCAATCAAAACCTTTTGGGCTAAGTTTTTCGGTGCAAGATCCGACCAATTACGGAGCGAATATCATCAACAAGCATTTAAAAAGTCTAGGTATTGAGTTTAACGGTCAGCTAAAAGAGCCTTTAACGCCACAAGTAGGCACAGTATTGGCTGAACACTACTCAGAGCCATTACCAGTCTTGCTGAAAAAAATGATGAAAAAATCGGACAATCAAATTGCCGATGCATTGTTTAGAACCGTTGCCAACAAACAACACAACCGCCCGGCATCATTCCAGTTAGGCAGTTATGTAATTCGACAACTTCTGAAATCAAAAGCGAATATTGATTTTAAAAACAGTGTAGTGGCTGATGGCTCAGGGCTTTCCCGCCATAATCAAATCAGTGCCAATACAATGCTAGACACCCTTGAATATATTGCACAAAATGAAGAAACATTACGCTTATTTGAAACCTTCCCGATTGCAGGCGTAGACGGCACAATTTCAGGCAAAGGCTCTATTTCCACAGAGCCATTGGCAAAAAATCTCATCGCCAAAACAGGAGCATTAAAAGGGGTTTATAACCTTGCAGGCTTTATGAAAAATGCCCGTGGCGAACGCATCGCTTTTGTGCAATTTATTAGTGGCTACTCCACAGGCGAGCTGGAAAGTAAAACGAAACGGGCTCCACTGAACACTTTTGAAAATCGGTTCTATATGGCGTTGTTTAATGAATAAGGAAGAAGATATTTATGGTTACTCATACTGTTATTGTTACCGATAGAGGACGAGATAATATTACGGTTTATACGAAAGACCCCGCTTTCTTTGTAATTGCTGATCGTACAGATTTCAATGCTCTCAAAAATTTAGAAGAGGCGAATAAAGCAGGTATTTATATCTTATTGGGCGAAAACAGACGATATATTGGGCAGGCTTCAGGTAAGATTTATGATCGTATTGCAAAGCATATCAAAGACGAAACCAAAATTTGGTGGAATAAGATTATTTTCTTTGGTCGAGAAGATGGGCATTTAGATAAATCACAAACTGATTATCTTGAAAAAATGCTGATTAATGAATTTAAAAATACCGATTTAATTCTTGAAAATGGAACAATTGGCAACACGTCTTATATTGATAAAACCAGCAAAATCAAAGCCAAAAATGTATTTGATATTGTGCAAGAAATTATGGAAGAAGTGGCTCATATCAATATTTTTGAAAGTGAATTGAATGATGAGGAACAATTATCTGAAGAAGCACCATATTGTTGGATTGAACTTGCTGATGGCACTAAAATTTCAGGAAGAAATTTTAGAGATAATCAAAAAAACTTCTTCAAGCATTTATTAAATTCTCATTATCGAGAGCTAGTCGAAAACTACATCAGAAACGGAAAACCAACCTTAACACATTGTGTTGGCTCAGAGCCTTGTTACCGCCCAAATGGTATGGCATACACTACTAAACTTGAAGACGGTATTTATCTCTACACACATTCATCAACAGCTCAACGCCGTAAATCGATTCAATCTTTTGCGGATAATGTAGGACTAAATATAACTTTCTATTGGGAGTAAAACACAAGCGGTCGTAAATTTCTCACTTTTTACGACCGCTTGTTCTTAGTTAGGCAATTAAATCTCGGTGGCTTCGTTGCATTTTTACATCAATATAGCTACAACTTGGCTTGATTTTTAATCCTTTTTCTTGGGCAAAGGCAATCAGAGCATTATATAACTCCACTGCTATTCCCTTGCCTTGAAAGGCTTCATCAACTCTCGTGGTGTACGCATCAATGACATTATCTTTAATGTAGCGATAACGCAGTATCCCAGCTTTTACGTTATTTTCCGTAAAATAAGCAAATTCAAAATTTTCTAGATTGTGTTTAATCATAAATCCTCCGTTTTTTCGCTATTCTACGCACTTTGAGAAGTTCTGCAAATAACGAATTTGCAAAGTTTACTAAAAATCTGACCGCTTGCAGATGAAAAAAACAAACGTTTGCGTTATAATAATACACGTTTTATTTCAACTCTTAACTTCATTTTAAGGAACCTAAAAAATGGCGATTCAGCAGGCGTTATTAAGTGTGTCCGATAAAAAAGGCATTGTCGAATTTGCTCGTGGGCTATCGGCTCGTGGGGTAAAATTACTTTCAACAGGAGGAACTGCAAAATTATTAGCAGATGCAGGCTTGCCTGTAACGGAAGTATCAGACTACACAGGTTTCCCTGAAATGATGGACGGTCGTGTAAAAACCCTGCACCCAAAAGTACACGGTGGGATTTTAGGTCGTCGTGGTACAGATGATGAGGTAATGAATCAACACGGCATTGAGCGTATTGATATGGTGGTGGTGAATCTCTACCCCTTCGCTCAAACTGTTGCTAACCCAAATTGTAGCCTTGAAGATGCGGTGGAAAATATTGATATTGGTGGCCCAACAATGGTGCGTTCTGCGGCGAAAAATCATAAAGATGTGGCGATTGTGGTCAATAACAATGATTTTGATGCTATTCTTGCCGAAATGGATCAACATCAAAACAGTTTAACTTTAGAAACTCGTTTCAATTTAGCGATCAAAGCCTTCGAGCATACCGCTCAATATGATTCGATGATTGCCAACTATTTCGGGCAAAAAGTGCCGCCTTATCAAGGGGCTGAGGAAGAAGACTTAACCCAACCAAGTGGACAATTCCCTCGTACTTTAAACCTCAACTTTGTGCGTAAACAAACAATGCGTTATGGCGAAAATGCCCATCAAAATGCGGCATTTTATGTGGAAAATGAAGTGAAAGAAGCCTCTGTTTCTACCGCTAAACAGTTACAAGGCAAAGCCCTTTCTTACAACAACATCGCTGATACCGATGCAGCATTAGAGTGCGTAAAAGAATTTGCCGAGCCGGCTTGCGTGATTGTGAAACACGCAAACCCTTGCGGTGTAGCCTTAGGTAAAGATATTTTAGAAGCCTATAATCGTGCTTACCAAACCGACCCAACTTCTGCTTTCGGCGGCATTATCGCCTTCAACCGTGAGTTAGATGGTGAAACAGCACAAACGATTGCAGATCGTCAATTTGTGGAAGTAATTATCGCCCCAACAATTTCCGAAGCGGCAAAAGAAGCATTGGCGAAGAAGAAAAACGTGCGTGTGTTAGAGTGCGGTGAATTTAGCCAAGCTGCAAAACGTTTAGATTACAAACGTGTGAATGGTGGCTTATTAGTCCAAGATGCGGATCAAGGTTCTGTTTCTCTCGATGATTTGCAAGTCGTTTCCGAGCGTAAGCCAACAGAAACTGAATTAAAAGATTTACTCTTCTGCTGGAAAGTGGCGAAATATGTGAAATCAAATGCGATTGTGTATGCGAAAGACGGCCAAACTATTGGCATCGGTGCAGGACAAATGAGCCGTGTTTATTCAGCGAAAATTGCGGGCATTAAAGCAGAAGATGAAGGCTTACAAGTGGCAGGCTGCGTGATGGCATCGGATGCTTTCTTCCCATTCCGTGATGGTATTGATGCAGCGGCAAAAGTCGGTATTACTTGTGTTATCCACCCAGGCGGTTCAATGCGTGATCAAGAAGTAATTGATGCTGCAAACGAACACGGTATGGCGATGGTATTAACCGGAATGAGACATTTCCGTCATTAATATTTAGTTAAACTAAAAGGCTATCTTGTTAAAAGATAGCCTTTGCTTATTTAATCACAGGGTAAGACTTTAATCGCTAGACCACCCGTTGAAGTTTCACGGTATTTTGCGTTCATATCCCGACCTGTTTCATACATCGTTTCGATCACTTTATCTAAACTCACTTGTGGCGAAGAAGTTCGACGTAATGCCATTCGACTTGCATTAATCGCTTTGACTGACGCTATCGCATTTCGCTCAATACAAGGCACTTGTACTTGTCCGCCAACAGGATCGCAAGTTAAGCCGAGATTATGCTCCATACCGATTTCTGCTGCAATGCACACCTGCTCGGCACTTCCACCCATAATTTCAGTTAAACCTGCCGCCGCCATTGAGCAAGCAACCCCAACTTCACCTTGACACCCCACCTCTGCCCCTGAGATAGACGCATTCATTTTATAAAGTGAGCCGATAATACCGGTGGTAAGCAAATAACGTTCAACAGTTTCTTGGTTAAGCTGACCAATAAATTTTTGGTAGTAAGCCAACACAGCAGGCACAATTCCACAAGCACCATTAGTTGGGGCGGTTACCACTCGTCCGCCCGCTGCATTTTCCTCATTAACGGCAAGGGCAAACATATTGACCCAGTCGATAATTTGCATAGGATCTGTATTAAACTTACTGTTAGCCTCTAACATCCTGCGTAATGAACAAGCTCGGCGAGCTACTTTAAGTGGACCAGGCAATAATCCCTCTGTATGAACACCTCGTTCAATGCAGGCTTCCATTGTTTGCCAAATCATTGCGAGATAATCCGAAATTTCTTCTTTTGAGCGTAGTGCCAACTCATTTTTCCACACAATTGAGGAAATAGGCAACCCATTCTCTTTACAGTGATGTAGCAAATCAGTCGCATTGCGATAAGGAAAAGGCACAGAGACATCGCTCTCTTTGACCTTTTCAAAATTTGCCTCATCAACAATAAATCCGCCACCAATTGAGTAATAAGTGTTTTCAAATAAGATTTCTTCGCCACTTAAAGCGGTGAACTTCACGCCATTTTCGTGTAGCGGCAAGAAATCATTATGAAAAGGCATATCTTCAAAAAAATCAAATTGAATCTGCTTAGCTTCATTACTACTTTCTGCAACCACCAGTTGCTTATTTTGTTTTAAGCTTTCAATGGTGCTATCGATACGTTCAATATCCACATTATGGGGTAAATAACCCATTAGCCCCATAATAATAGCAATATCAGTATTATGTCCACGTCCTGTCAGGGATAGCGAGCCATAAACATCAACCCTCAAGCGGTCAAGTTTTGCCAAAAGTTTGCGATTTTGCAACTCATCAACAAATTCTTTTGCCGCTTTCATCGGTCCAACTGTATGGGAACTGGAAGGTCCAATCCCCACTTTAAACATATCAAATACGCTAATCATAAACACGTCCCACAATAAAATCAAAAGTGTGCATTTTACTCGAATTACAGTAATCCGTACACAATGGCTGAAATTGCAATACAGCCCATAACGAATACAAAAATCTGTCCAAATTCATTTTTAAAGCGAGCAAGGGCTGGCACTTTGTAAACAGCATACACCGGCATAATAAATAAAATCATCGCAATAATTGGACCACCTAAGCTCTCAATAAAACCTAAAATACTTGGGTTAATAGTTGCAACAATCCATAAAATGACTAAGAAAATAGCAGCTGTAATTTTGCGGAATTTGTTTGGTTCAATAGGTTCTTTACGCATTTGATTCACTAAACCTTCTAATCCCTCACGAGCCCCTAAATAATGCCCAAAGAATGAGCTACCAATCGCTAAAAATGCCACTAATGGTCCGAAATAGGAAATAATCGGATTATCGAATTTATTTGCTAAGTATGACAAAATCGAGATATTTTGTACTTTTGCTTCGGCTAATTCTGCTGGTGTTAGCGTCAGCACACAGCTAAACACAAAAAACATTACAAATAATACTAAGATAAATGCGGTAGAGCGTAACACTTTAGCTGCTTCAGTTTCTGTTTTATGCTCATCTTGGTAATGTTTTTGTTGAGAGAGTGCAAATGAGGAAATCGCTGGTGAATGGTTGAAAGCAAAAACTAAAACCGGAATCGTTAGCCAAAGTGTAGTTAAGAAATCGCTAGTGGTTGGCATTTGTTGTAACGCCGCAGTATTCCATTGCGGAATAAGATAAATGGATAAACTAAATAAAATTAATACCAACGGATATACTAAACAAGTTGTAATTTTTAGCATTACTTCTTCGTTAAGCAACATCACACCAATCATAGCGACAATTAAAATAAAGGATAATACTGCTCTAGACGGTGGCGTTATGTGGAGCTGATTTTCCATAAAAGAACTAACAGTATTCGTAATTCCAACACCATAAATTAGTAAAATTGGGAAAATAGCAAAAAAGTAAAGCAACGTAATCAATTTACCTGCTTGTTCGTTCACCAAAATGCTCTCGTACAACAGATGTGATATCACTTCCTTTGTTTTTTGATGATAGCACAAAGCGTGTTAAACCACGATGAGCTAAATAAGTCATTGGACCGACTAATAAGGTCATAACAACTAATGGATAAAATCCACCCATACCTGCATTGATAGGTAAAAATAAAACTCCAGCTCCCACTGCAGTACCGAATAAATTAAGTACCCAAGTAAGAGAAAAACGTTGAGATGGCGTAGCCATAATAATCTCCTTTTTATAAAGCTAATAAAACAATGCTATATTAGCTCTATCAACAAAGAAGGCAACGTCTTTTTACTCATTTTGAGGTATGCCTATCAAAATAAGAAAAAAATAGTTTTTTATATGGATAATAATTATCCAAGCAGAATAAAAGTTTATCCAAATCAAAGAATTTAGTATTTTGATGTTTTAGAATATGCGATTTATTCAATATAAAAAAACCAGTTAATTAATTAACTGGTTTTTGCCATATTTGCAAAAAATAATTAAATTAAGCCCGCTTGTTGTAATGCTTTTAATACTGTAGGTTGGGCTGTTTCTGCTAAGGTTGTTAAAGGCAGACGTAAGTTTGGCTCGCTAATTAATCCTAATTTATATGCAGCCCATTTCACAGGAATCGGGTTAGATTCTACGAATAAATCGTGGTGCAAAGCCATTAAGCGGTTGTTGATTTCTTCTGCTTCATCAAATTTGCCTGATAAAGCTAATTCACACATTTTTGCCATATCTGCCGCTGCAACATTATTTGTTACCGAAATAACACCTTGTCCACCTTGTTTCATTGATTCAAACCCTGTTGCATCATCGCCACTTAAGAAGATGAAATCATCACCCGCTAATTGCTTAATTAACGGTAAACGGCTTAAATCGCCCGTGGCTTCTTTTACTGCCACGATATTTTCAATTTTCGCTAAGTGACCAATTGTTTCAGGTTTTAAATCACTCCCTGTACGACCTGGCACATTATAGAGAATTTGTGGAAGATCAGTACTTTCTGCAATTGCTTTATAGTGTAAATACATTCCCTCTTGGGTTGGCTTATTATAATAAGGCACAACGCTTAAACAACCAGCAACACCGCTGTTTGCTAATAACTTGGTCATTGTGATCGCTTCACTGGTAGCATTTGAACCTGTTCCTGCAATAACAGGAATACGGCCATCAGCAAATTCAACCGTCTTCTTAATTACTTTTACATTTTCATCAATACTTAATGTTGCGGATTCTCCCGTTGTACCTACAGATACAATACCATGAGAACCAGATTGAATATGATATTCAACGAGTTTTTTTAAATCTTGGAAATCAACTTCACCGTGTTTCATTGGTGTTACTAATGCCACTATACTACCGTGAAATAAAGGGGTTGCCATAATCATCTCCTGTATTTTTATTATGTTTAATATTCTCTGCTAGATTGCAAAATTCAGTTTAAATATGCAAGCACTTTTTGCAATTATTGAAAAATTAATCGTAAAGGCTCTTATCATCTTCATTTGGTCGTGTTTTAAAGCGACGATGAAGCCACATATATTGTGTAGGTGCATTCATAATTTCTTTCTCCACAACTTTATTCATCAAGATTGCTGTATCAACTTCGTTTTGGCATTGTCTAAAATCGACAGGAGGACTTATCTTCACTGTATAGCCCGAATAATCTGCATTACGAATTGGGCTAAAAGGAATTACCAGTGCATTAGGTGCAGAACGAATTAACATATAGCTACCTGCCGTTGTGCAAGTTTCCTCTACAGCAAAAAAAGGCACAAAAACACTGTTTCGTCTCCCATAATCGTGATCTGGTGCATACCAAATCATTTCGCCATTTTTTAATGCTCGAATCATACCTCTAACATCTTTACGATCGAGCATTGCTTTATTTGAGCGAATACGCCCTCTGAACTGGAGCCAATCTAATAACGGATTATCATTTGGACGATATACTCCGATACCTTGACTGTGCAATCCAACAATTCTTGCTCCAAGCTCTAAAGTTAAGAAATGTACTCCAACGAGTAAAACACCTGAATGCATCTCTCTTTGGACTAAGTGTTCTAACCCTTCAATCTTCGACCATTTTAACACTCGCTTATCAGACCAAAACCACGCCATTCCAGTTTCAATAATCGCCATACCAACTGATTTCATATTTTCTTGAACTAACTCTTGAATTTGCTCGGCAGAATAGTGGGGGAAACAGAGTTCTAAATTACGGCGAGCAATTCGCATACGGCGTTTGCCAAATCCTAAACTCGCAAATAATTTCCCCAGTCCTAAACCAATTTTTACCAAAACGGGATAAGGTAAACATAAAATTAGCTTAAAAATGCCTAAACCAATCCATAATCCCCAATATTTAGGGTGTAAAAATTGTTTTTGGAATGGAGGTAACTGTTTTTTCTCGCTCATCATCAAATCTCAATTGTCTATTTATTAGCGATATTATAGTCAAAAATCATTAAAAATGTTAAGTAGATCAAATTTTTGAAAACTTATTTCATTTTTCACTTGAATTTTTGGGGTGAACCGCATATTTTGATGACAGGATATCAATGGCAAAAGCCTTAACTAAACAAGAGGAAAATGTTATGTCAATAAATATTTCAAGCAAACAAATGGACATTACCCCTGCAATCCGTACTCATATTGAGGAGCGTTTAGCTAAGTTAGAAAAATATCACACCCAGCTGATAAACCCACATTTTATGTTGATTAAACAGCCAAATACATTTCAAGTAGAAGCAACAATAGGCACGCCTTTAGGTGACTTAGTCGCAAAATCTGAACACGAAGATTTGTACAATGCTATTTTTGATGTGAAGAAAAAATTAGAAGGACAATTAATTAAATTAAAAGAGAAAAATGAACATTAATTCTTCTCCATTTTAAATAAAATTTAGGGCTAAATGAGAAATTCATTTAGCCCTTCTTTTCCAAGCGGTTAAATTTGCTTGGAAGTTTGCAAATTTCTAGTTCGCTTTAAAAACTTTCACATTGTTATAACCACTCTCTTTCAAATACAATGCTTGCAACTTGCTCATTACACCACGCTGGCAATACAACAAATATGTTTTTGCTTGATCAAGCGTGCCAAATTGGCTGGACAGTTTATAAAATGGCAACACTTTCACTTCAATCCCCTCTAAATGAAATGGTTTTTCGTCCACTTCTTCAGGGCTACGAATATCTAAAATCACGTCATTTGCAGATAACGCACTGGTTGTCTCTACAGAAACAACTTCTTTTTCTGTTTGCTGTGCAATTTCACGAATATCCAAATAGTCAGCATTTTTAACCGCTTGATCTAGCACATCAAAATTAAAGTGCCCCTCTTCTTCCACAATTTTACTCTCAATCGCTTTTACGGTTGGATTTTTAGAAATCACGCCGCAAAATTCTGGCATAGATTTAGCAATATCATCCGTGCCAATCTCTTTTGCTATCGAAATAATCTTTTCTTTATCGTGAGTAATCAGCGGGCGTAAAACAAGAGTGTCAGAAGCCTTATCAATCAAACGCAAATTGGTTAAGGTTTGGCTTGAAACTTGTCCTAACGCCTCACCTGTTACGATTGCTTGAATGCCAAAACGCTCGGCAATTTTGCTTGCTGCACGCACCATCATACGTTTTAATACCACCCCCATTTGTCCGTTATCGACTTTTTCTAAAATCTCGCCAACTACATTTTCAAAATTGATTGCCACAAAACGGACTTTGTGCGAAGTGCTATAACGGCTCCAGATATGATATGCCATCTGCTTAACACCAAGTTCGTGAGCTGCTCCACCTAAATTGAAAAAGCAATAATGTACACGAGAGCCACGACGAATCAGCATATAGCTTGACACACCAGAATCAAAACCGCCCGATATAAGAGACAGAACATCTTCTTGCGTGCCAATAGGATACCCACCCAATCCCTCATAACGTGCTTTAATCAGCAACATTTTGTCTTGTTCAATATCAATTCTAACCGTCACATCAGGATTTTTTAATTTCACTCTAGCACTTTCAATCCGTTGGTTTAGCCCTCCACCCACATAACGTTCAACATCCAGTGAACTGAAATCGTGCTTGCCTTTACGGCGAACCCGCACACTAAAAGATTTATCTTCAAGTTCATCTTTTACCGCCGCATAGGTTTGCTCAAAAATATCGTGCATATCAGTAAATGGCGTTTCTTCAACCTCCAAAATATGATGAATACCAGGGGTACGCTTGAGCAAATCCAGCACTAATGCTCCCTCTTCCTCAACTTTTGCGCGCACTTTAATAAAATCACAATGACGAACAACAGATATATTTTTGGTTTCTTTTAACAAGACATTGCGGATATTTGAGGTTAAAATTTTGATAAATCGTCTACGCACTGAGTCGCTTTTAATCATAATTTCAGGGAAAAATTTAATAATAAATTTCATATAAAAATCTGTTCGCTATAATTCACTATAAAAAGGTGGGCTATTTTAGTCTTTTCTGGCTCAAAAGCCTAGAAATTCACAAAGAAAAATCCTCAATCTTGTTTTCGATTGAGGATTTGTAAAAAATTCNTCTGGCTCAAAAGCCTAGAAATTCACAAAGAAAAATCCTCAATCTTGTTTTCGATTGAGGATTTGTAAAAAATTCTCGTTTTTAGACCGCTTGTAAATGGTTTTCGTAAGCCTGTAGAGTATTTTGCATTAACATCGCCACCGTCATTGGACCAACACCACCTGGTACTGGGGTAATAAAGTTCGCTTTTTGTGAGGCAATGCTATATTCCACATCGCCTTTTAATTTGCCGTCTGCCATACGATTAATGCCCACATCAATCACTATCGCCTCTTCTTTAATCCAATCGCCTGGAATGAATTCAGGCTTGCCTACCGCAACAACGAGAATATCTGCTTGGCGAACGTGGCTTTCTAAATCTTTAGTAAAGCGATGCGTAACAGTAACTGTACAACCAGCAAGCAACAATTCTAGTGCCATTGGGCGACCTACAATATTAGAAGCACCAACAATCACAGCGTGCTGACCGTGCAAATACACACCTGTAGCTTCAAGTAATTTCATTACGCCGTATGGAGTACAAGAACGTAAAGTCGGAATACGCTGAGCTAAACGACCTACATTATAAGGATGGAAGCCATCTACATCTTTATGCGGAGTAATTGCCTCAATGACTTTCGTTGAATCAATCTGTTTTGGTAGAGGTAACTGCACCAAAATGCCATCAATGCTCTCATCTTGATTAAGCTCTTTGATAAGTGAAAGTAATTCTGCTTCTGTCGTTTCTGCTGGTAAATCGTAAGATCTAGATTCAATGCCAATTTCCCCACAACTTTTACGCTTACTTCCAACATAAACTTGCGAGGCTGGATCTGCCCCAACTAAAATAACTGCAAGACCAGGTTTACGTTTACCTTGCTCAACATAATGTGCAATTTTCTCACTAATTCCTTTTTTAATTTTTGAGGCAATTTCACTGCCCGAAATAATCTGTGCTGCCATTTTTATCTCCCGAAACATTAATGAGCGAAAACGTTTGCTATTCTCTCAAAATTTTCACTTTTTGATAAGCTAATTTTAAATAACGGATAAAGTTCAAGCATTCGAGCAAACTTTAACAAAAAAAGATTGACTGTTAAATAAAGAATCTTATAATCACTCTATCATTTGTCGGCGAGTAGCGCAGCTTGGTAGCGCAACTGGTTTGGGACCAGTGGGTCGTAGGTTCAAATCCTATCTCGCCGACCATTTCTAATTTATTCATTTGCGCCCTTAGCTCAGCTGGATAGAGCAACGCCCTTCTAAGGCGTGGGTCAAAGGTTCGAATCCTTTAGGGCGTGCCATTAAATCCCTTGAAATTCAATAGGTTACACACCTTTTGAAACTCACTTTAGAGAGCGTTTTTCTGCAATGTGACAAAATTGTGTCAAAGAAAATTCACACTATTAGCGTGGTTTAGCAAATGATCTGCATTTAAGTGAGCATATTTCTTGACCATTTCCAATGTTTCCCAGCCGCCTAATTCTTTTAACGTAAAAAGTGGCGTTCCAGCTTGGACATGCCAACTTGCCCAAGTGTGGCGGAGGTCGTGAAAGTGGAAATCAATTAACAAACATCGCTTAGTTGCAGCATCAAATGTTTTTCTGTTAATATCATCAAGTGGTCTGCCTGTTGAGCTAACAAAAACATATTTAACGTGTCGCCCACGCTGTTGTTTTAATAGTTCAGTGGCGGAGTTATTTAATAATAATGAACGTGCCTTTTCAGATTTAGCAATATCATTTGAAACAATTGCTATTTTTCTCTCAAAGTCAATTTTGTCCCAAGTAAGTGTGAGAATTTCTGTTCGTCTTGCTCCTGTCATTAAAGCAAACGAGCAGATATTTCTCATCCATTCTGTTCTAATATTTGAAATCAGTATTTTCGCCTGTTCTTTCGTGATCCAACGAATACGAATTGGAGGCTCTTTCTTCTTTGGCAAATAGGGAACTTTAGTAATATACCCTGCTTTATGAGCAATTGAAAAAATACGTTGTAAGGATTTAATGTATTTATTCTGCGTGCTATTAGAAAGCGGTTCACCGGTATTTTGATTTTTTGTCGGCAGATTATTTACAATCTCTTGAGTTGTGATCGTATTTAACCCTCTACCACCAAAAACATTACGCCAGTAGATAGCGTGCCGTTTTTTAGTAGCTTGATCCGCAAGCCCTTCTGATTGTTTTAAGTAATCAAGCAATGCTTGTTCAAATAAATAATCCGGCTCCGAATCCAAGTGGTTTATACTCCACATTTCTGCCTTGATTTTCTGTAAAAATAACTGAGCATTTTTCTTTACTTCTGTGCCAGCAGAACGTCTAATTCTTTTGCCACTCGGGGTAGTGAAAGCAACCCAGTATATTTTTCCTCTTTTGTAGATCGACATAGTTTTACCTCTTCGACCGACAGAGCTAATCGGTCCGGATTATTCATTATTTTTTTTACTCTTTCAAGATCTGCTCTTCTTACTCTCCAAACCCGAGAACCTGGCATTTGGAAAAATTTCCACTCTAATAAATGCTGCCGTACAGTGCTATGGTGGTAATTCAACTCCTTTGCGGCTTGTTTAATTGTGAGATGTTCCATTCATTATTTCCTCCAATAAAAAATCCCTCATTCTGAGGGATTGAATTAAATAATTATTGAGCCGTAGCCCTATCCACCGCATACAAGGCACAGCCATACTATTGCCAATAGCTTTATAGCGTGGACTATCAGGGCATTAATCGGCGGATTTGCCACGGTAGGGGATTTTTGTCCAATCATCGGAAAAGCCTTGTAGTCTCTCGCATTCGGTGGGAGTAAGTTTCCGAATAGTTGTTCCGGTGCTGACAGCGTGAACCTCTGTTCGGGTAAGCGTGTAACTTACGCCACTTTCGTCAAACCCGTTACCATTTCCGCCGTTCTGTGGTTGCCTGCCGATAGTATTTCCGGCAAGGGCAATACACGGGATATTATTCCCACCCGTCCCCATTCTTGCTTTCAGTGTTGGCGTTTTGTCCTGAATTTCGCTAATTCGTACAGCTTCAGCACCTTTTACCTCAAACAACACATTCTCTTGTCCATTATTCCGACCTAAACAATGAGCTTTGTTTTGGCTGATAATTGGATCTTGCGTGTCGTGAACAATTAGCGTTTCACTCCCGCCACTCAAAGCCCCCCCTGAAGCTTTAACTGTGCCGCCTTTGTCGGATTGGCGATACGTTCCAAAGCTGCTTTCAATAAATCCGGCAATGTTTTGCCTCTCGTTTCTGCTAGCCTCAATATCCCCTCGCACGCTTTTTGGCTCAATGAGTATTTGGGCGATACTTCGTTTTCTAGCACTTGCCACAAGGAACACTCTTTTGCGGTGTTGGGCGACACCGAAGTATTGAGCATCGAGGACTCGCCAAGCGACAGTTCGGGCTGAATGCACATAACCAGCGTTTGTCCATTTTTCCCCTGCTGGTTGTAATGGCTCACGTTCTTGAACCAGTCCAGCCAAAAAGTGTCCGAATGCGTTGTCCTTGGTGGATAGCACACCGGGTACGTTTTCCCACACGAGAATGCAGGGCAGTTGCCCATTTTGTTGTCTGACATAATCAATAGCCTCTAAAATGTGGATAAGTGCAAGGGTTAAATTCCCTCTGTCATCATCTAAACTCTCACGCTTGCCTGCCACAGAAAAGGCTTGGCAAGGCGTGCATCCAACCAATACATCAGGAGCAGGGATTTCGCCATTTAAGATTTGGGGCTGTAGTAGATTAGCCCTAAATCTCACACCATTTTCGCAACGTTTTGAGCTGTTCTTTTGGTGTACCAAAGTTAAACCGAAATTCACATTCCTTCAAGAATAAAGGGAAATTTTTT